>JBGSMO010000299.1:0-18855 GCA_041740115.1 Pirellulales bacterium
TGCCCGCGTGAAGACCATTCAAACTGAGCGGCTGCAGGCGGCCGCAGCGAAGTAGAGCGATTAAGACATGCCCAAAAAACAACTAACCGGCGTCGTCGTGAGCGACAAGTGTGCGAAGACTCGGCGGGTCGAGATCGACCGGCTGGTGCCGCATCCCAAGTACGGCAAGTTCATCCGTCGCAAGACGGTGTGCCACGTTCACGACGAGAACAACGAGTCGGGCATCGGCGACACGGTGGAAATCATCGAGTGCCCGCCGAAGTCGCGTCTGAAGCGTTGGGACCTGATCCGGGTAGTGGAGAAGAGCAGTGCGGTCGACATCGCCGCGATGCGGGCCGCGGCCAAGCAGACGCAAGAGGCCGGCGAGGGTTGAGACCGTCGTTTGGTTGGCCGGTCGTTTGACGGGGCCGATCAGCGGATACGAGACAAGTTGACGGGCGACGGCAGTGACCGACGCCGCATGAACGAGAGTCAGCCATGATCCAAATGGAAAGCCGCCTTGCCGTCGCCGACAACACGGGCGCCAAGGAAGTGATGTGCATTAAGGTGTTGGGCGGCAGCCGCCGGCGTTTTGCTCATTTGGGCGACGTCATCGTCTGCAGCGTGAAGAGCGTCATTCCGGGCAGCGACGTCAAGAAGAAGGCGGTCGTTCGCGGAGTGATCGTGCGGTTGCGTTCTCCGACGCGTCGGAACGACGGCAGCTACGTGCGGTTCGACAACAACGCCGTCGTGCTGATCGACAAAGACAACAATCCCCGCGGGACGCGCATCTTCGGCGCCGTCGCTCGCGAGCTTCGCGATCGCCGGTTCATGAAAATCGTGAGCCTCGCGAACGAAGTGGTGTAACCAGTTAGATAACGAACGCGGAGTCCTCTCACGACGAATGAGGGGGCTCAAGAGTTCGTCGAGTTTTTGGAATTCGTCAATCGCCAAACGGCAGTTCGAATCATGTTGATCAAGACAGGCGACACAGTAGAAGTCATCGCCGGCGCCGACAAGGGCAAGCAGAGCCGAGTCATCGAGGTGCTGCGTGCCGACGGCAAGGCGTTGGTCGAAGGCGTCGCGAAGGTTTACAAGCACGTTCGCCGAAGCCAGAAGCACCCGCAAGGGGGCCGGCTGAGCAAGGAAGCGCCGATTCAACTTTCGAATCTGGCGTACTTCTGCAGTGCGTGCAGCAAGGCGACTCGCCTCGGTTCGCGTTTTAAGGACGACGGATCGAAGGAGCGCTTCTGCAAGAAGTGCGGAGCGTCGGCCGGCGAGCTGGCTCCGGCGAAGAAGGCTCACGCGAAGAAGTAATCGAGTTCAAGGCAAACTCGCCGGGGACGGAGACGTCCCGGCTCGCTGTTAAACGTGAAAGTTGACTGAGATGGCTAAAGCCGCAACAAAATCTGCCAAGACCGAAGGCGGAGCTCCGGTTCCGCGGCTCAAAGAGAAGTTCGAGAGCGAGATTCTTCCTGCCATGCGGGAGAAGTTCGGTCGCGAGAATCGTTTGTCGCTGCCGCGGATCCAGAAGATCGTCGTGAGCATGGGCGTCGGCAGTGCGATGAGCGATAAGAAGCACATCGAAGAAGCCGCCTCGGCGCTCACTGACATCACCGGCCAAAAGGCGCTCATCTGCAAGGCCCGCAAGTCGATCGCCAACTTCCGCTTGCGTGAAGGCGTGGCGATTGGCGCCAAGGTGACGCTTCGCGGCGCCCGGATGTACGAATTCCTCGACCGGTTGATTTCGATCGCGCTGCCGCGCGTTCGCGACTTCCGCGGGTTGAAGCTCAATGCGTTCGACGGTCACGGCAACTATAGCCTGGGCTTGACCGAACAGTTGGTCTTCCCGGAACTGAACCCCGACAAGTACCTCCGCCCGCAAGGGATGAACATTGCGATTTGCTGTTCGGCCGGTTCGGACGACGAGTCGCGCGAGATGCTGAAGTTGTTCGGCCTGCCGTTCAAGAATCCAGATGAGGCGGCGGCTTAGGAACCTGATTCCGAGAGTCTGGCGCTTCCAGTTTTAAGAGAGTAACCTAGTGGCTAGCAAATCAAAGATCGCCAAGGCGAACAGGACGCCCAAGTTTTCGTCGCGACGCGAGTCGCGGTGCAAGCTGTGCGGACGGCCGCGTGCCGTCTATCGCAAGTTCGGCACGTGCCGCATTTGCTTCCGCAATTTGGCGGACAAGGGCCTGATCCCTGGCGTGAAGAAGGCGAGCTGGTAATCCAGCGAAAGGGCTAACGGGTCGGTGGTCCAGTCGAAGCTGGATACTGATTGCGAGCTCTGAACCCCTGAGTTTTTCGGGAGTCCGTAACCAACATGATGACCGACCCAATTGCCGACATGCTCACCCGCATCCGCAACGCGGTACGCGTAGAGCGTCCGGTCGTGGAAATGCCGCTGTCGAAGGTGAAGCGCGGCGTGGCCGAAGTGCTGAAGCGCGAAGGCTACATCTGGGATTTCCATGAGGAGCAACCTGATGGCCATCCTCAGAAGCAGCTATTCATCGACCTGAAGTACGGTCCGAACGGCGAGCGCGTCATTCGCCACATCAAGCGGGTGAGCAAGCCGGGCCGCCGGGTTTACAGCCGTTCGGCCGACCTGCGTCCGATCCTGAACGGGCTGGGGATTTCGATCATCAGCACGAGCCGCGGCGTGATCAGCGATCGCGAAGCTCGCCAGAAGAAGCTCGGCGGCGAAGTGTTGTGCGAGCTGTGGTAGAGGACTGTCGGCTGATGGCCGTCGGCTGTCGGCAGATAAGATGCAAAGTAAGAGACAAAAAAACCAAAAAGTCTGGCCGAAAGCTGACGGCCGATAGCTGAGAGCTAGAAAACAATGTCGCGTATTGGCAAGAAACCGGTTTCGATTGTTGACGGCGTGAAGGTGAACGTCGCCAATCGTGAAATCACCGTTGAGGGGAAGCTTGGCAAGCTGACGTGGACCCATCGTCCGGAGGTGACGGTCGAGGTCGACGCCGCTGCGAAGGAAGTCGTCGTCACGCGTAAGAACGACGATCGCCTGCCGCGCGCCTTGCACGGGTTGACCCGCGCCTTGATTCGCAACATGGTCGAAGGCGTTTCGACTGGTTATGAGAAGAAGCTGGAAATCCAAGGCGTCGGCTACCTGGCTGCCGTTGCGGGCGATACGCTGCAGTTGCGGGTCGGCTTCGCCAACGAGATTCACAAGAAGATTCCGGCCGGCCTGACGGTCGTTTGCCCCGATCAAACTCACATTTCGATTAAGGGCTCTGATCGCCAGAAGGTAGGCCAGTTCGCCGCTGAAGTGCGGGCCGTTCGCAAGCCTGAACCTTACAAGGGGAAGGGCGTGCGTTACGAGGGCGAGCAAGTCCGTCGCAAGGCTGGTAAGACCGCGAAGTAATCAAGAACGTTGGGCTACCGAGGGGCAAGGCGTCTTCTCGAACAACGGCCCTCATAGCTGGATAAGAGAACCATGGAACATAACAAGGCACTCGGCAAGCAACGGCAGCGGCGGACGTTTCGCGTTCGTAAGCGGCTGAAGGGCGATGCCGAACGTCCCCGTCTGACGGTTTGCCGGACGCTGCGGAACATCACCGCCCAGGTGATCGACGACTCGGTTGGCAAGACGCTGGCGTCGGCCTCGACGGCTGACAAAGAATTGTCGAAGGCGATCAAGTACGGCGGCAACAAGGCAGCTGCCGAAGCGATCGGCAAGGCAATTGCCGAGCGTGCGGCGAAGGCTGGCGTGACGAAGGTGCGGTTCGATCGCGGTTCGTGCAAGTTCCACGGTCGCGTGGCGGCGCTAGCCGAAGCGGCCCGGGCCGGCGGATTGGAATTCTAGTTTGGAAATAAACAAGCTGCAGCGATAAGGCTGTGGCGAGTCGCGGGTCGAACCTGCGGCGACATGCCGTTACGGCGAACTAAAAGCGGAGTAACCACTCGTGTCCAGCGGAAGCCAAGACAACAGACAGCGCGGATCGAAGTCGCGCGACGGAAATCGCAACTCGGGCCCTCAAGAAAAGGTGCGCGGCGAGTTGCAGGAAAACGTCGTGAAGATCAAACGGTGCGCCGCGGTCGTCAAGGGCGGTCGCCGGTTCAGCTTCGCGGCCATGGTGGTCGTCGGCAACGGCGACGGCAAGGTCGGCTGGGGTTACGGCAAGGCGAACGAAGTTCCGCCGAGCGTCGAGAAGGCCGTGAAGGAAGGGATGCGTCAGCAGATTGTCGTCGCCCGCGACGGCAACACGATTCCTCACTTGGTGAAGGGGCGTTACGGCGCCGCGAAGGTGGTGCTTGCTCCGGCTGGTCCTGGTACGGGCGTGATCGCCGGCGCCGCCGTGCGTGCCGTTTGCGAAGCGGCCGGCATTCACGACATCCTCACGAAGAGCTTCGGCTCGAACAACCCGGTGTCTCTGGTAAAGGCGACGATGGCAGCCCTGGAACAGCTTCGTCCGAGGATGGACGTCGAGCGGCTTCGCGGCGTCCACCTGTCGTAGAGAGGGGAGTAAGTGAGTAGGGGTTTAAGCGAGTAGGTAAATTGTCTACTCCGAACGACTGCTCAAGAATTGCTTACTCGCCTACTAACTTACGCACCTATTAACATTTCCTACGACCATGAATATCAGCGACGTCAATCGCGGCATCGAGAAGAACAAGCCCCGCAAGCGGATTGGCCGCGGCATTGGTTCGGGCCACGGCAAGACCGCGGGCCGCGGCCACAAGGGCGCTGGTTCGCGTAACGGCAACAGCACGCGGGTGACCTTCACCGGCGGCAACATGCCGTTGGTGCAGCGGATTCCCAAGCGTGGCTTCAACAACCGTTGGGGTCTGAAGGTGGTCGTCGTCAATCTTGGCCAGATTGACGAAGCCTTCGCCGCCGGCGAGGAAGTGACGCTCGAATCGCTTTCGTCGAAGAACCTGGCCCGCGGCCGGTTCGACGTGCTGAAGGTGCTGGGCGACGGCGAACTCAAGAAGAAGCTGAAGATTTCGGCTCACCGGTTCAGCGAATCAGCCGCCGAGAAGATCAAGCAAGCTGGCGGCGAAATGGTCTTGCTGCCAGGCCGGGCTTCGGTGGAAGATTACAAGGCAGAGAAAAAGGCTGAAAAGAAGGCCGCCGCCAAGAAGTAGGCTTCGTCGCCTCGCTTGGCCTGATGATGGATTACGCTAGCACGGCTGTCGTCAGTCGGCTGTCAGTTGTCGATCAGAAGCAATGCTGATTGGCGAGTCTGAGGCTGAGGGTCGACAGCTTTTGTGTGTTTATACTTTGGTGATCAGATAAGCTTCCCGCGCGAATGCGTGACAGGATGATGCCATGTGGGAAAAGCTTCGCGTCGTTTGGCAGATTCCCGAGCTGCGCAGCAAGATCTTGCTGACGCTTGGGCTGCTGGGCGTTTATCGTCTGGGCTTCCAGATTCCGCTGCCGATTGTCGACCCGAGCAAGGTGGCGACCTTCCAGAAGGCCGGCGGTATGGCCGACATTCTGAAGCAGGTGGCGGTCTTTAGCGCCAGCCAACTCGACCAGGTGACGATTTTCGGCTTGGGCATCATGCCGTACATTTCGGCGTCGATCATTTTCCAGTTGCTCGGCAGCGTCTACCCGCCGCTCGAGCGACTGCAGAAGGAAGGCGAAGCGGGCCGCAAGAAGATCAACGAATACACCCGCTACGCGACGGTGTTCATTTGCATCATTCAAAGTTGGGTGTACGTCAAATCAATCGTTCCGAACTTGGCCTACGATGCGTTCGTCGTCGATCCGACGGCGGCGTCGCGCTCGCTGATGTTTAGTTGGACCGTGGTTGCCGTGCTGACGATGACGGCCGGTACCGTGTTCCTGATGTGGATCGGCGAGCAGATCGACGAGTTCGGCATCGGCAACGGCATCAGTCTGTTGATCATGGCCGGCATTCTGTCGGCGATGCCTGGCGCCGGCATGCAACTCTTGGAGCAGTCGTCGCTGGAACTGACCGGCGGCGGCGGCGAGTTGGGCATTGAGCAGCTGTTGATTCTGGCGCTCATGTTCGTCGCGGTCATCGTCGGCGTCGTGTTTATCACGCTCGGCCAACGGCAGATTCCGATGCAGAGCGCCAAGCATGTTCGCGGTCGTCGCGTCATGGGGGGTACTCGCCAGTACTTGCCGCTGAAGGTGAATCAAGCTGGCGTCATGCCGATCATTTTTGCCAGCAGCTTGTTGATGCTGCCGGCGATCTTGTTCGGCGCCATGTCGAAGATGTTCGATGCGAACGGCTTCTGGGGCGAAGCTTTCAGAAAGTTGACGGATATGTTCAACCGCACGGGCTTCATTTACGCCCTCTGCTACATCGCGCTGATATACTTCTTCTGCTTCTTTTGGACGGCGATTACCTTCAATCCGAAGGACGTGGCGGACAACTTGAAAAACTACGGCTCGTTCATTCCGGGCTATCGGCCAGGCAAACGAACGGCTGATTACTTGGAAAAAGTGATGTTCCGCATTACATACGTCGGCGCCGGGTTCTTGGCGCTGGTGGCGATCGTGCCGAGCATGATTTCGGGATCGTTGGACGTCTCGCCGCTGGTCGCCAACTTCTACGGCGGCACGAGCTTGCTAATTGCGGTAAGCGTGGCGTTTGATTTAGTGCAGAAGATTGATAGTCATTTGGTGATGCGGAATTACAAGGGATTGTTGGAGTCCTAGGTTTTAGGGCTAACCGCGCAGACACGGGCACGATATTCGGACAGGCATTGTCGATTGGGGAAGCGCCGGTAACCAATCGCGGGCGGAGCCGCGAGTTGAATGGTGGGCGGGGCTTCGTCATCGTCGCTTGGGTGGTTGCGTCATGCGAATCGTGCTCATCGGACCTCCTGGCGCTGGCAAGGGGACGCAAGCCAAGCGGCTCACCGAGCGGCTGGCGGTGCCCCATCTGTCGACTGGCGACATGCTTCGCGACGCGATGCGGAAGGGAACCGACGCCGGCCATCAGGCCGAGCCGTTCATGAAGACCGGCCGCTTAGTTCCCGATGAGTTAGTGCATCAGTTGGTGTTGGAGCGAGTGTCGCAGCCGGATTGCGCGAGCGGGTATCTGCTCGACGGATTTCCGCGGACGGCGGCCCAGGCAATCATGTTGGATAAAATGCTGGCGGAACGGCAGACGCCGCTCGATCTGGCGGTGCAGATCCATGTGCCAAAGGACGTGCTGCTGGAGCGGCTCGCCGGACGCGGGCGGCAGGATGACGACGAGCTAGTCATCGTCAAGCGACTGGAACAATACGACGAGCTGACCCATCCGATGGCGGCCTACTATCAAGGACGCGGCACGCTCCGCGAAATTGACGGCCTTGGCTCGCCGGACGAGGTGTTTGCGAGGATTGAAGCGGAGTTAAACGGCGCTCGTAAGTAACGCAGGGGCGTCCGGTAGGTTGAAGCGGCGATGGTGAACCTCAAGTCGATGCGTGAGATTGGTCTGATGCGGCGAGCCGGGCTCGCCGTATGGCAGGCGCATCAGATCGCCAGGCAAATGGTTCGCCCTGGCGCTACGACGGCGGAAATCGACCACGCGATCGGCGAGCATTTCGCCCAGCTTGGCGCCGAGCCGTTGTTCAAAAATTACCCGAATAGCGTGCGGAACAAGCCGGCGTTTCCGGCGGTGTGCTGCATGAGCGTCAACGAGGCGGTGGTTCACGGGATTCCGACGAACAAGCCGCTGGTAGAAGGAGATATTTTGAGCCTCGACACCGGCTGCCGACTGGGCGGCTGGTGCGGCGACGCGGCCTACACCTACTCGGTAGGAAAGATCGCGCCGGACGTGCAACGACTGCTGGACGCGACCGAGGGAGTGCTGAATTTGGCGATCGAGCTGATGAGCTCCAAGAGCTACTGGAGCGCGATCGCGAGAGAGATGGCGACGTACATTCACGATCACGGCTACTCGACGGTGGAGTGCTTCGTGGGTCACGGCATTGGCCGGGAGATGCACGAGGATCCCCAGGTGCCGAATTTTGCGAGCCGGTCGCTCCGCGGCAGCGGCGATTTTCGGATCGAGCCGGGGCTTGTGATTGCGGTCGAGCCGATGGTGAACATGGGAACGAAACGGGTGAAGATGCTGTCCGACACCTGGACTCAGGTGACGGCGGACGGCAAGCCGAGCGCCCATTTCGAGCATACGGTGGCGATTACGCCCGACGGACCGACGCTGCTGACGGTGGCGCCGACGCCGGCGGAACTGGAAAAAGCGGCGGTTTAATCGGTTTGTGAAGCAGATTGTCGCCTCCGGCCCGCAAGGTCGGGGGCTTGGGTATTTTTCCGGGCGACGTTTTCTGGCCGACGAAGGCCTTGAAGGGTCGACTGTCAAGCGGCTATATTGCACCGTTTCCCCAGAAACGGTTGCGGTCGAGAAGGGCGCGTGCGATGAAGGTTAGGGCCAGCGTCAAGCGAATTTGCGATAAGTGCAAGGTGGTCCGCCGCCAAGGCGTCGTCCGCGTTGTGTGCAGCAATCCGCGTCATAAGCAGCGGCAAGGATAAGGGTTCAGGTGTCGGGGTTCAGTTGCGGTCGTTGGTTCATCAAGTGAACCTCGAACCCTGAACCCTCCTCGGTTGCCCGGCGCAGGTGCGTCGGCATTCCGTTTAGTTGGAGTATTGAGAATATGCCTCGTTTGCTCGGCGTCGACATTCCGGCTGATCGCCAGATGGTGATTTCGCTCACGTACCTCTACGGCGTGGGTCCGAAGATCGCCCGTGAGTTGTGCCACAAGGCTGGGATCGACCCGGCGGTGAAGGCTCGCGACCTGGGCGAGGACGAAGTCGCGCGTCTCGCGGCGCTGCTCGACAAGGATTACACCGTCGAGGGTCAACTCCGTCGCCAAGTGAGCCAGAACATTTCGCGTCTCCGCGACATCGCCTGCTACCGCGGCATGCGTCATCGCCGCGGCTTGCCGGTTCGCGGTCAGCGGACGAAGACCAACGCCCGCACCCGCAAGGGTCCGAAGAAGACGGTCGCCGGCAAGAAGGGCGTCAAGGATTTGCGCTAATCGCGCAGCTTAATTTCCCGTTCACCAGCAATTGCAAGTTAGCCGCGACGCGTCAGCGGAGCGCGGCCCCCCAAGTTGGAGTATTCGCACAGTGGCCAAGACCCAAGGCAAAGCCGCCTCAGCCCCGAAGCCGAAGAAGATTCGCCGGAACGTGACCGTCGGCATCGCCTATATCACGGCGACGTTCAACAACACGACCGTGACGATCACCGATACGAAGGGCGACACCGTCTGCTGGGCGAGCGCCGGTACGAGCGGCTTCAAGGGAAGCCGTAAGAGCACGCCGTTCGCCGGCCAGATGGCCGCTCAGCAGGCTGCGGAAAAGGCCCGCAAGTACGGCATGAAGGACGTTGAAGTCCGAGTGAAGGGCCCGGGCAGCGGTCGCGAGAGCGCCATCACCGCCCTCGAAGCGGCAGGCCTCAAGGTGAAGTCGATTGAAGACGTCACCCCGTTGCCGCATAACGGTTGCCGTCCGCGGAAGAAGCGTCGCGTCTAAACGCTGCTTCGAATTCGCCGGGGTCGGGACCCGGCTCGCTCTCAAAACATTTTCAATCACTGATCACCAGTCACCGATCAATTAGTTACTGACTTTTATGGCGCGTTACACCGGACCTGTTTGTCGTCTCTGTCGTCGTGACGGGATGAAGTTGTTTCTCAAGGGGACTCGCTGCGATACGCCGAAGTGCGGGATCGAGCGTCGCGACACGCCCCCGGGTCAGCAGCAGGGTCGCCGCGGCAAGTTGACCGATTACGGCGTCCATCTGCGTGAGAAGCAAAAGGTCAAGCATTATTACGGCGTGCTGGAGCGGCAGTTCCGCAAGTATTTCCAGCGTGCGGAAGCGACCAAGGGCAACACGGGCGACGTGCTGATGACCCTGCTTGAGCGTCGGCTCGACAACGTGGTTCATCGCCTCGGCTTCGGCTTGAGCCGCTCGGCGGCTCGCCAATTGGTGAGCCACGGCCATGTGACGGTCAACGGCCGGCGTTGCGACGTGCCGAGTTACTTGGTGAACGTCGGCGACGTGATCCGCGTGAAGAATCGTTCGAAGAGTCTCGACCTCGCCAAGGGACACATGGCCGAGAATGGGCGTCAGACGCCTGACTTCCTGTCGGTCACGGGCTCGGAAGTTCCCGAGGGAATCGTCGGTCGGCTGCCGGCCGCGGACGACGTGTCAATTCCGGTGCAGACGCAGCTGATCGTCGAATTGTGTTCGCGGTAACGTTTTGAGTTTGAGCGAGTCGCAGGCGAACGACGGGCATTCGCCGCCTTTGAGGCGGCCGGTACACAGAAGAGACGGTGGAGATAAACGATGCATATTCGATGGCGTGGACTTGAGCTGCCCAGTCAGGTGATCTGCGACGCGTCGACCCTCACGCGGACCTACGGCAAGTTCATTGCCGAGCCGTTTGAGCGAGGGTTCGGCACGACCGTGGGGAACGGTCTGCGGCGGATTCTACTCTCGAGCCTTGAGGGAAGCGCCGTCACGCAGATCAAGGTTCACAACGCCCAGCATGAATTCACGACGATGGAAGGCGTCCTGGAGGACGTCACCGACATCGTGCTGAACATCAAGTCGCTCGTGGTGAAGAACCATAGCGATTCGACGAAGGTGCTGAGAGTTGAGCGGAAGACCGCCGGCGAAGTCCGGGCTTCGGACATCGAAACCGATGAGTCGGTGGAGATCATCAACAAGGACCTGCTGATCGCCACGCTGACCTCGGACGTGCCGTTCGTCGTCGAAATGGTCGTCGAGAATGGCCGCGGTTACGTTTCGGCTACCGAACAAGCCGAGCAAGTCCACGAGATCGGCATCATTCCGATCGACGCGGTGTTCAGCCCCGTCACGCGAGTTCGCTACGACGTCGAGGAAACCCGCGTCGGTCAGAAGACGAACTACGACAAGCTGACGATCGAGATTTGGACCGACGGATCGATTGGTCCGGAGATGGCGATCGTCGAATCGGCCAAGATTCTGCGGAAGCATCTCACGCCGTTCGTGCAGTACACGCACCTCGGCCCGCAGATTCACGCCGCGGCTCGCGGCGGGCAGCCTGTCGGCGACACGGCGTTGGAATCGAAGTTGAACATGCCGCTCGCCGACCTCAACCTGTCGGTGCGTGCGAGCAACTGCCTCGAATCCGAAAACATCATGACGGTGCGCGACTTGGTGATTCGCTCCGAGGACCAACTGTTGGAGGTCCGCAACTTTGGCGAGACGACTCTCGCGGAAGTTCAGCAGAAGCTTCGCGACTTGAACCTGCATCTCGGGATGCGAGTGCCGAGCGCCGCGGCTAGCTTCTAGGTTTTAAGATCAATTGATTTCTCTCGCCGCGAGTCGATCGACTGTCGGCGAGAGACAGCGTTAGGTAGTGAGTGCCATGCGTCATCGTCGGTCTGGAAGAAAGCTCGGACGTAACCCCAGTCATCAGCGGGCGCTGCTGCGCAGCCTCGCGAGCGCGCTGTTCCTCACCGAACGGGATGCGGAGTTTGATCCGAATCCGCCCAAGGTGAAGGGCCGGATCACCACGACGCTGCCGAAGGCGAAGGAAGTTCGTCCGCTGGTGGAGAAGTGCATCACGATCGCGAAGAAGTCGTTGCTGGCCGAAGAGGCTGCCGCGAAGCACGGCACCGATGCCGAGCGCAACAGCGAGCAGTGGAAGGCCTGGCGCCAAAGCCCGAAGTGGAACGCTTGGGCCGCTGCGATCGCCCCGTCAGTCGCCGGTCGTCGTCGCTGCTTGCAACTGCTGGGCGACAAGCAAGCGGTTCGCACGCTGTTCAGCGAAGTGGCCGGCCGGTTCGCCGATCGTCCCGGGGGTTACACCCGCATTGTTCGCTTGGCCAAGGTCCGCCTGGGCGATGCCGGCGAGCAAGCGATTCTGGAGTTGGTCGGCGTTCGCGACCGCGTCGTGCAGAAGAGCCAGAAGCCGTCGTTCGACGACGCTCCGGCCGCTGCAGTGAAGTAGTTGCGACCTGAGTGATAAATTCAATGCAAAAGCCACTGGCGTCGCCGGTGGCTTTTGTTTTTTTCCCGCTTCAGTTCGTTTCTGAGGCCAGGCGACATGGCTAGTCGGTCGAAAGGATTCGACTTTACCGGCGCGATGCGCTTGGTTTGCGCGGACATTTCGCGGCGGCTGCCGGAGATGTCGCACATCGACATGGACCGCGTCGCGGTCGGCCTCTGCCAGACTCGCAACCAAGCGATGTACGGCGTTTTCGCGACGCTCACGCCGCTGCGATTCGCCGGCGGACGAGTCGAGAAGCAGGTTCGCGGCCGCATTCATCGGATTCAGCCGCTCGTCGATCCGATAGGGCGGGAGTATCTCTACCTGCTTAACTTCTACCTGCCGCGGTTTTTGAATCTGCCGCTGGAGGAGAAGCTATCGACGATTGTGCATGAGCTATGGCACATCGGTCCGCAGTTCGACGGCGATCTGCGGCGGCATGAAGGGCGGTGCTACGCCCATGGATCATCGCAGCGGAAGTACGATGCGCTCATGGATCGGATGACGCGGAAGTGGCTCGCCAGCGATCCTCCGGGGCACTTGTACGAGTTTCTAGAGTGCCAGTTCCACGAACTTCATGCGGAGCATGGAGGCATCCAGGGGCAGCGCTGGCCGGCGCCGAAGATGGTGCCGGCGTGACTAGGGCTAGATTGGGGTGGAGGCCGCATTGGACTGGTCGCTTTAGCGACCAGTCCGACGTGACGCTGGGGCGAGCGTGCTAGCGTCGTCGACCAGCGTTGACTGCAGGAGTCGCAATTTGTAACGTCCGCGAGCTTCTTGAACCGCCCTGCTCGCCCTCGGGACTTGCATGCCCTCGCCGTCTTCGACGCTTGATCGCCGTTCGTGGCTTGCCGGCTGCGCGGCGGCGACGATTGCGCTCGGCTGCCAAGTGTTCGACAAGCCGCCCGATAGAGCGTTGGAGTCGTTGCTCAAGCCAGTCAACACATCCAAGGAAAGCGTTGCGATTGAGATCTTTCAAGCGCGCATTCCGCTGGATCAAGAAGCGAAGGCCGACGCCTTGTGGGAGCGGATCGACGAGCAAAAGTTCGACGCCGAACTACGGCGGAAATTGATTTCCAACGGGCTGCGCGTCGGCGTCGTCGGCGGGGCGCTGCCGGAAGACCTCGCGAAGCTGCTGGAACTCGACGGAGAAGTCGACGAGGTTGAGGACACTCAATTGATCACCGATAAAACGGCGGTTCCGCGCGTCACCCGTCGCGTGGTACAGGTGAAGCACGGCAATCCGATTTCAATCCAGGTCTCGGAACTGCGCGACGAGGCTCAAGTTCTCCTGAGCCAAGACGGCTCGTTCGGCGGCAAGACGTTTCGCCAGATGCAGGGGGTTTACTCGTTGCAGGCCGAGACTGTTTCCGGACAGCGGGTCAAAGTGCGTCTGACGCCGGAGCTGCAACACGGCGACTTGAAGCCGCGTTATACCCCTGGCGCTCAGCAGGGAATCTTCATGTCGATCCCGTCGCGGGAACGCGACGTCTTCGACGACCTCGCCATGGATGCGACGTTGGCGCCGGGCGAACTGCTGGTGCTGGGCTGCCTGCCGGCAGCCAAGACGAGCCTCGGCGGCGTCTTCCACACGGCCACCGCCGCCGGTAAGGACGAGCGGAAACTGATTCTGGTGCGGCTGCTGCAAGTGCCGCCGAGCGAGATTCTGGCGGAAAAGTAGGCTGGGGCAACGCCCCGCCTGGAGTATGAGCCAGTTTCGCTTGCCGAATCTTTCGCCGCCGTCGGTGGGGCGTTGTCCCAGCCGCCACCCCCTCTTGGACCCGCCCTCCAGTTGCTAGAATAGGGGGCCTTCGGCGGCGAGCGTTCGGCTATTTGGGCCGACGCAGTGGTTCGACGAGATTAACGATTCGAGGAGTTTGAAATGCCCCTGGTACCAATGCGTCTGCTTTTGGATCACGCCGCCGAGAACAACTACGGACTGGCCGCCTTCAACGTGAACAACATGGAGCAGATCCAGTCGATCATGGAAGCGGCTCGCGAGACTGAGTCGCCGGTGATCGTCCAGGCGAGCCGCGGCGCCCGCTCGTACTCGCAAGACAATTACCTGCGCCATTTGATGTTGGCCGCCGCCGAACTCTACCCCGGCATCCCGATGGTGATGCACCAGGATCACGGCAACAGCCCCGACACCTGCAAGAGCGCCATCGAAAACGGCTTCACCAGCGTGATGATGGACGGCTCGCTGAAGGCTGACGGCAAGACCCCGGCCGACTACGACTACAACGTGCAGGTCACCCGCGACGTCACGAAGATGGCTCACGCGATGGGCGTTTCGGTCGAGGGCGAACTGGGTTGCCTTGGATCGCTCACCAGCGGCGAAGGGGAGCAGGAAGATGGGCACGGCGCCGAAGGGGTGCTGTCGCACGATCAGCTGCTGACGGATCCCGATGAAGCCGAGCGCTTCGTGAACGACACGAAGGTCGACGCGCTGGCCGTCGCCATCGGCACGAGCCACGGCGCCTACAAGTTCACCGCCGCTCCGACCGGCGAAGTGCTGGCGATGGATCGCATCGAAGAGATCCACCGCCGCCTGCCGAACTGCCATCTCGTGATGCACGGCAGCAGCAGCGTTCCGCAAGAACTGCAGGACATCATCAACAAGTACGGCGGCAAGCTGAAGCAAACGTGGGGCGTGCCGGTCGAAGAGATCCAACGCGGCATCAAGCACGGCGTGCGGAAGATCAACGTCGACACCGACAACCGGCTCGCCATCACCGGCGCCATTCGCAAGGTCTTCGCCGAAACGCCGGAGAAGTTCGATCCCCGCGACTATCTGAAGCCGGCCCGCGACGCGATGAAGCAAGTCTGCATCGACCGCATGGTCGCCTTCGGCCAGGCCGGGCAGGCGCCGAAGATTAAGCCGATGTCGATTGAGAAGTTTGCGAGCTATTACAAGTAGGCTCGATAAGCCTTGATAAACGGGCGGCCGCGTCAGTGCGCGGTCGCCCGTTTTCGTTTAATCCCCTGACGGCGGGTGAGGTATAATGCCGGTATGAGCACTGCTGCGCATTTAATGACCGCCGAAGAACTCTTTCGATTGCCCGAAGAGGAATCTCGTTGGTGCGAACTGATCGAGGGGGAGATTGTTCGGATGTCGCCGCCTGGATTTGCCCATGCAATTGTTTCGCAACGCGTCTCGCTGCTTTTGCTTGAGTTCGTTGAGCGTGACCGAATTGGGCAAGTGGTGGTCGCCGAGGCTGGGTTTCTGATCGGCCGAAATCCTGACACCGTGATGGCTCCAGATGGAGCCTTCGTTCGGCAGGATCGCATTAATGCGATTGGCCTTACCACGGCGTATTTTCCTGAAGCGCCGGCTATGGTTTTTGAAACCATTTCTCCCACTGATCGCGTGAGCGAAGTCGGCCGCAAGATGCGTCGTTGGCTCGAAGGGGGGGTCGAACTCGCTTGGGTGATCGACCCCGCAACTAGAACGGTCACGGTCTACCAGGCCGTCGACGACATTCATATCCTTACCGAAAAAGACTCCCTCACCGGGGGCAACGTCCTGCCCGGCTTCGAGTGCCGCGTCGCCGATCTCTTCGCAGGACTGTAGGCAGCGGAACGTACGTCACGCACGGAAGGGGACGACGATGATCCGGCGCGACGTGCGACTTTCCGACGGGACGCCGGGTTGGGCGCTCATTTCGCAAATCGAGCATGCCCGCATCAGTGCGTTGCTTGCCTCGCAGTGCGAGGGACGATTCGGTCCGGCGAATTCGTCGCTCGTTCGCGACGAAGTCCTCGTCGCCATCGCCGCCCACGACGATGGCTGGGCTGAGTGGGAGCAGACGCCGCAACTCGACGCCAAACATGGCTGGCCGCTGTCGTTCATGGAGCTGGCTGTCGGCGAAGCGACCGCGATCTGGTCGAAGTCGATCGCCGTCGCCGAGGAGATTGGTCCGCTCGCCGCCTGGATGGTCAGCGGCCACTTCATGCGGCTGTTGGAGCATTCCGAACATGCGAAGTTAGAGCCGCTAGCCCAAGCATGGTTGTCCGAAATCAGCCCGTGTCGCGAAGCTTGGTTCGCCAGATGGCAGGCGATTGAACCGGAACTCCGGAATGCTGTCGTCGCCGCCGAGGCGCTCGACTGGCTCTGGGCGTTCGACGAGATGAGTCTTTGGTTCTGTTGCCGGTCTCCGACGATCGCGGACGAGGGTCCGACCGGTCGAACGAGTCGTCTCGTCGGGCACGGGACGTCGGTTGAGCTTCGTCTTGAAAGCGCCAGTCCTGATGAGTCGGCCAGTGGCTCGCCTGAGGCCACTGCGACTCCCTGGCGGTTTGACCGGCCTGCGCTCGAATTGTCGACGCCGGCGAAGGTCCTGCCAGTCGCGCGGTATGAATCGGTCGAGTCGCTCTTCGCCGCGGCGACGGCGACGACGCTTCGCTGGAGACTGTCCGCCGGCGTGTTACGCGATTAGCTCGCCCGATTCGCTGACCAAGGAGATGATTTTTTGCCCTGATTTGGCATAGACCGGAGATGTGGTCGTGGCGACGAGCAACTTGCCAAACTCGTCGATGCGGAACAGAACGAGCGCCGTTTTGCCGTAGCGAACGACAAAGTCTTCGAAGGTAAAGTCTTCTTTGATGGCAGTCGACTTGATTTTGGCGCCGGCGCGAAGGTAAGACTCGAGTTGGGCGTGCGTTAGAGGACGCGCAAAGAGTTGTCGCCCCCGTCGTAAGGCGTTGAGGTTGTCGCGTTTCTCGAGTGCCGTATCGGCCGACGCCAATTGGTAAACTTCCGCTCGGCCGAAGCGCTCAGTGAGCGCCATCGCGGCGAGCGTGTTGACTTCGTCGTTGGGAGTCATGGCCAGCATGCGGCCGATGCCGCCCATGTCGACTTCCTCTTGGACGAATTCGCTGCCGATGCTGGCGAGCGCCACCGGCAGCCCGGCCATGCGGGCAGCGGCGTTGTTGCGTGGATTGGTGTCGACGAGCAGCACGGCGAATCCTTCTTCCTTCACCACGGCGGCAATCTCACGCACCGCGCGAGAGGCCCCGGCGAAGAGAATTCCCTGCGGATTCGGAATGGAAAGCCTCAGCCAGCGCGCCCATGGAGCGAGCGTCAGTCCGTAGATCGTTACCGTGACGATAATCACCAGGAAGGTGACCAGCACAAAACGATCGGCTTCCAACGACAACGGGTGGTCGTCCCCCAATTCGCGCAAGATGCGCAGTCCGAACAACGCGCTGACGGCGGCGGCGACGATGCCGCGGGGATGGATCCACGCCAAGAACGCCTTCTCGCGCCATTGCAGGGACGATCCCGCCGTTGCGATCCAGACTGAGACGGGCCGAACGACAAACACGAGCGCCAGAGCGAATAGCGCGCTCCCCCATCCCAACGATCGGAGCACTGCCGCGTCTAGCGTAATCCGAGCGGCCAAGACGATGAACAACGTCGAGATCAGCAGTACGCGCAGGTTCTCTTTGAACTCCACGACATGTCGAATGGAAACCGTGCGTTGATTGGCGAGGAGGACGCCCATTACGGTTACGGTGATCAACCCTGCTTCATGCTGCGTGGCGTTGGAAGCGGCGAAGAGCAGCGTCACCACCCCGAGTACGAGCGGGTTGTGAAGATAGTCGGGGGCCCAATATCGTTTCAGCATTTGGATCACTGCAAGAGCTCCGAAGGCGCCCAAGGCGAGTCCAATCGAGACAGTCTTCAGCAACGCCCACGCCGAGGTAGCTACTACCGCGTTGGGAGTCGGTTGCAGCACGACCTCGAAGACGAGGGCGGCCAGGACGGCGCCGATCGGATCGTTGACGATGCCCTCCCATTTGGCGAGCGAACCGATTCGCCGCACGGGTTGGACATGCCTCAGCAAGGGGAGGACGACCGTGGGACCGCTGACGGTGAGCAACGCGCCAAGGAGGACAGCCATCGCGGCGGAAAAGTCGGCCAGCCAATAGGCCAACAAAGACGTCAATGCCCAGGTGACTGCCAGTCCGATGGTCACCAGCCGGACGACGACGCCGCCCGCTCCGCTGATTTCGCGCAGGTTGAGCGATAACCCCCCCTCAAACAGAATCAAGCCGACTGCCAGGGAGACCGAGCCGAAGAACAAGTCGCCGTCCAGTTCCTCCGACAGGTTCGTCATGTTGCCAAGCGCCATGCCGAACGCCAGCAAGAGCACGATCGCGGGGATGCGCATCCGCCAGGCGATCCATTGAGCGGCGATCCCGATGGAAATGACGATCGCGATTTGGAGCGACGGGATCATGGGCGGAGGCGGGGTGGAGCGGAGGCGGCGGGCATCGGCGCCGTATTCTAGCCGAGGCGATTGACGACTCCACAGCGAACGAGCGATTTGCTGAAGTTCGTTCGGCGAACGATTTCTTCTTGCTCGCGAAACCCTGTGTCGGACGTGGAGTTAATTCTGGTAGTGCGGCCTCATTCAACAAGGCTGCCAGGAACAGTGTCGAGCCCTTCTTTTCCAGGCGAGGTGAATGATGAGATTCCTACGGTATGGCTGCGCGACGTTGATGTTGGCGTCGCTAGCAAGCGTCGCGCAGGCGGACGATGAAACAGAGAAGCCAGCCGACAAGCCGCCCGCGGCCGAGAGCGAGGGCCGGCCTGATCGCGAAGCGATGCGCCAGCGGATGCTGGAGCGTTTTGATGCCGACAAAGATGGCGAGTTGAGCGAGGAAGAGCGTGAGAAGGCTCGCGAATTTCGCCGCGAACAGTTCGGCGAGCGGGGCAATCGCGGCCCTCGCGAGGGACGGGGCCCTGAAGGACGCCGACCGGAAGGTCGTGAAGGTCGCGGTCCTGGCGATCGCGGCCAGGGTGGACCGCCGGAGGGTCGCCTTGGCGAGGGCCGCGATTGCCCCGCTCGCCGAACTGTTCGCGGCGAAATTCGCGAGCCTTCT
>JBGSMO010000308.1:0-2662 GCA_041740115.1 Pirellulales bacterium
CCGTGAAGAACCCGCTGTTGGCCAGGAAGATCGTCCAGAAGACATCGTTGATCTTCAGACCCGAACCACGCCCCAGCTTACGCGGCACGGTCGTGATCGCGCCCAGATCGTCGTTGATCATGTCGCGACGGTCGATCCCCAACACCAAACCGTAGGTGTCGGCCTTGTTGGTGAACTGCTCATTGCCGAGCGTCCCTTGCTTGAGCTCGCCACCCGGCGCGACCAGTTCGTACTGATCCTTGCCGATCAGTCGGTAGCTGGTGACCGTCTTGAAGTCGCTGACGTTCCGCACCGCGCAGATGTTCCGCCACGTCCGTTCGACGCTGAAGAAACCTTCGAGCAGGAACTTGTTGGCGACGTTCGAGAGGATGCCGCCGATATCGATGGTCGAGAACCCGGCCTCGATGCCACGACCAAACGCGAACCGCAGCACGGCGCGGCTATCACGGAAGTTGCGGCCCGTGTAACCGTTGGCCCAGGCCGCTTCGAGCAGCAGCTCTTGCAGTCCAATGCCCCCGCGAAACCGTCGCGATGCTAGGTCCAGGGTTTGTGGTTCGAAACTGGCTTCCAGGTTCGCCGTGCCGGCGGTCAGCATGCAGGCCGCTTCCAGCACGTTGCCGTTGACCGTGTTATCCACGGAATGGATCGCGGGCGCGGCGGGACGCGTGATGCGTAACACTTCCAGTTCCGTGCGCTGTTCGCTCCAGCCTTCGCGGATGGATTGAGCTTCCAAGCGCGGAGCACGACCGGCACAGATGCGCCGCACGGCGGCGATTCGTTCGGTTTCAGCAGCCGCCTCGGCACGCATCTGATCGACGGAAGTCGCGTTGATTGCTGGCGTGGCGGGCGGATTCGGCGGCGCGGCAGAAGTGGGAGGCGTTTGGGAATCGGCGTTCGGGGCGAGGTTGGGCTCGTCCATGATGTGTTCTCCTGAGGAATGAGTCGCGCCCGCAGCAACGCTGGCGCTCGTGGCACCGTCGGCCCCGAGGTCGACGAAACTGATTTCGCCGAGAGTCGCCTTGCGGACGACATTCAGCGGGCCGCTGTACTCGCGACCATTGACGATGACCTTCTGGCTTTCCTTAACGAACTCGAACTCTTCGACACTGGTGCCGACCGAGGCCTGCCAGGGAAAGCCGTTCTTGGAACTGACCACCACTTCGCGAGCGGCCGCCGTATCGCGGGACACCAAGCCACCTGCGACGAGTTGCCCTTGTTCGATGCGAATCGCATCGGTGTGTCCCACGCCTGACAGCGGATCGTGCCCGAACCGGATCGGTCGCGCTTGCGACGGGATCGCGAGTCCCGCCAGGTCGAGGATCACGGGATAGCGCCAGCCGGCGATTCGCATGGGAGTGCCGGTGTAGGCCACCATGCGAAATCGCGGCAGGCCCGTGGGCTGCGCCCCTTCCGCCGCCGCTTCGAGTTGGAACTCGGCGGTGGCGGTGAGGTTCAGCGTCGCGGGGAGGCTACGCGTGTCAGGCGTCGCCGGCTGGGGCTTCGTCGAGGGCTTCATCGGGTTGCTCCGTAGGAGTGGAAGTTGAGTTGGGGAAAGCCTGCGCCAGCGGCAGTCCGAGTTCGCTCATGAGCGCCAGTTCCTTGGCGCGCTGGCGCAGTTGGGCTTCCCAGTCTTGGCCGCGCCGCGCGTATTCGTCGGCGAGCGTGGTCGTGTGATTGGCGAGCCGCGTCGCCTGGGCGGTGGCTTCTTTGGCGGGATCAACGTGTTCGTGCCCGTCCCAGAACCATTGGTGCGGCCAGTCGGCAATCGGACCGACGCCCGCCGGCAACAGATCGGGAATGAGCACTGCTTCGTCGAACCAAGCGGCGAGCAGACGATCCAAGACGACGCACTCAAGGTGCGCCTGTTCCACACGGATCGCTTTGAAGTAGGTTTGGTGGTCGAGTCGACCGGAGGCGTAGTTGTAGCCCGAGGAATTCCCAGCGGCGACATTGAACGGCATGTTCAAGCAGCGGGCGATTTCATTCAGGATTTCATGCTTAAACTCCGCATAGGTTGTGGCCGGTTGCTCAGCCTGCATTTGGCTCATCTTCCAGCCGCCCGGCATCGTTACGAGCGCTCGCTTCTCTAGCTCGATGGGCTCGAACGGTTCGGCGGCATCCGCCTCACCGTTGGCGGGTGCATCGGTGTAGAGAATGCCGGCGAAGTCGGCCGCCGTTTCGGCAGCGGCCAGTACGGCCAGGGTGAAGCGCCGCAGCTGCGCGAATAGCGGCAGCGCGGGCATGATGTCGGGAATGCCGCGAGCTTGCCCCGGACGATCACAGCGAAACCAATGCACCACGCTGCTAGCAGGCAGGCGGTCGTAATCGCGATTGAGACCGGACGCCGATTCGCCTGGATGCCGCTTGAGGATGTGGTACTCGACCGGATTGCCGGCGTTGTCGAAGACAACCCCATCCACGGCGTTGGCCGAGCGGGCATCCAGATCGGGCGTGCAAACCTGATCCGCCTCCACCAATCGGAGATCGAGTTGGATCGCGGTCGCCAAACGCTGATTGCTGGTCAGGACCGCGAACGCTTCCCCATCGGTGGCGCGAGCCATCCGCATCGTGCGAAGAATAGCCGCGAGTCCGACCGCTTTCGCCCAGCGCGAGAATTCGATTTCGATGCGGCGATTTGCCTCTGCGTCGGCCGTGAGCATTT
>JBGSMO010000331.1:0-3315 GCA_041740115.1 Pirellulales bacterium
GCCGCCCAACAGCGCCAGTGCCGCCGCCCCCGGTTCAGGCACGGCCGCAATCGCCGCGGCGACGCTGATCATCCCCGTCGTCAGCAATTGCGACGTATTCCACGACAACCCGCCGCTGAGCGCCGGCAAGCTCAGCGAAAACGCCCCCGTGGCCGTCGTGAAGTCGAGAATGTCAAACGAATTTCCCGCCGTCGGCGTGAAGCCGTTGATCAGGTCGACGTCCAGGGTTCCCCCTGCGGCGAGCGTGCCGCTGAAGTTCAATTGATCGAACTGCCCAGCCGCCGTTCCGCCCAACTGGAACAGGGCGGTCGATCCGGAGTTGAACGTGCCGTTGCCGTTGACCGTGAGCGTGCCGGCGCCGGTCGTTCCTGGATTGACGACGCCGTTCAAGGTGAGGGCGCCGCTGGTCGATCCAATTCCGCCCAGCGTGGCGCCCGCGGCAACGGTATACGCCCCGCCGCCGGTATGGGCGCCGTTCACAAGCAGAGTGCCATCCGCTACCGTCGTCGTGCCGGTGTAGGTATTGGCGCCGCTGACGATCCATGTACCGTCGCCAGTTTTCTCCAGGTTGACGACGCCCCCCTTCGTCGAGTTGCTGATCGCCGAGGCGAGCGTGTTATCCGCCGTGTTGGCGCCGGCGAGCGTCAGCGTCCGCGGCGCCGTGCCAAAGACGATCCGCGTGTTGGCCTTCAAGCGGAACCCGTAGCTTGCGCTGATGCCAATGGTACGGCCATCGTCACTGATGCCTTGCACGGTCGTGCCGGCTGGGATGAGCGGCGCCGTCAGCGGAGGAGAGCCCTGGCCTCCCGGATCTGGATCGGTCACCGACATCCCGATCACCACGTCGCTGGTATCGGCCATGTCGTAAATCGCCGTCGGATCGCGCGTGAAGTCGTCGAGCGTGCCGTTGCGATCTTCCGCTTCGTCGCGGCCCAAGGCGCCGGCGTTCGAGAAGACGACGGCGCCCGTTCCCGAGGAATCGATCGTCGCTCCGCCCGTGCCGATGGTGAAAAGACGATCGGTCGAGTCGCCGGCGCCGACGTACTTCAGCGTGCTGCCGTGAATGAACAGGTTGGCTGCATCGCTCGACGCCGAGCCGATGCTGCTCGCCGCCCCGCCGTTCGACAGCTTGTCGACAACCAGGATCGGGGCGACCTCTTTGAAGTAAGTCGAGCCCGCCGAGAGATTCGTGTTGCTTGAGTCAACCGCCGCCATCGCTTCCGAGGTGGTAGTGTACTTCGTCAGAATCGTCGTCGAACCGGTATAGGTGTTGTCGCCCAAAAGTTGCACCGTTCCGCCGTTGCGAACCTCCAGCTTGTTGCCGCCGGTCAGTTGAGCGTTTGGCAACGTCAGCGTTCCGCTGCCGCCGCCGAGTTGGTATTTGCTGTTGGCCGGGGTGATCGAACCGGTGAAGGTCATCCCCGTCTCGGGAGCTGCGACAGTCATATTCGCCGCGTTGGCGAGCGCGCCGGCGAAGTCGAGCGTCGCCGCTGCATCGCTCGCCGCCAGCATCAAGCCGCCCTTGCTAGTCGGATCGAGCTTCGACATAAATGTCGCGTTGTTGCTCACGCCGGTGTCGACGCCAACGGCGCCGCCGCGGGCGACGATCAAACCGCCGCCGACGTTCAGCGAGTCGTTGGTTGCGTAGTGGAGATTGCCCATGTCAATGATTTCCGACCCGGCATGCGAATTAGCGCCCGCCGCCACGTTGATCAGCAGCACGCCCGAACCCGTTTTGCGGAGTTGACGATTCTGACTCGATTCAAGCGGATCGGGATGAATGCTGCCGGTGATGACCGTCTTGCCGGTTCCGTCGAAGACGAATCGCCGTTCGATATCAGGCTCGTCGGTTTCCCAGATATCTAGGCGCCCAGAAACTGTGAATGTCTTCCCCGCCGGCAGCAGGTTCACGACGCCGCGATTATTAGTCTGAGTGATGTTCCCGGCCCAAGTAAGCGAATGATCTCCCTTGATCGTCTGCCATTGCGCAACGACCATGTTGTTTGGAATTGTCCGCGCATCATCGGTAGAAATCAGGTTGTAGCCAAATTGATTGGCTGGCCCCGCTTGCCGATAGCTGGCGAACGAGTCGTCGCTCGGGTCGTTCGGCAAGGCGCCGGGATTGCGGCCAAGAGCGTTGTCTTGTCCCAGCACCAGATTCCCGCGACCGGCGCGAATACTGCCTGAGTACGTATTGTTGCCATTGAGCCGCACCGTCGCGAGCGGAAGTCGGGCGCCATTCCCTTGTCCGCCGATCACCAAGTCGCCGGCGCCGCTCATGACGCCGTTGACGATGAGCGTCCCCTGCGAACGATCGCTGTCGTTGATCCGAAAATCAACCGCGGGGAGCGCATCGGAATTCACCATCGGCAAATTGCCGTTAAGGATCACGGTCACATCCGGCGACGTAATCCGCAGGGCCGAAGCGCTCACGCCGCCGTTGTTCGGATCGCCCGCGTAACTGAGATTGCCGTTAATCGTGAGATTCTTCGTGCCAGTGATCTCGAGTTGATCGTTATTGAGGTGGACATTCGAGTCGATGACGTTCGTCGACGCAGCGGCGCCTTTGGTTTCCAAAAATGCGGCGCCAACGGTGAACAACTCCGAGCCAATCCCCCACTGGTTCTTCCAGACGTCAAGGTCGGCCGCTTGGACGATCGTATTGGCGTCGGCGTCTCCTTTGTTGTTGTTGGTCTGCCCGGCGACGCCGAGGTTTCGCTGCCAAATCAAGAAGTCGGCCCCATCGACGAAGGTGTCGCCGTTGAAATCGGCGTTTCCGACCAGCACTGGCGGAACGATCTCGTTGCGGAAGGTGAGCGTTCCTCCCGAGAGTTGAGTCGTCACTCCCGTCGTCGTGCCGCCGATTGTAAGGCCCGCCACCGTCACGGCGCCGGTATTGATATTCAAGTTCGCTCCTAACGGCCGCGACAACGTTGCCGTATGGAGAGGGCCGTTCGGAAAATTCGGCGTGGTCCAGTTGCCGTTGAGTTGCCAGGTTTGGGCGCCTGTTTTCGATGCGTCCCACTGGAACTCGGTCAGCGTCTGGGCTGCTCCCGTTGAGGGAACCGCCATCAAGGCCGCCACGGCCGCCAACTTCGAGAATCGCCTAGCTCTGCTCATGATCGCTCAATCCTTCTCCTCGCTCCGCGGGCCGTGCGGAGCAGCGTGATGCGTGAGCCGCGCACATCGTTGCGATGCGCTGGCGTCAGTCCTAAATGGTGTGCGAAAAGTCAGTGTGAACTACGACAAGGCCGACGCCATCCGGATCGGACAGCGCGAAAAGCAAGCGTTGGGCGGCTGCGAGTCGTTGATCGC
>JBGSMO010000337.1:0-3670 GCA_041740115.1 Pirellulales bacterium
GCGAACTCGGCGAGGCGCGCGGCGTGTTCGGCTTCGAGGCGGGTTTGTTCGGAGGCGTGCGCGGTTTGCGCTTCGGCCGTTTTGGCGGCGAGCTGGGTGCGGGCGCTGGCTACGTCGTGATCGCGGCGGCGGGTGTTTTCATGCGCGAGACGGTCGCTGTGGGCCTTGGCTTCATCGAGCGCGGTCTGCTCGAATTGGCGCGACTCCTCAAGCCAGCGTTGGAGGCGGCCAAATTGCTGAAGCGAGCGGCGACGTCCGCGCGGGAGCGCGACGGCGACGACGACGAAGCCAATGATCGCTCCGACAACGGCGCCGATGATCCAGCCAAGGATCGACAGATTGCCGACGAGCCCGCCGACGATGCACGCGGCGGCGGTGATGCCGGCGAGCCACGCAGTCCAGCGGCCTCCTTCGATGAAGAGGGAGGCGAGCTTTTGATCCTGGAGGTCGAGGACGCCTTGCTTGAGATGGTTAAGGACGGCGGCGAGGCGGTCTTCGGCCGCGGCGGGTTGACTCGCGAGTTCCGCTTCCGACGGCGCGGTGGAGGGGTCGGCGCGCCAATCATACTCGGCGGCGGCCTTGAGTTGGCCGCGCATCGTCAGCAGCGTGTGGGCGTCGCGTTCGAGGCCTTCGGCGATGCGACGGCGCGACTGGAGACGCTTCGTCGCTTCGTCGAGCAACTGTTGCGGCTGATTCTTGTGAGCTTCGTAGACGGTATTCGCCTGCCATTGCGCTTCCTCGGCTTGGTGCTCGGCGGCGGCGAGCGCGGCGTCGCGCTGAGCGTCGTTTGCCTTGAGGGCGGACTTGAACGCCGAATCGGACTGGCGGACGGAATCTTCGTAGGCGACGGCGGCCGTCTGCTGAGCGGCGGCGAACTCGTTTTCGAGCGTGCGGACTTGGAGCGAATACTGTTCGTTGAGGCGGCGGGCGGTCGCTGCGAACTCTTTTTCGGCTTCCGAGAGTTCGGCGCTGATCGCGGCGGCGAGGATCCGCTCTTCGCCGGCGCGTTTGTCGGCAAGCTGCTGCAGATGCTGCATCAGCTCGAGTTCGCGGCGGGTGGAGAGGCGGGGGGGCGTCAAAGTGGAAATGCGAAAGGGGAAATTGTTGCTGGATGCTAGATGCTACTTCCTTTGGCAGGACGCTGATGGCTGACCGCTTCCTTGCTACTTACTGCTCGCACTCGGCGTGCATGAGGGTGACCAGCGCTCCCATGCGGGTCATCGAGTCGAGCGCTAGTTTGACGGTTGGTCCCAACGGTTCCAAGTGATTCTGGCAAAATGCGCGGCTGACGCCGTCGTTCCACTGCTCCGAGGCTTCGAGCCACGCGGCTTGGAGGTCGTCGAAGGCGTCGCGGATGTGGGCGGCGCTGGTATAGAGGTCGGCGGAGCGCATGGAGAGGGTTCAGGGTTCAGGGTTCAGGGTTCGGCAAAGCCGCGACCGGTGGTCGCGGGGCGGCGGCGGAGTCGGTCGGCGAGTCATCCACCGACGGAGCCAGGGGCTTTGATGCTGGTTGCTGGATGCTGGTGGTGTGGTTGGCGGCGGCGGTTGGTTCGCTGGGAAGCGACGACTCCGGCGGGCGTTCGATCTGATACTCTTCGAGGCGGCGGAGGATCGTTTGGAGGAGCGCGGCGGCTTTGGGAACGTCGAGTTCAATCGCGCGGCGGAGTTGCCCGATGCGGCCGTCGTATTCGAATTGCTCGTGGCGAAAGTTGCGTTGCCAGCGGCGGACCGATTCGCACTTCTCCTGGCAGTAGACGCGGCGGACTTTGGCCGCTTCGAGCGCCGCCTTCTGTTCGCGGCAGGTCGGCCGCTGGCCGGCGACGGTCATCATCAGGCAGCGTTCGAGTTCGAGCTTCGCGGCATGGACGGCGTCTTCGGCGTCGTGGGTTTGCTGCTTCCAGTAGGAGGGGCGGTCGTGTTCGACCCAGTTCGACGCCCGGTGTAGCTCGCCGTCGAGGACGTCGACGGCGAGCTGGACCCGCTGCTGAAACTTCAGCAGCGCGGCGCGAAGGGCCTCGATGGCGTCGGTCGAGCGAACTTGGGCGGGGGAAGACATTGCAATGCTGAAGGATGAATGCGGAATGCTGAATGGGGAATGGGGAATGGGGGAACGGCGCACGGCCTTCCGCATTCAGCATTCATCCTTCAGCATTGGCCTATCGCTGCGTCAAGTATTCTTCGATCCGTTCCGCTTTGCGCAGCAGGAACGGCGCGTATTCGTTGGTGGCTTCGATCGAGCGGGCGATGAGTTTCATGTGCTGCTCGAACTCTTCGGTGAACTTCTTTTGCTCCTGATCGCGCCAGGTGACGTTCAGGGCGTGAAGCTGACCAGCCAGGGCGGTCATGCGCTCTTCGAGTTCCGCGTTGAAGAGCTTGAGTTGATGGGCAAAGCGGCGAAGCTCCGCCGGGTCGACGACTGCTTGCGACATGAAGAGGCCTCTTTCTCCGAGCGTGTTCCGCGGCGACGGCTGGAGGCTGATAAAACGAACGTCGCACCGCCCGTAAGGTTGATTCTAACCCCAGTCAGATAGAGGGTAAAGAAAAGGCCTGCGCAACGGCGAGATAGCCCGGCCATCTTGGCCGGGCGGTGCGAAGGCGATGGTCGTGCGGATTGCGCGGGGGGATGAGCAAATGGACCTCGGCCAGTGAGATCATCCGCGGGCGATGAGCGCTGTTAACAATCATCTCCTCTGGTCCCCTCCCTTTGATGGGGAGGGTTAGGGAGGGGTGATGACGCCGTGTACCAGCGTTCCCACCTCCCCAGCCCTCCCCACAAGGGGGAGGGAGCCGCAAGGTGTTAGCGCGCTACCGGGGCGGGAGGGCGGCGGCGCGGTCGCCTGATGGCGCGCCGAACAACTCCGGCAACGGGCGGTCGGCGCCGCGGTACGAGGGATCGATCGAATCGAGTTCCTCCGCCAGGGCGCGAACCGTGTAGTGGATCTGCTCTGGCGTGTGGTTGCTGGTGATGAAGAACCGCAGCCGGGCGGCTCGTTCTTCGACGGCCGGGTACAAGATCGGCTGGACGTTGATCCCGCGGCCTCGCAGCAGTTGCGACAGCTGCAGGGCGTGAGCCGAGTTGCCGGTGATCACTGGAACGACCGGCGTGTTGTTGCTGCCGCCGGTGTTCAAGCCGGCGTCCTTTGCAAGGCGCAGGAACAATCGCGAGTTCTCTGCGAGGCGGGCCACGCGCTCCGGTTCCTCTTGCAGGAGGTTGAGCGACGCGAGGGCCGCGGCAGCGTTCGCCGGCGAGAGGCCGACGCTGTAGACGAACCCTGGCGCCGTGTACTTGAGGTACTCCACGATTTCCTGCTGCGCGGCGATGTACCCGCCGCAGCTGCCCAGCGACTTGCTGAGCGTGCCCATCCAGAGATCGACGTCGCGGGGGTTGATGCCGAAGTGCTCCGACATGCCGCGACCGTGGAGGCCCATCGTGCCGATCGAGTGGGCTTCGTCGACCATCAAGTAGGCCTTGTGGCGTTTCTTGATTTCGACGAACTGCGGCAGATCGGGGTAGTCGCCATCCATGCTATAGACGCCTTCGACGACGATCAGCACGCGGCGATACTCGTGACGAATCTCGCTGAGAATCTTTTCGAGGGCCCGCCAATCGTTGTGCGGGAAGGGCCGACGGCGGGCGCCGCTGAGGATGGCGCCCTGCATGATGCTGTTG
>JBGSMO010000345.1:0-7586 GCA_041740115.1 Pirellulales bacterium
TATCCGTTCCATGACCACCTACATGGCCAAAGCTGGCACGTTCGAGCAGAAGTGGCTGCTGGTCGACGCCACCGACAAGATCGTGGGCCGTCTGGCCAGCGAGATCGCCGTCATCCTGATGGGCAAGCACCGCCCGACCTACACCCCGCACGTTGACACGGGCGATTTCATCGTCGTCGTCAACTGCGAGAAGATCCACTTCACCGGCAAAAAGTGGGAGCAAAAGAAGTACGCCTGGTACACCGGCTACACCCGCCAGCGCACGATCGCCGCCGGCGACCGCTTGGAAAAGAGCCCCGAGCTCATCCTCCAGGAAGCCGTCCGCCGCATGCTCCCGAAGAACAAGCTCGGCGCCGCGATGCTGTCGAAGCTCAAGATCTACAAGGGCGCCGACCACCCGCATCAGGCGCAACAGCCCGAACCAACCGAACTCGCGTCGATCGCCTAAACAAGTCATCACATCGTCACTCTGAGCAATTGGTCACTTTGAGCAACTAATGTCACTCTGAGCGGAGCGAAGAGTCCGGCCGGACCCTTCGGAGTACCTCAGGGTGACAGGGCTCACTCAGGGTGACAGGGTTCATTCAGAGCGACAGGGTTCACGCAGAACTCATCACAGGAAAACGAATATGTCAGCAGTCGCTTCGCTAGAAGCCCTCGGCACTGGCCGTCGCAAGACCTCCGTCGCCCGCGTTCGCATCAAGGCGGGCAGCGGCAAGATCACCATCAACGGCCGCGAACTCACCGAATTCTTCCGCATAGCCCAAGACCAGAACGCCGTCACCGGCCCGCTGGATCATTGCGAGCTCCGCGACAAGGTCGACGTGCGAATCCGCGTCGACGGCGGCGGCACCACCGGCCAAGCCGGCGCCTGCACCCAGGGCATCGCCCGCGCCCTGCTGAAGCACGACAGCGACCTCATCGAGAAGCTCCGCGAGAAGAACTACATGTCGCGCGATTCCCGCATGAAGGAACGCAAAAAGTACGGCCTCCACGGCGCCCGCCGCGGCACGCAGTTCTCGAAGCGTTAAGAACGCCTTCGCGACAATCAGAACCACGAAAAGCCGCCTTCAACCGAAGGCGGCTTTTTTCGTAGGTTGGGCTTTCAGCCCGACAGCAGTTGGGTGGCATGCCGTCGCGAATCGTCGGCATGCTGCAGTGGGCAGCAGTCTCCCTTTGAGGGTTCGGCATGCTTACGCTAACGCGAAAGCATGCCACCCGCCGCGCTATTCCCTACGCCAACGGCGTTACATCATCCAGCCCGGAGTTGATCGCACAGCGATCTACCCCGGGTAACCCTGCCAACAACGCCCCTGCAAGGGTTGCATCAAAAATCGAAACGAAATCGAAACGGTTCCTGCCGCCTTTTCTCTTTCAATGTCGCGAGCAGCTTCACCGCGCATGTGGGGAGTGTTACCCTAAGCCTCTGGCGCGCGCAGGCCTCAAGGAGTCACGGTCAAGCTCTCGACGCCGCGTCCTCAATCCACATCGAAGGGCCAAGGGATGGACGAACAATCGCTCACCGATTTTCTCTCGCTCCCGGTGAATCCGCAGGAAACCTGGCAGGGGGGCGTCGCCACGTTGGCAAAATTGATGGGTCTTCCGCCAGGGAATGCCTCCAGCGGCATGGGACTCATCCTCTGGCGGAGCATGCCGAGCGAGTTCGTGCATGCCAAGCCGATGCTGGGGGACGACGACCCGTTCGTCCACTTTGCGAACGGCATGCTCGAACTGTCAGAGGAGCATGAAGTTCCCAGTCGCCCGGCGCGGATCGACTGCAATGATCGGCGGCTGGCAGACGAGTTGGGCCGGCGTTTAGACGGCTCGGGGACCGCCGTGCGCTACCAAGCCGAGATGGACGGGTGGAATGCCTCCATCCGCAGTCTGGCCGAACATCTCATGCGGACCGCGCCTCCTCCGCTGCCCTCGCTGAGAGAAGCGGGCTGCAGCGACGAGCAGATTCGCGAGTTCGCCGCAGCAGCATCCGAGTTCTACCAGGCCAAGCTCTGGGAGACGCTCGACGACGTCGATCTGATCAAGATCGAAACCCCGAAGCCGCCTCGCCACTTGAGATACGCCGTCGTACTCGGCGCCGGCGGGCAAAGCTACGGTCTCGGCCTGTATAAAGACGCCGATGACCACTATTCGCTGATGGCGCAAACAGCCGATCCACACCGACTGAGCCTCTTCAGCTTCGCCTACGAAAGTCCCGCCGACGTCGCGTCGGGTGACGTCGGCCTGTGGCGCGAGCTCGACCTGCCGCTGGAAACCGGCGAGGCCTTCCCCGACGCCAATTACTACTCAGCGGATGGCCCGCGCCGTCCGACGGCCACCGAACTCAGCTTTTTGACGCTTGTACTGCGGGCCCTGGCCCAAACCTCGGAAGCGGAACTCGATTCGGGACGCTGGACTCAGTCGATCCAAGTCGCCGGCAAGCGAAAAAAGTGCGCCTTCTCGATCCCCAACCTCCTCGATCCTCCCGATCGCGCCGAGTGGATCCGACGCGGCAAAATGCCTGAGCAGCGCAGCCACGAAGTCCTGTTCCGCCAGGTGCAAGACTATATCGACTCGGCCGGCCAGGGGATGGGAATCGACGAGCTGAACCAGGCGATCAACGCGCGGTTCGTAGGCCGCCCCTTGGATGAGCTCGAATTACCGCGAAACACGCCGGCCGAACGGGCCGAAGCCTTGTGCCAAGAGGCGCTGAATGCCTTTGGCAGACGACGGATCATCCTGGCTCGGCAGGCGCTGGCCGAGGACCCGCATCACGTCGAAGCCGGCATTCTTGTCGCCGAGTCGACGCACGCGGCCGATCGCCAGATAGAGCTGTTCCAGAACGCCAAACAAGCGGCGGCCGTAGCGCTCGGCAACGATATGGAGGAACTGGCGGGCCAGTTCTGGGGATTCCACGAAACTCGACCCTACATGCGCGCCTGCCACGGTCTCGCCATCGCGTACGCCGACGCCGGCCAATACGGCGACGCGGTCGAGCAGTATCGCGACATGCTCCGGCTCAATCCCAACGACAACCAGGGAGTGCGCTACGAGGTCGTCCCGCTGCTGCTGGAACAAGGGCGCGACGCCGAGGCGATCGAGGTGCTTGACCGATATCCGGAAGAGTCGGCCCAGTGGCTTTACGCCAAGGCGCTTGTCGAGTTCCGCCGCGGCGGAGGTTCGACGGCCGCAAAGAAGGCGCTGCACGCCGCCTTCCGCGCCAACGACCAAGTTCTGAGACTGCTGCAATCCGACGAGCCCCCGCTCGCGCCGACCTCCTACTCCCACGGCAGCCCCGAGGAGGCGTCCATCTGCATTGAGGAACTGGAGGCGATTTGGGACGAAACCGAGGGATACATGAAATGGATGTTCCAGGAGTATTTCCTGTGGGAGCGGGATCGCGCCAAACGACTCCGGGACCAGAAACGCAAGACTCGCCAGCAAACCAAAAGAAAAGGGAAGCGATAGAAACGGGTTAGCCCTGGTTAGCGTACTCCGCCTACCAGGGCAACGCAGCCGCAAGAGGCCATGCCATTGCGGGGCGAAGCCTGACCAACGCCTCTTACGGCTGTGCCGTGGTGAAGCCACGCACGCTTCACATGCAGGCAGTATGTTGAGGATGCTTTCGCCTAATTCCCCTTGCCACATGGAGCGACCTGCGACAATGCCCATCACTAACAAAACCATGGCCAATCACCTGTTCCTCGCCGAGATGTACGAGGACGAGTACTTCCCCAACGTCCTCGTCGACAAAGGGAAGGCGATTCTCGTTCGACTGCGCGAAAGAATTGAATCCGACGAGCCACAGTCGCTCGACGACCTCTACCCGCTGACGCACGCCGCGACCGAGGAGTTCAATGACCTCGCCGTCGAATTTGAGGATGAGGAAAGCGAGATCGAAACCGCAGCCCGCGAACCGATCGGGAGCGACTTTGCCGCGATTGCCGCAGCCTATGGATTCGACGCCGATATTGAAGAGTTGATCGCTCCACGAGACTGGTGATCGCGGATCACTTTTCGCGTTCCCAAGATTGATAGCAGTTAGCTTGCTTGCCGCCCCAGCATGCCGACGCTCCGCGACGACATGCCACTCAAGGTCGTCGCTCTCTTCGTTTCTCTTCGCGATTCTTGCGCCTCTTCGCGGCCAAAAAAATCCAAACTTCCCCATTGAAATTGGCCGCGCATGCTGATAGTGTACATGTGAATATATCCAGATCTTTGGCATCTCAAACCTCTAGCTCCTACCCGGCCGCAACGCCTCGCCTGCAGCCGGCCCGAAAGCGATGCGCGCCGAGGTGGCCCGTTTTTATCCTTTTTGTTCCGAGATCACCTACCAACGTCGTGGTGGAGACGGTGATCTCGGTGGAGTCCCGATGGCTTGCAGCACGCCTCCACCGGGGGTTCAACCTGTCAAATCTCCAAGTCTGCCAAAAACAATTGGCCGACTTGGCAGACATGGCAGACTCGACGAATTCCCGGCAGTTTTCATGTCCCTCCCAAGTCTGCCAACTGGCCGACTTGGCAGACTCGGCACGCCGCCTCCCTTCCCGAGCAGACCGTCGCCAGGAGACATTCCCGACCGAAAGGCTTTTCCCCGAAACTCCCCACGAAACCCCGGTGTTGAATCATCGGAACCGGCAGCGCCGAGAAATCGCCGCCAGCGGATATGCTGGAACGAGGCGTTGCCCGTCAGCAGATTTGCTATTCCAGATCAAATCACGGACAGTAAGGCCCTTCGCGTCATGCCACGGCTTCGTTCAACGCTGCTCGCCACTCTGGCCATTACGTTCGTCGCAGCCTCGGCCTACGCCGGTCAGCGCCAGTCGCCGCAGGAGGTCGCCCGGCAGGTAGACGCCTCGCTTGTCGCCGAGCTCTTCGATTCGCAAACGGAGCTCGCCCCCCAGTGCGACGACGCCACCTTCCTCCGCCGCGCCTGGCTCGACGTCGTCGGCGACATCCCGGCGCCGGAGCATGTGATCGCCTTCACGCTCGACCCCTCGCCCGACAAACGGGAACGACTGGTCCGGGAACTCCTCGCCGACCCGCAGTATGGCGTCAACTGGGCCCGCTACTGGCGCGACGTTATCTTCTATCGCCGCATCGAAGATCGCGCCTTGATCGCCTCGAACGCCCTGGAAGCCGACCTGAGCCAGCAGCTCAACGAAAACAAGCCGTGGGACGAAATCGCCGCGGCGTTCATCACCGCCACGGGCGACGTTCGCGACAACGGCTCGACCGCGATCATCATGGCCCAGGAGGGCCGCACCGAAGAAACTACCGCCGAGATGGCTCGCATCTTCCTCGGCGTGCAAATCCAGTGCGCCCAGTGCCACGACCATCCCTACGACCGCTGGAAACGTGAGCAGTTCCACGAGCTCGCCGCGTTCTTCCCCCGCATCGGCGTTCGTCTCGTTCGTACGGCGACGGCTCGTTCCTTCAAAGTCGTCGCCAGCGATGCACGTTTCAAGTTCGGCAAGAACGACGACGGCAATCGTCCGACGCCCGAACACTTCATGCCTGATCTGGAAGACCCCTCGGCCAAGGGAACGCAAATGCAGCCGAAGTTCTTCCTGACCAGCGCGAAGATCGACGTCGGCACGCCCGATTCGCAACGTCGCGAAATGCTCTCCAAATACCTCACCCGCAACGAATGGTTCGCCGTCGCCGCGGTGAATCGGATGTGGTCGGAACTCGTCGGCGCCGGCTTCTACGAACCGGTCGACGACGTCGGCCCCGACCGCACGGCTCGGGCGCCAAAGACGATGGAGATTCTCGCTCAAGGCTTCCGCGACGCCGATTACGACGTGAAGTGGCTTATCGAAACGATCACCGCCACCGACGCCTACCAACGCCAATCTCGCCCCCGCGGAAGTGAAGCCGACCACATCCCGTTCGCCGCGAATGTGCCACAGCCGCTGCGGGCCGACCAGTTGTACAACGCGTTGCTTTCAGCCCTCGACGTTCCCGAAACGACTCCCAATCGTCGCGGTCGCGGCGGGGCAGGGGGGGGCTTCCGCGGGCAGCAGCGCGACCCGCGGACGCAGTTCAACCTCACCTTCGGCTTCGACCCGAGCGAGCCGCGCGAAACGATCAGCGGCTCGATCCCGCAATCGCTCGCGATGATGAACTCCGCGCAAGTCGCCGGCGGCCTCCGCGCCAACCGCGGAGTGCTGAGCGGACTGCTTGCCGAGATTGAAGACAACAACGAGCTGTTCACCGAGCTTTACCTGCGCACGCTCAGCCGGCAACCAACCGAGGACGAACTGGCGCGGGCCGGGGCGTATCTCGACGAAGTCGGCAATCGCAAGCAAGCGATTGAAGACTTGGCTTGGGCGCTGGTGAACTCGGCGGAATTTCGACATCGGCACTGATTTAGTTCAATACGAAAGAATTCTGCATCGCTAATTGACGCTGATAGAACGCTAATAAAATCGGAATTTGAATTCATTAGCGTCTGATCAGCGTTCATCAGCGGTGCTTCTGCCCGAGCTCAATATGTTCAACTCACTGCAACATCACACGCACGTCTCCCTCCGCGGCAGCCGCGTCGTGCGCCGGCGCGACTTCCTCAAAGCCTCCGCCGCTTGCGGCTTAGCGACGAGCGCGTTGAGTTGGACAGACGTGTTAGCCGCCCGCGCCGACGAACTCCGCGAGCGCGGCATGGCCTGCATCCTCCTCTGGATGAGCGGCGGCCCTTCGCAGTTTGAAACCTTCAGTCCCAAGCCAAGCCACGCCAACGGCGGCGAGACGAAGGCGATCGACACCAGCGTCGCCGGCATTCAGATCGCCGAGAACCTCCCCCACATGGCAAAGGTCGCCAATGAGCTCGCGATCATCCGCTCGATGACGAGCAAAGAAGGCAACCACCAACGGGCCACCTACCTGCTCCACCACGGCTACCTGCCGATGGCGAGCGTGAAGCACCCGACCCTCGGCGCCAACGTCGCCGATCAAATCGGGAGCGCCGCCTCCGAGTTGCCGAGCTTTGTCCAAATCGGCGGCCGGCTCCCCAACTCCGGCGGCGGCGGATTGCTCGGCGTCGACTACGATCCGCTCATCATCCAATCGGCGACCAAGCCGCCGCAGAACACGACGCCGTCGGCCGAGTCGAACCGCTTCGCCCGCCGCATGCGGTTGCTCGAATCGATGCAAGGCGACTTCGCCGCGATGGGGGGCGCCCAGGTCGTCGCCGATCAACAGAAGGTCGCCAAGCGGGCGACCGACATGATCCACAGCCCCAAAATGGAAGTCTTCGATATCGAACGCGAGCCGGCCGCGGTTCGCGAAGCCTACGGCAGCGGGGAGTTCGCCGCCGGATGCCTGATGGCCCGCCGACTCGTGGAGCAAGGAGTGACCTTCGTCGAAGTCCACAGCCGCGGGTGGGACACCCATCAGGACAATTTTAATGCCGTGCGGAACCTCTGCGGCAACGTCGACCAGCCGTCGGCCCGCTTGATTGCGGATCTGAAAGAGCGCGGCATGCTCGACCGGACGCTCGTCATCTGGATGGGCGAGTTCGGCCGCACGCCGCAGATCAATCCCCGCGGCGGCCGCGATCACTTCCCGAAGGCGTTCAACGTCGCCCTCGCCGG
>JBGSMO010000349.1:0-1768 GCA_041740115.1 Pirellulales bacterium
TTGCTATCGAAGCACTCGAACGTAGTCTGGCAAATTGGCAACCTGCAAATTTTGCAGGGCTGCATTCCGTTGCAAGCGGCGCCATCACAGCAGTGCTTAACGCTTATAGAGCCTTGACTTATCTAAATGTTAATGCCATTCCAGAATGTCCCCTTTTCTGATCCGGAAATAGCAGGGGCTGGTGAGGACCTCGGCTACATTACGATTGGATGAAATCCGCGCGGGTGGCCTTACTGATGCATTGACGCGCGCCCCCCAATTTATGTTATGCTGCGGCCGAAGGAGAAGAGAAATGGATAATCTGAATCGAATCAGCGTTTCTTGGCGCGCGCGGAGCTTGCGCCCGTACGTTGTTGGTTTCCTTGTTCTGCTCGCTGGCGTGCTGTGCGTGTCCCGCGCTTTCCTGCACGCGGCGCCGGTGACGCTGCGGTTTGAGGCGACCGTCGCGAGTTCGTTTCCTTCCGACGGCGGGGCAAGCTTGCCCTTTCTCGTGTCGCCTGGTGACTCGATCGTCACGACGATTACATTTGAACCAGGTACCGCCGGACCGGTATATCCGCAAAATGGCACCATGCGATTTGACCTAGTAGGCACAAGTTTGGTCGTTACTGATTTTCAAATCGTCGTAGGCAATGATCGACAAATTTGGATCGATCATCCAGGACGAATAGCGGATCCGAACAATACGCCAGATGTCGACATCAATGCGATCGGCGACAATACTATTGCGTCGTGTCTCGACGGTGCACCGCACTTTTGCGGAACCGTTCAAGGGTCCGTCAATAAGGAATTTCGACCGCTGCTGGTATTCACCGATCCCAATCCGTTGCTGATTACATCCGATGAGCTTTCGAGGGACCCAGAGATTTGGAATGCTTTTTCGCGCCGCGAGATGTCGCTCCTTTTCAGAGACAAAAACACCGGTGGCAGCACCTATCTGGGCGCGTACATCGCACAAGTTCACGAGGTGCCCGAGCCGACGATCGCAAGTTTGTGTTTGGCGATCACTGCTGCTTTCGCAGGCTATTTTGTATTAGCGAGAAGGCAGTTCGCGACGACATTCGCTTTTCCGAGCCAAGGGCGGAAGACTCGGCAGCGTGCCCAGGCTTCCAAGACCTTACGATTCGAGCAGCTCGAAGAGAAACGCCTTCTGGCAATCATGTGGGCGAACGAGTGCGTGATGGCTGGTCCGGACGATCCAAATTTCGTTACCTACGGGCCGAACGAAGCTATCGCCCGTCAAATCGTCAACCGAGCCATTGATGATTGGGAGGCAATGATAACTGACTTCAATTACGACGGCGACAACAATCCCGCCACGAACAATACGTTTAATCTGAGAGTGTTTGCGAGTCCAATCAGTGGACGAGGCAGCACCGGTACAACGTTTGTCGGCGGCCTGCCGACGCAGGCGACCGTTACGTTGGACGACAACGGAGGCGGCGAATAAAGGGGTCAGAACGATTTTTAAAAATAGTTCTGACCCCTTTTTGACCCCCCGGCCTGCTGGCATAGAGCAACTCAGCGGTGCGGTTTGCCCAGATTGGTATTTGATGAAATCTTGGCGAGTGGTCATACTGAATGGTTGACATACCCCCCCCACCCCCCCACACACAGTAGATTACGAATGAGGTGGACCCCATTGGTTGGACAGCCAACAGGGTTGATTAAGAATAGTGTTGCAGGCGGCCCGCGGGACCCTTCCCAGGTCCCGCGCGGCCGCGGCAGCTGGGGCAGTTCTTGATGTACTAACCAGCGCTCCGCATTG
>JBGSMO010000365.1:0-20576 GCA_041740115.1 Pirellulales bacterium
CAGCAAGCCGCCCAGGCGGCTTGCGACGGCGTCGTCGCCATCGGCGGCGACGGCACGGTGCATGAAGTCGCCAACGGGCTCCTCGCGCTTCCTGCAGACGATCGCCCGCCGCTGGGGATCATCCCCGCCGGTTCGGGAAACGACTTCGCGTTCGCCCTCGGCATCGACAAGAACCTTGAGCGCAACGCCAAGTTGCTCGCCAGCGGCGACACGCGGGCCGTCGACGCCGCGCTCGTCGAGACAGCGTCGGGACGCCGGCGGTACTCGATCAACAACCTTGGCGCGCTGCTCGAAGGTCAAATCAATCTCGCCAGTCACGAACTGCAGTGGCCGCGGGGTTCGGGACTTTACTTGCGGGCCGTGCTGCAGACGCTTTGGCGTCGCCCGCCGCTCGCCAAGTTGCAGGTGACTGTCGACGGCGTCGAACTGACGCGCGAGTCGGCGATTCTGTCGATCAGCAACGGCTGCCGCTCGGGAGGCCGATTCTACTTAACGCCCTGCGCACGAGTCGACGACGGCCGCTTCGACTATTTGATTGCCCCGCCGGCGTCGCGCCTGCGGCTCGTCTGGGAAATCTACAAGTCGCTCCGCCGCGACCGCCCGCACGACAACTGGATCGAGCAAGGCGAGTTCGCCGCGATGACCGTCCGCAGCGACATCCCGCTCGCCGCCCACGTCGACGGCGAGCCCTGGCTGCGGCCCGAGGAAGGCGAACACGAGTTCAGAATCAACGTCTTGCCCGGCATTCTTCAGGTCTTCGCCGATGTTCATGCCAGCTGAGCGTCAGTCGCCCGGGTGGCCAAAAGTAGTTGCCCACATTCGTCGCTCATTGTGATAAGGTGCGCTTAGCGGGCGCCGGTGCGCGCCCACCAGTCGGCGCTTTCAGCCCCTGGCTCCGCCAGGGGGTCGGCTACCACGCCGTTAGACGTGGCCCTGCAGAATGCTACCCCCCCCGGCGGAGCCGAGGGCTGCAAAGGCGACTTCCGTCGCGACAGAATGATATGTGTCGCCTTTCTGTCGCGACGAATAATCACGCAACATGCGGCCAGACATCACCTTACGACTTATGTCGCCAAAACGGTGTTTCGCGACAAATAGGGGGTCAACAATTAAACGTCGATTGGGCGCGAGCGAACTTGCCGGCGGATTTGTCGCGACGACAAAAACGCAAACCGCGGCAACGCAACACGTTAGGACTCTTGTCGCGAAAACGCGATCGGACGACAAATGTGCTGACGCGACAGAAAGGAGGAGCGTGAGGTGAACTAATTGCGAACGGCGCGTTTGCGATTGAACGCCTGCATGCCCGCCGCCACGCCGATCAACGCCAGCAGCCAACTGGCTGGCTCGGGAACGGCTGCAGAGTTCGCGCGAGCTCCGGCGCTACCCTGGACGCCTCGTTGCCACGCCAAATAATCGGCTCCGTCGACATCGCCGTCGCGGTCGTTGTCGCCGTCGCGGAACGACGCCCCGCTCGCCGTGCCGAAGCCTTCCTTCCAAACTCCGAGATCGTCGCCGTCGACCGTCCCGTCGAGATTAAAGTCTCCATCGGCGCCACTCCGCAGCACGATCGTCGAAACGCTGTAGGCCGGCATCGTGTAGAGGAAGGCGTTGACCAACTCGATCGGAATGTCGGCCACCCGCTGCGGCGTGGCGCTCGCTGAGGTGAGTTGGTAAACCTCGGCAAGATCGAACCGCTGGTCGTGCGTCACCTCCAGCGCCGTCGTCTTCGCGGCAGAGGTGCGGTTGATCGCGACGAGGACCATGCGGTTCGGATCTTCCGAGTCGAGACTGGCGTAGACCGCCGACTGACTGATCGACGTCGTCGCGGCGTTGATCGACTCATCGCCGAACTGGCCGCCGGCGCCGTCGTAGTTGAGATACATCTTGAACGCGCCGGAGGCGAACTGCGAGTTTGCATCGCCATGAAGATTCCAGAACGTCGCGGCAAAAACGTCCTGCTTGCCAAAGACTCCCAAAGCATCGGCCTGAGCGATGCCGCCGGAGATGTGGTTCGTGCCCCCGTAGTTGTATTCAGTAATGGCGATCTTGGTGCCTGGCTTGAAGTCGTTGACGTCGCGCTGCACGCGCGGCAAGAGCTTCACCGGACCTGGTTGATTGTTAATGCGCGTTCCCCACTCGCTAATCCAACTCGTCTCAATATATGTCGGATCCCACAGCGAACGAGGAGCCTGCACGCGCGCGGCGACCACGGCGGCCGAGTTGTTGTTTTCAGTGATGCGAACGCCGCCTCCTTGGGCTTCGGGATACCAATGCAGATCGAGAACATCCATCAACGTCCGACCTTGCGCCGCTTCGGCCGTTGCAACTTGCTGCAACAAGTATTCATAGAAGTGGAGTTCTCCCGAAGGTTCGTCGCCGCCGGGATGCGATGGAGAGGTGACTTTGTCGGGAGCATCTTGGAGCGTGGTGAAGTCGTTCCATCCGTAGCCTACGCCGCCGAAGACCAGGGCGTTCGGATTCACGTCCTTAATGGCGCCGGCATTGGCGATTGTCTTGTCGCGGAGCTCTTGAAAGGTGGGAGCGTAGGGATGCAGCGCTCCGTGAGTTCGTCCGGCACCGTGAGGCGCTGTGCGAGGATTTGTGTTAGGGTTGCCCGGGTGCCAAGCGGCAGGCAGCGTCTCGCCCCACAGACCAGGTTCGTTGTCGAGACTGTAGAAGACCGGCGTCGACGGGTCGCGAGTCTCCTCGACCCAGTTGACGAACTCGTCGGTAAAGACGTAGCCGTCGGTCTTGTTGGGCGTCAGCGAGAGCGACGAGCCGGGGTACTTGGTCGCCTTGTTCGGCACGATCTCCTTGAAACGCGAATGATCGAGCGCCTGAGCCCGCGTGATCGGCCCGTTCGTGTCGCCGGCGACGTATCCGGAGATGGGAACGGTCACGATCAAGGCGCGGTCGTTGTTCGCGGCAGCGTTGAGCGAACCGAGCGCTGCGTACCCGGAAGGGTCCGTCCCCTTCCCCATGTAGGTGTCGTTCTGGTAGTACCAATCGCGCCCAGCGTTCGAGGCGTTCGTCTCCCAGTTGTATCCGGTCCACCGATTGCCGCCGAGGCGATCGAGCGTCACCGGATTGGTGAGCGACGAACCCGCGAAGAAGTTCATCCCGTAGATGTACGGCGAGATCGGCTTGGCGGCCGACGCCAGCGAGTTGACGGTGAGGCGCACGTCGGCGGCGCCGGGATTATCGGGCGTAATCGCGCGGGCGCGACTCGCGGCCAACAAAAACGCGAGGGCCATGACAGGCGCGGCGTGGCGCACGATGTTCGAGCAGTGAGAGCAGTGAAGCGCGCGAAGAATCATGATGCCTCGATTGTATCCGGCAGCACCGTTCTGAATGTTCTTGCTGGCGTTACGGGCTCAAACGCTAGGAAATCCGACGTTATGAACTTAGAACTCGCTGCGATTGAAAGTTCCGCCGTCGCTGGAGCACATAATCTTTTCCCAGGCGCCGAAATCCACGAAGCCGCTTGTTGCGTACGCGATGTTTTCGTCGCCGTGATGAGTCTCGATGTTCTCCGTAATGAACGAAACGCTGCCGTCTGCGAAGGCGACGTTAATGCCGCCGACGTGTTGGCTGCGGGGGGCGGCCTGAAAGCTAGTGCTGCCGCCGCTGCTGACGCCCATGCAGTTTTGCAGCAGCGTGCTCTCGCCGACCTCGGCGACGGCCCGGTTCGAGCCGAGGATGTTGTCGGCGCCGGCGATGCACGAGTTGGGACCGATGCAGTCGTCCGTGGAGTGTGCCCAGACGCTGCTCGCACCGGCCATCCCCATTGCCCAGATGCCGCGGCGATCGCCGGGACTCAGGCCGGCGCGCAGTTCAGTCAAGAGGACAGTGTTGGAGGTTCCGTCTGCGATCTGCTTGATCGAGAGTGCGGTGTTCCCTCCCATCACTCCACGCGTCCAGGAGAGGTCGCCCCACGAGGAAGTTCCGAACCAGATATGAGCAGGCTCCGTCTGCTTCGGCGAGAAGGCCAGGTTGCCGTCTTTGCAGTGCGAGAGCGAACTATTCGCTCCGTAATTGCCGCGCGCCCAATTGTCGCCCCCTTGGGCGGCGACGGCGTTGTATGTCTGAGAGTTGAAGGCCCCGTCGGTGGGACAGAGCATCGTTGGAATCACCGTACCGCGCGGCTCGCGATTGACGTCGGCCGAAATGTATTCCTTCAGGTTGAAGCTGGAATACAAAGTTTGCAGTTCGATGTAGGGCAGAATCATGACCACCCAATTCGGCCCATGGTAGGGATTGCCGTCGACGCCGTTCATTCCGTTGGCAGTAGGCGTGTTGCCGCGGGCTCTAAGCGCCGCCTCGGAATATGTGAGCGCCGGCGGGAACGTCTTCTTCGCATCGTGATACGTGATGCAAGCCAGCGCCGATTGCCTGATGTTGTTGGTGCACTGCGACCGCCGGGCCGCCTCGCGAGCGGCCTGGACGGCGGGCAGCAACAGAGCGACGAGCACGCCAATAATGGCAATGACCACGAGTAGCTCAACAAGCGTAAAGCCAGGCGCCGAATCGCTGCCGCAGGTCTTCGCTGTTTGTCGACGTCGTCGCTTGGGGTGTATGTGGTTCATTGACTTGCCTGAATGAAATAGCCCGCCTCCCTGGCATCGAGCTAAGGCGCCTTCGCGCGGGCAGGTTGAAAACGCGCTTGGTCATGCGCCGGCGGTGGGTTTTTTTACCTTGATCTCCAAAGGGAGTTGGTCCGTATCGACTTCAACGGGCGTGGTGTCAGGGCGTATGTATTCCTTCGGAACGACGTTGGCCGGATTTCCCTCCTCGGCGTACGCGACGACCAGCACCTTATGCTTGCCCGCCACCAATCCGTCGGCATGCTTGTGCGTGGTAGCGTATTCAAAGGTCCCGTCGCTGACGTTCACTAGCGCAAAGCCCTTGCGCGGATGGGTCTTCGCGTCGAGGGGCGCCGCCTCGGGGTCGAATTTGAGCATGATCGACTTGGCCGGGATGAGCGATCCGTCTTCGTACGTTACCGTTCCGGAGACGTCCACCAAGTCGTACGGATTACTTTCCGAGCAGCCGACGGCGCTGACTCCGACAACGCCCAGCGCCGTCCATGCGATCGACCATCTGCGGCAGTTCGCCCGCGCGCGATTGGCGCCAACCTGCAGCTTCATCTCACCAGCCTCCGATGGTTCGGCATTGATCACGAGCGCCGACGCCGGCATCGCGCCGCCGTCCAGATCGCGGCGATCAGGCAGCCCGCGGCGGTTGAGGGCTCTGGAATCGCCGCGACGGCGGCCGCGTTCGTTTTGAACATGATGTTGTCAATGGTCGAAACCACCGCACCGCCGAATTCGCCTTTCCACGTCTCCAAATCGATGCCGTCCACAATAGCGTCGAAATTCGTGTCGCCCTGTTCGGGGCCGGCTTCCATGTTCCAAAGGTTTCGCTGCCAGATCAGGAAGTCTTGTCCATCGACGAACGTATCAAAGTTGAAGTCCGCCGTCGGCGGATTGCTGCCGCCTTGAAATCCAATAAAGAGTTCAAAGTAAGTTTTCGTGTCTCCCGCGGGAGCGTCTAGCCAGGCCTGCGCCATTGCCTTCCAGTTTTGCGCTCCCTCTGCGTTTCGATTCCCGTCGGCAAGGTCGATCACGATGTGATTGAACGGCTCCGCCTCGCTCGGAACGTTTAGTCCGAACTCTTCCGTTTGCTGCCAGCCGACATGCTCGTTGTTTCCGTTCAAGACGACGAAGACCTGTCTCCAAGCCTGGCCGGCGACGCCCGTCGCGTCCAACTCCAACGTGTCGTTCGCCACGATAAGCTGCGCCAGCGCTTCGCCGCCGACCAGTTTGAGGCCTACCTGCCAGTTGGTATTGTGCTTCACCTTGAGCGCGTTGGTCCCTTCGGACAATTGCGGAACAAATTGGGCCGACCAGGTCGGCTCGGAGACTTCCCAGTTCACGCCGAGCGAACTGCTGAGGTCGCTCTCGAAACCGGAGAGGAGCGTATCAGCCGTTGCCCGAGCGGCTTGCCCCATGACGCAGGCTGCGGCCAACGCAACGATTCCTGCTAGACGCCGACTTGGAAAAAAAAAGGTGAGTTTCATGATCACGCCCTTTGAAATCGAAAAGTGTAGGTGCTAGTTGCGAACCGCCGTGCTGCCCAGCTTGCGGCGACCCCGGCCGATCGGCCACAGGTCGCTCCAATTTGAGTTGATGAGGCGCCTTGCCGGATGCGACTCCGCGATCAAGGTGCGATTAGTCCCGTTAAAACATTCCAAGCAATCTAAAAACGCTTTCAACCGCTGCCACGCGGCCGGCCTGCCCCCCAAGGCGGAGGGCAGGCCGGTAAACGCGTCGCAGTAGCACTGAGGCCGCGGGCGAAAAACGCCCGCGACACCAGAGCCGTAAGTCTGCTGCTACGAACGACGCCGACGACAAGCCGCGACGCCAATCAATCCCCCGATCGCCAGCGCCGCCGTGGCCGGTTCCGGCACGGCTGCGAAGCGAATGTTGTCGATCGTGGTGGTAATCTGCGTCGGCGCTCCAACGTCGCCTCCCTGGAAAATCAGGTAAACCTGCCACCACGATTGATCGCCGCCAGCGGCGGCCGCTTTGAATCCGTTCGCCGCCAAGTCTACGGACACCGCCGTGGTCGCTCCGGAAGGCAGATCAAACTGCCCTGCCGTCGTCCAACCGAGCCCGGCTCCTTGCATCACGATGAACAGTTGCCGCCATTCAGCCGTCGCCGGCACGGTGGCGTCGAGCAGGAACTTGTCGTTGGTCGCGATGAGAGGCGCCACCGCCCCGCCATCGAGCGTGAAATCCTGCGTCCAACCGGTGCCGTGGGTAAGTTGAATCGCCGTGGCGCCTTGGGTGGCGCCTGCGGCCACGTAGCTGTTCGTCAAGCCGGTCGCCCAACTAGGTCCGGCTGTCGATGTCAGATCGCCTTCGAAACCCGAGAGCAACGTGTCGCCTTTCGCTGGCAAAGCGAGGCAAGCCGCTGCGACGAACGCGGCGCCGCAAGCCTGCGCCAGGAATTTGCATCGATGCATCATTAGTCGCCTTTCATAAGAAGTAGAAAAGTTGATCTTGCCGCCGTTGCCAAATCATTTGAGGAGTTGCGTGAGGGGGCGGCTGATCCGTGGAAAAGTGTCGTCGATCACGGTTTTGACATAGGCATCGCTCCGTTTGGTGGAGTCTTGGTCGCTGAGTCGTTTAGGCGTCGCGAGGAGGCGCCGCGGTGGAACTGCGGACGATCAGCTGCGTCTTCACCTGCAACGACGTCGGCGCCGGCGTCCCCTTGGAATTCTCGCCCGTGAGACTGCGGATAATCATTTCGGCGCCGAGCATACCGATCCGGTTGGCGTCGAAGCCGACGGTCGTTAGCGGCGGCGTCATGTATTTCGTGGCGAACTTGTCGTTGAAGCCGATCAGGCTCAGGTCGCTGGGGATCTTGAGACCGTATTGCCACATGGCGTGGCCGATGAGGGTTGACTCGAGATCGCTGTAGCAGATCAGCCCCGTCGGACGGGCGCCGCCGCGAGTGAGGACGGCGATCATTTCGTCTTCGGGGCAGTGCCAGAAGTTGGGCTCCAGTCCCTCTTCAGTCATCGCCGTTTCAAAACCTTGAAAGCGTTCCTGAATACTGCAGTGAGGCTTCACTGTGCTGTGGACATAGAGGCCAATGCGGCGATGGCCGAGCGCGATGAGGTGCCGCGTCGCCGAGTAGGAGCCGGTGACGTCGTCGACGACAATGTGCGGCATTTCCGGATCGGAATTGTCTCCCAGCATGACGCAGGGGAGGGCGGCGGCGCGGATGCCGTTTCGTACTGGATCGGGAAGGGGCTGGAACGTGACGCAGCCGTCGACATGGCCCCCCAGCAGCAATTCCTCCCAGTCGCCCCCGACGTCGACCGGGACGAGGAGCAAATGGTGGTCATGCTTCCGCAGTTCGCGAACAAGCCCCTGCAGGACCTTGTCATTGACGCCTTCGAACACCCACGTGTCGTCGGTATAGAGGAGGCCTACTCCTTTGGTACGTTGTACGGAGAAGGCGCGGGCGCGTAAGTTGGGGCGGTAGCCGAGATTGTCGGCGATCTGGCGGATGCGTGCCGCTCGTTCGGCACTGTCTTTACGATCCCCCTTTGTATCGCCGCGCAAGACGCGGGCGACGGTCGAACTGGAGACGCCAGCTTCACGGGCGATGTCGTAAATCGTTGCAGGGGGCATCACGAGCCTGAAAAAGGGATTCTGTTGGGCAGTCAGTAAGCGATGCAACTCGCGATCAACTGCCACCGGTCGCACACGGCTGGCCGGTTACACTGAATATAGCTTGGAAAGCGAAAGAAAAGCTGAAGAGAAGAAGTGCCACCGATGGCAATTTAACGTAATTTGCCACCGGTGTCAACAATTTTTCAGGCAGTTTTCGGGGCGCGATCGGAATTCGCTAAACAGACCCCTCCGAATCGGCCAGAGCCAGAAGGGGAGGAAAGTGCGCCGGGGATTAGCGAGGTTCCGCAGGCAACTGCGACGCCAGGGTGTAGATGAGGGCGCCGTTCCAATTAATGGCGATTTCGTTGGTCCGATAGTCTTCCATGCGATCGGTCCAATCAGTCGCCTGGGGATTGGCGCCCCCCACTAGATATCCAGGCCATGGCGCCTCGACCGCATCGCCTTCGGATTGGCGATCATGGGGATGGAGCGGCGGTCGTTCTCCCAAGCCGGTAATGAAGGAACGCCCGTAGTAGTTGCGGCCTAAGAGATGGTTGAGGCCATCCAGGATCGCGTGTCGATACGCCTTGTCGCCGGTGAGTCGATAGGCCGCGTGCAGGACGACGGCTTGGCGCGCCACTGTCCCGTTGCAGCCCCAGTAATACTTCTTCCCGAGCGGTCGGGCGTAACCATGTGCCTTCGACTCAGCGACGATTTCGTCGGCGGCGGCGATGAGATTTTTGCGGACCCGCTCGACCAATTCAGCGTTGCGGCCCTCGCGCTCTGAAAAAAGATAAGTCAGCAGCCCTAGGTTCTTGAGATTCGGCCAATCCCATTCGACATTGACGTTCGCGCTCGCTCCGATCCGCTTCTCCAGATCGAACAGGACGGCGGGATCACCGGTCGTTTCCCAGAGTTCAGCCGCGGCCCAGAGACGATCATCGGCGTCGGGGGCGTGGTAGGCGCCGGTTTGAAACGCCTTTTGCTCAGCAGCATGGTCTTGAGGGTGCGCCAGTAAAAAGGCATGGCTCCGCTTCGCGGCGTCGAGGCAATCGGCGGCAAACCCGCTGTCGTGGGGCATGTATATCCGCGCCGCTTGGGCCATCATTGCCGTGAAATCGGCTGTCGCGGCGCTGCTCCAGGGGGCGACGAAGCGCGGATCGGCGTCTTTGTCGGACGAGATCATCCCGCCGAAGGTCATCGCGCTGACTTTGTGGTAGACCGAGCCATCGCCAGCTTGCATCGACAAGAGCCAATCGAGTTCCCATTTCAACTCGGCGAGAAAGTCGGGAATTCTTGGCTTGGTTTCGGGGATGTCGAGTTCGACCGATTCAATTGCCGGGCCAAAGTCTTCCCAGGCACGAAACATCACGCCGACCGTCGCTCCGGCGTTGACGACATACTTGTTGTAGTCCCCAGCGTCGTGCCAACCGCCGGTCATCGGTCCGCGCACGCCAAGCTGACCGACAAAGTCGAGCAGGGCGTCGTCCATGTGACAGGGGCCATGCTCGAAGTGCTCGCCGGCATGTTCGCCATGAACCGGCGTGCCGCAACGCCAAAGGTACATAGCCCGCGTCGCCAAGCGAAACGGCTCGCGGTAGAGATCGGCGGCGATCCGAAATTGGACTCGCTCGCCCGATGCGGCGACGATGAGTTCGTAGTCGCCCGCTTGAGCCGCCCCTAACGCCGAGAAATCGGCCGTGGAAAGCTCTTCGCCCGTATCGACGTTGAGCCGCGGCGGCGATAGCTCGCCCTCCCAGACCACGGCGCCGTCGGCGAGCCGACGAACTTGAAATTTGCCCGTTTCCTTCGCCACTGTCGCTGCCATCGGCCGTCCGGGGAGATATCCGACCGTGTTAAGCCGAATCGCGGGCGGCGCTCTTTCGGCGATTGTTTCGTCGGCCGCAGCCGTGGAGGCGCTTCCCAAGAAAAATGCGATCACGCCGGCGCCGAATTGCCGCTGGAGGGCCCACATTGGCTCAATTTCCCGGAGAAGAGTCGGCCGACCGCCATTTTGAGGCGAGAATGAGTACGCCGTTTATAATCGAACCTATCGACGGTGGCAAAAACGAACGTACTCCCCTGTCATGCCGAGGTACTCCGAGGAAGCTGCCCGGACCCCTCGGAATACCTCGGGGCGACAGGGGGCGAACAACAGTACTACATCGCTACCCATTTCCCACCAAGAGAATCGGCGGAATTTGCCCCGACTCGTGACAAACCCTCCTAGGCTCGGCCTGTTCCATACTGAAAGGAACGGCGCCCACCGATGCCCCACCATAGCCAAACTCGAACCAACGAACTCCTCACTGCGGCCCAGACCGGATCGGTCGAGTCGCTCGGGGAGTTATTGCAGCTTTACACAAATTACCTAAAGCTCCTCGTCTTCGCTCAACTGGAGAAGAATCTCCGCGTTCGCGTGAGTCCGTCGGACGTGGTGCAGGAAACGTTCTTCGAAGCGCACCGCGACTTTCCGCAGTTTCGCGGGCATAGCTCGGCGGAGTTCGTCGGATGGTTGCGGAAGATTCTGGTCAACAACCTTTGCCGCGTCGTCGAGCAGCATGTGTTGGCCGAAAAGCGCGACGTCCGCCGCGAGGTATCGCTCGAACGGCTAGCGACGGCCCTGGAGCAGTCGACGGCACGGCTGGAAGCGGTGATCCCCGACCCGGGTTCTTCGCCCAGCGCCGGCGCCCACCGCCGCGAGATGGAATTGGTGCTGGCCGATCAACTCGCCGAACTCCCCTCCGACTATCGCGACGTGATTGTGCTGCGGCACATTGAGGCGCTTCCCTTCGACGAGGTTGCCAAGCGTATGGAGCGCTCCTCTGGCGCCGTGCGCATGCTGTGGCTGCGGGCGGTAAAGTTGTTGCGTGAACGGCTTGGCGCGAGGGGGCTCGTATGACCGCCGGCGGCAACGAAGATGATACCGTCGTCTCGCCGGCTGCCGAAGAGCGCGGCGAACGACTGGCGCTGATCCTCGACCAGTACATGAGCGAGTTGGAGTCGACCGGGCTGCCGCCTGACGTCGATCGTTTGGCGGCCGACTACCCCGACTTGGCCGAGGAGCTCCGCTCTTACGTCGAAAGCCTGCAAGTTCTTCATCAAATGACGACCGGGCTGCGGCCGGAGTCGGCCCAGCATCAAGCCCCCACAGCGACGGGGCGGGCGAAGCGGCTCGGCGACTACGAAATCATCCGCGAGGTCGGTCGCGGCGGCATGGGGGTCGTGTACGAAGCGCGGCAACTCTCGCTCAACCGACAAGTCGCGCTGAAGGTGTTGCCGTTCGCCGCGATGCTCGACGAGCGACAGATCGCCCGCTTCCGCACCGAGGCGCAAGCGGCGGCCCAGCTTCATCATCCGAACATTGTGCCAGTTCACGCGGTGGGACAGGAGCGCGGCGTTCATTATTTCGCGATGCAGTTTATCGCCGGCCAATCACTGGAACACGCGATCGACGAACTCCGCGGCGTAGCGTCGCCAGACGAGCCGACGCTGTCGACCTCTCAGCTTGCCGAAGCGGTGAAGACCCGACCGCAACGCGAGCACGACACCGCCGTCGAATCGGCATTCTCGACTCGCGTCTCGACCCGCAGCCGCACCTACTGCCACAGCGTTGCCCGACTGATGTTGCAGGCGGCAGACGCTCTCGACCACGCTCATCAACTTGGCGTGATTCATCGCGACGTGAAGCCGTCAAACTTGTTGCTCGATCGGAGCGGAAAACTCTGGATCACCGACTTTGGCCTCGCGCGGATTCAGTCGGACTCAGGCGTGACGATCTCCGGCGATATCGTCGGCACGATTCGTTACATGAGCCCCGAGCAGGCCGCCGGCGATTCGGCGCTGGTCGACGCGCGGACCGACGTCTACGCCCTCGGCGCCACGCTTTACGAATTGCTCACGCTGCGGCCGGCGCATATCGGCAACGGCCGGCAAGAAATCTTGCGGCATATCGAGCTGGTCGAGCCGGCGTCGCCGCGGAGCCTCAATCCGTCGGTGCCGTTTGATTTAGAGACGATCACGCTTCGCGCTCTGTCGAAGGCTCGCGACGAGCGTTACCCGACGGCTCGCGCCCTCGCTGACGACTTGCGGCGGTTCCTCAACGGCGAGCCGACTCAGGCGCGACGGCCGACGGCGATCGATCGAGCCGCCAAATGGGCGCTGCGCCACCGCAAGGTCGTCGCGCTGGCCGCGACATTTTTGGTGGTGCTGACCTGCGTCTCGGCGACTTCGGCCCTCATGATTGCTCAAGGCGAACGCCGGACGAAAGACGCGCTCGCCGCTTCAGAAGCGAACCGGCTGCGTGCGGAGGAGCATTACCAACAAGCGCGGCAGGTCGTCGATCGTTTCGGCGGCATCGCCAACGAACTTTCGCGTCTCCCCGGCGCCGAACCGCTGCGGCGGGCGCTGCTCAATGACACTCTGGAATATTATCGCCAATTTATCGCCCGCGCGGCAGGCGATGCGCAACTCGCCTCAGAGATGGCGGGCGCCTATCACAAAGCGGCGGTCATCGCCGAGGCGATCGGCGACCGCGATGACGCGATAAAGTTCTGCAACCAGTCGCTAGCGCTATTCGCAAAACTGGCGGCCAAGTCCCCGGACGACGAAACGCTCCTAGCGCGGCAGGCGAATGCCTACAACAGCCTCGGCCTGTTGCTGGGAGCGACTGGCAAATCGCAAGAGGCTCTTGACGCTTATGCCCAGGCGATCGCCTTGCAACAAGCGATTTCGGATCGCGAGCCGGGGGCTGCCAAACCAGAGCAAGCGCTCGCCGAAACTTACAGCAACCTTGGTTTGTTGCAGAGCAAACTCGGCGAAAAGCCCGCGGCGCGCAAATCGCTTTCCGTCTCGATTCGACTCTTCAAGCAACTACTCGAGGGCAAGCCGGGCGACGTCGATCTGCGCCACACCTTGGCGATCGGCTACAACAACCTGAGCTACGTCGACCGCGGCGACGATTGGAACGATTCGGAGGCTTCGTGTCGTCGCGCGATTGCGCTCCTCGACGAGTTGGTCGCCGAGAATTCCTCGCGGTTGGCCTTTCGCAGCGATCTGGCGCTCTGCCAGAACAACCTCGGCTCGATTCTCGGTCATCGCCAAAATTGGGAGGCGGCTTGCGAATCGTATCGCAAAGCGATCGACCTGCAGCGTCAGCTGACGCGGCAAGCGGGCGCCGTCGTACTGTTTTGGCGCGACTTGGCCGTCTCGCTCAACAATCTCGCCCAGGCGCAGCAAGCGTTGGGCGACCTCGACGCCGCGATCAAGTCGTTTGCCGACGCCGAGGAAATCGCTCTGCAACTGGTCGACGACTATCCCAACGAAATCACCTTTCGTAGTTTCGCGGGCGTCGTCCTCAACAACCGTGCCTCAGCGCTCGAAACGTCGGGCCAAGCCAACGAAGCGATCGCCGTCTACGAAGCGGCGATCGAGCACCAGCAGCGCGCCTTCGACGAAGCGCCGCAAGTCATCGAATATCGCGAGTTCCTCAGCAAACATTATTTCAATTACGGCCGCGCCCTCCGCGCTGCTGGGCGTCCGCAGGACGCCGCCCACGTCGCCATGCAGCGGCGCCAGCTTTGGCCGACCGATGGCGAGCACCTGGGCAAAGTCGCCGTCGAGCTAGCGGAGGCTGCCCGTCAAATCCGCGCAGACGCCGGCGCCGATCGCGACGACAATGACGCCGAGGCGGAAAACGCCGATAGGAATGCGATCCAAGCCGCAAAATTCGAGGCCGCCGCCGAGGCGCTCCGCGAGGCGGCCGCGCATGGTTGCGATCTCGCCCCGCTCCGCACCGTGGCGTCGCTCGCATTTTTGCAAGATGACCCGATTTGGGTTAAATTAAAACCTCCCAGTCCGCCGGTCGAAACATCCCCGTAACGACTGGCTCTCAGGCAGGGTGTCGCCGCTGTCGTCAGCCCCGGACCATACGATATGGGTCGCCTTTTCCAATGGATTCAGTCCGCCGCGTCAACTCGCGGCTCGCACCGCACCGCCGCGGCGGCTTTGCGCCGTCGTCGGCTTGCGTTTGAACGCTGCGAATCACGGATCGCGCTCTCCGCCGCGGACGGCGACCTCTCCGAACTTGTCGTCGATGACCAGGACCAAGTCCTCGCGATCGAGGATGGCGGAACGATCACGCTTTCGTTCACCGCCGGCGACTTTGTGAACTGGTCGGCTGTGAGGAATCAGTTTGACGGCATTGCCGTCGGGCATCTGGCTCACTTCACGATTCGCACTGAGCCGTTGGTCACGTTGCTGCAGGACTCGTCGGTCGGTTCGGCGCGGCAGGTCATTGGCGATTGGGAATTCGCGCTCTCAAACAAAGGAACGTTTGTCGATCAGGACTCCGCGGTCGATTCCGCGTTTGGCATGTTCGACTCGACCGCTGAAGGCGACTACGGCATGTCGCTGAGCGGGCCGGAACTTTCCAGCCCCTCGGTCAACAGCGATCTTTCGGTCATTCCCACACCAATGCCGACGCCGGCTGAAGACCCGCGCACAGGGCATGGAAACGAAGGGGGCCAAATTGCGCTCACCCCGTTCGTGGCGCCGACGGGCCTGACGCTGTCGGACGGATATGGCTCGTCAAGCATTGCCCGCGCCAAGCACAACCTCGAAGAACTGCGTGAAACTCCCGCCGCGCGGGCCGGCGACGCCGGACGGCTGGAAAGTCTCCGCGGCAGGGCCGTCGTCTACGAAGTCGCTGACGCGAGCAACGAAAAGGCGTCTCTCGACGAACAAGCTCCGGAAGTTGACCCAGTGGCAGAGCGAGGCGCCGTCGAGTTGGCCTCGCTCAATGACTTTGCCCCGGACGACTTCCAGCGCAGCGCCCATCGCTCGGCGGAGATTGTCGCCGCGGCCGTCGAGACGACCTTGTCGGTTGAGTTGCCGACTGTCGAGGACTTCGCGTTCGTCGCGGCAAATCTCTTTAAGCTAGATTCGCCCGCTGAACTCTCGTTGAACGGCGACGACTCGACCGGTTCGTCGGCGCTGAACGGCGGCTCCGCGGGCGATCGCGACGAGGCCTTCGCAGATTGGCCAGCGGTTGAACCGCTCGACTCGCATTCTGCAGCGCTGGTGGCCCCGCAGGGAGACGGCGATCGCCGCATGCTGGGCGCCGGCCTGACGGCGGCGCTCAGCTTCATGCCGCTGCGAAAGGCGTTGCGACGACGCGGCGAGCAGGCCGCGCAGCAACAGATGCCGCGACGCCGGCAGATATTGTAACGCGACGCGGTCTTTCCGTTGCGGCATGTCTTCTCAATCTCAATGTCGCTTGAGATTCTCTCTCTTACGCGCGCTGCAAAAAACACCCTGCCCATGGGTTGCCGTGCGACATCCGCTCGGCGCACAATCGAAGCTCACCCTTTCCAGTTCGTTCACCCAGGCAGAACAGTGCGATGAAGCTCGGCACAACCTCATTTCGAATCGATCCCTTCGGCGTCCGGCGACTCGTCGTTGCGGCCGCCGCGCTGACGCTATTGGTCACGCAACTCGTCGTTTCCGCCCGCGCCGGCGAACAATGGTCGGCCACGCAAGCGAACGAGTGGTACGCCAAGCAACCATGGCTCGTCGGCTGCAATTTCTCGCCGAGCACGGCGATTAACCAACTCGAAATGTGGCAGGCGGAGACATTCGACGCCGAGACGATCGACCGCGAGCTCGGCTGGGCGGCGTCGCTCGGCATGAACACAGTGCGCGTCTTTCTGCACGACGTGCCATGGCGCGACGACGCCGACGGATTTTTCAAGCGGGTCGACCAATTCCTTGAAATCTGCGCGAAGCATAAGATTCGTCCGATGATCGTGTTGTTCGACGGCGTGTGGGATCCCGATCCGCAATCGGGTCCGCAGCGTCGCCCTCGCACGGGCGTCCATAATAGCGGTTGGGTCCAAAGCCCAGGTCGCGTGATTCTCGCCGATCCGGCGAAGCAAGACGCGCTCGAGGATTACGTCACCGCGGTGATCAAGCGTTATGGTCAGGACGAACGCGTCCTCATCTGGGACCTCTTCAACGAACCCGACAACCCGAACTCGAACAGCTACGAACCGCTTGAGTTGAAGAATAAGGACGAGGTAGCCGAGCGGCTCGTCCGCAAGAGCTTTGAGTGGGCCCGCGACGCGAATCCGTCGCAGCCGCTGACCGTCGGCGTTTGGCGCGGTCCCGAGTGGGACGCGCCCGCCAAGCTGAACCTGGTCCACAAGGCCGCGCTCGAACTGAGCGACGTCGTTTCGTTCCACAACTACGACGGCCCCGAGATTCTCAACGGCCGGATCGCCCAACTGCGCAAGACAGGCCGGCCGCTGATCTGCACCGAGTTCCTCGCCCGCGGCAACGGCAGCACTTGGGAAGCGGTGCTGCCGATCTTCAAGAAAGAAAAGATCGGCTGCTACTGCTGGGGCCTCGTCGACGGCAAGACGAACACGAAGTACCCCTGGCCGACTTGGCAGATGCCGGAACTTGGCGAGCCGAAGCCTTGGCATCACGAGATCTTCCACACCGACGGCAAGCCGTATAGAGACGCCGAGGTGAAGTTGATCAAAAGCCTCACTGGCGCCAAGTAACGGCCGCGATTCCTCATGCAATTCGGCCTCCGGCTCCGCCGGGGGACGGAAGCGCCAACATGGCCGGCGGAAGGCGACTCTTCCGCCGGCCTTTTGCTGCGCTGCCGATTTCCCCAATCGCGGCAATCATCCGTCGCCAATTGCGCACCGCGTCTAATCTGCTAGCATCAACGGAATGATTCGGCGGCTTGATGCAGCGGTCGCCAACGCTTCTCTTCTTTTCTCGTCGTGAGGAAGCAAGTATGTCGACTCATCGACTCTGGATCGGCGCACTCCTATTGGTCGCCCTGGCGGGCGCCGCCTGGTATCGGCAAAGCGTCTTCCAAGCTCCTCCGTCCGCGCCGCCGCCGACCATCGTCTTCATTACCGGCGGTTCGGGCCCTTATTGGCAGCAGGCGGTCAACGGCGCCAAAACGGCCGCCAACGATTTGACGGTGAGCCTACAGGTCGAAACGCCTCCTGACTCCGAAAGCCTCGATCAACAAACCGAGATTTTGAAGGAGATCGACCCCACCGCCGTCGATGGCGTGGCCATCAGTCCGCTCGATGCCGAAGGACAAACCCCGCTTATCAACGATCTCGCCAAACAGGCGTTGGTCGTGACGTTTGATTCCGATGCTCCTGATTCAGCTCGCCAGGGTTATGTGGGGACAAGCAACTTCGGCGCGGGGCGAACTTGTGCACGCCTCTTGCCAGACGCTATCCCACAAGGGGGGAAAGTCGCCGTGATTCTGGCGAATCTCACCAAAGATAATCTCATCGATCGGACGGGGGGCTTCCAAGAAGCGCTAAGCCAACTCGCCGCCGACGATTCGAAACCGAAATACGAGGTCGTCGATATTCTCGTTGACGACGGCAGCGACGAGCAAGGCACGAAGTTAATTCACGAGACGCTGGCGAAGCACGGCGACTTGGCTTGCTTCGTCGGTATGAACGCCCGACACGGCCCGCTGCTAATGCGAGTGCTGAAAGACGAAGATCGTCTCGGCAAGATCACTGTAATCACATTCGACGACGCACCGGCGACGCTCGACGGGCTGGCCGCAGGACATATCTACGCAACGCTTGCGCAGGATCCGTTTCGTTACGGATATGAAGCGGTGCGGATGCTCGCCGAACTGAATCGCGCCGACGCCGCCTATCGCCCTGTCAGCAAAACAACCTATAGCGTCAACGTCGAAACCGTTCGGCTCGACGGACTGGAGAAATACCGTGCTCGCCACTCCGGCCAGACTCCGAAGAAATCGAAAGCAGGGCAGGGGAGTTGATGCGACGAGTCGATCGACGACAACTCCTCCGCGTTGCGGCCGGCGGCCTGGTCTGCCCTTGGCAGTCGTTCGCCGGTTGGTTGGCGCAGCAGGCGTCGGCTAAAGAGGCGTCGGCTAAAGAGGCGTCGGGCGCCAGTCGCGATTTGGCGACGGTCCTGCTGCAACTGCGGTACGACGCTCCCGCCAACCGCTGGACCGAGGCGCTCCCTATCGGCAATGGTCGACTTGGCGCCATGATCTTCGGCGGCGTCGCCGCCGAACGGATGCAACTCAACGAAGACACCCTCTGGACCGGCGGGCCCCGGAGCTACGATCACTCCGGCGCTGCAGAAATCTTGCTGCAGTTGAGGGAGTTGCTGTTCGCCGGTAAGCAGAAGGAAGCCGAAGCGCTCGCGGCAGAACGCTTCATGTCGATTCCGATCCGTCAGCGAGCCTACCAGCCGCTTGGCGATCTGCACCTGGAGTTTGCCGGGCACGACGATCCGCAGGACTATCGACGCTCGCTCGATCTCGAAATGGCAGTCGCCACGACCTCCTATCTCGTCGATGGCATTCGCTACAAGCGCGAAGCGTTCGCAAGCCATCCAGATCGGACGATCGTGGTACGTCTCTCCTGCGACCAGTCAGCGGGACTCACGTTTGTCGCGTCGCTTACCTCTCCGCAATCTGACGTTAAGATCGAGCAACACGATGATTGCGGCGGGGAAGCCAATTTGTCGGCCGCCTGCCTGCAACTCACCGGCCGCGTCAGCGATCGCGTCGATCAAACGGGTTTTCCCGTTCCAGGCGAGATGCGTTTCGCTGCGGCCTTGACGCTGCTCGGGACTGACGGCGTCGTGAAGCTTCAGGACGAGAAGCTACATATCAGCGGCGCTTCGTACGCGACGCTGCTGGTCACGGCGGCGACGAACTTCGTCAACTTCCGCGACCTCTCGGGCGACCCGATCGCGCGCAGCAATCGCGACGCAACCGCGGCGGCGGCGAAAACGTTCGAGCAACTCCGCATCGATCATCTCGCCGACTACCAATCGCTCTTTCGTCGCGTCGTCTTGCAGCTTGGCCCGCCTGCCGGCGACGCTTCGCAGCCGACCGATCAGCGAATTCTGCTCTATTCAAAGAACCGCGACCCGCGGCTGGCTGCGCTCTTCTTTCAGTATGGCCGTTACTTGATGATCGCCTCCAGCCGGCCAGGCGATCAGCCGGCAAATCTGCAAGGGCTGTGGAACGATCAGCTGAAGCCGTCATGGGACAGCAAGCATACGACGAACATTAACTTTGAAATGAACTACTGGCTCACCGAGCCGGCCAACCTCGCCGAATGCGGCGAACCATTGTTCGACGCGGTCGACGAGCTCGCCGTAAGCGGCGCCGAGACGGCCCGCGTTCACTACGGCGCACCGGGGTGGGTGCTGCACCACAACTTTGATCTGTGGCGCGGCACAGCGCCGATCAACGCCGCGAACCACGGCATCTGGCCGACCGGCGCCGCGTGGCTCTGCCAACATCTGTGGCAACATTATCTCTACGGCGGAAACGAGCAATTTCTCCGCGCGCGGGCTTATCCCCACATGCGGGGCGCCGCGGAGTTCTTCGTCGACTATTTAGTTGAGGATCCTCGCAGTCCCGATCGTTGGCTAATCAGCGGCCCCAGCAATTCGCCGGAGCAGGGGGGACTCGTCATGGGTCCGACGATGGACCATCAGCTCATCCGCGATCTGCTCGCCAACGCCATCGAGGCTGCTGAAATTCTGGACGTCGACGAACCCCAGCGCCGGCAGTGGGCCGAAATCCGTCGCCGCATTGCCCCGAACCAGATCGGCCGTCACGGCCAACTGCAAGAATGGCTCGAAGACGTCGATGATCCGCAGAACGATCACCGCCACGTCTCGCACCTCTGGGGATTGCACCCCGGGAGCGAAATCAACGTCGAGACGCCGGAACTGATGCGGGCTGCTCAGCAATCGCTCGAATTCCGCGGCGACGGCGGGACCGGCTGGTCGCGAGCGTGGAAGATCAATTTCTGGGCGAGGCTCCGCAACGGCGATCGCGCGCTCAACGTTCTTAACGGGCTACTCACGCTCACTGATTCGCCGAAGGCTAACTACCGCGGCGGCGGTGTGTACCCGAACTTGTTCGACGCCCATCCGCCATTCCAGATTGACGGCAATTTTGGCGCGGCTGCCGGCATTGCGGAGATGCTGCTGCAATCACACCTTCGAACTGCTAATGGCGACCCTATCGTCGAACTTCTGCCAGCGCTCCCCGCGGCGTGGAGCGAAGGCGAAGTTCGCGGCCTCCGCGCTCGCGGCGGCTTCGAGATCTCCATCGGTTGGAAAGACGCCAAGCTGACGCACGCGCGCGTGAAATCGCTGCGGGGGAAACCTGTTGCGATTCGGTACGGCGAACGGTCGCTCCACCTATCAACGAAAATCGGCGCCGAGTACGAACTCGACGCCGATCTCCATTCCTCTGCCGCACAGAGCGAGTGACGCCACGCCGCTCGCGGCTTAGCGCCCGTTAACGCTACCGCCGCCGGCCCCGTGCCGCCAGCGCCC
>JBGSMO010000429.1:0-20700 GCA_041740115.1 Pirellulales bacterium
CTCGCCGCCCTGCCGGGGGGCGGGGGCATGTCTCCAGGGCGGCGCCCAAGGGCGCCCGACCTGGCAAGCGGCCGAGGGCCGGGAGGGCGGGGGCGATGAGGCTGCAAGTTCAGGACGTGGATTGAAGCGGTAAGCGGCCACCCGTCGACGGCGGATTGAAAAATGAAACGAAAGACTTACGCTCGTTTCCTGAGATTGTCATCGCCATTATCCGGAACGAGATCGATTCGATGGACTGGTTCGTACTCTTGTTCAACTTGCTGCGCCCTCGCGCCGCGCTGATCGCCGAAAACATCGCGTTGCGACAACACTTGGCCATCTTCAAGCGCGATCGTCCCCGGCCCAAATTTAAGCGGCGCGACCGCTTGTCTTGATGCGATTATGGCGTCATTGGCGATCGACGCTCGTGATCGTCGAGCCCGACACGGTCTGCCGCTGGCATCGAGCCGGCTTCCGGCTGTTTTGGCGATGGAAGTCGCAAGGCGGTCGGTCTCGGAAAGACCGTCAGCTGCGTCGGCTCATCCGTCAGTTGGCCCGCGACAATCCGCTGTGGGGCCTGCCGCGGCTACAAGCCGAACTTCGACTGCTCGGGCATGACGTTTCCCAAGCGACCATCCGCAAGTACCTGCCCGAACCGACCTCCGGTCCGCGACGACGCGGCTCGCCGTCGTGGCAAGCCTTTTGGAAGAATCATGCGTCCGAAATCGCCGCCATCGACTTTTTCGTCGTTCCGACCGCAACGTTCCGCTTGCTCTACTGTTTTCTCGTGTTATTACCCGATCGCCGGCGGGTCGTTCACTTCAACGTCACCGCTCATCCCTCCCCCGCGTGGACGGCCCGACAGATCGTCGAGGCGTTTCCTTTTGACTCCGCCCCAAAGCATCTCGTTCGCGACAACGACGCGATTTACGGCCGCGCGTTTCAAGAGCGGGTCGCTCGACTCGGCATCGACGAAGTTCGCACCGCGCCTGGCTCGCCCTGGCAGAATCCTTACGTCGAACGTCTCATTGGAACCATTCGCCGCGAATGCCTCGATCACGTCATCGTGCTGGGCGAAGCGCACTTGAAGAGGATTCTAACGGAGTACTTCGCCTACTATCATGCGGCCCGCACGCATCAAGCGCTGGACGACAACGCGCCGCTTTCCAGAGACGTCGAACCACCTGAGCGCGGCCGCGTCGTCGCTCAGCCGATGGTCGGCGGACTTCACCACCGCTACTTCCGTCGCGCTGCCTAGAGACGCGCAACGAAGGCGTTCTTGAGAGCGCCTTCGGCGACGAACCCCGCAGCCAGCTGAAAGCTGCGGCCTCTACAGCGACTCTGACGACTCGGCGACCGCTTTGCACTCCTCTGGGAAGCGACGGAATTTCTCGCGTTGACGCCAATCCGGCTTCTGAAATTCAGCGGATGAGGTTTTTGAGACGGACAGTAGGTGAAAATGGCGGGTTATCGCACGGTACCAATTGGAGAAATAGGTATTTGGGCTCCCCGCCGAACTTTTTTGGCGCTACCACCAATCGAGCAACCACGCACGGGACTGCTTTGGATTGACAATGATCAGTTGTCCCTCATCGTCAGAAATACATGTCGCGTAAAAATTAGTTGCAGATTCGTACTCAGCTGAAGGCGGATATTTGGCACCTCGCATGACGTATGCTTCTGTGACAGGTCCGGATTTCCAGGTGCGATTACAGGCTAACGGCGCTAGCTGACGCCATTTTATGAATGTAGGGGCGTCAATCGCGACCTCAAAACACCGCATCCCGTCGCTGTCCATCGGTCCAGAAGCCGTCTCGCTGATTTCAACTAACGATGACGTAAGTAACGGTAAATTACTTACTCTCTCAAACATTTGTTCCTTGGAAGGAAAGAGGCTCCACCATCCAAGCATTAACAAAGCGATTACGGCGACAGCAACAAACCATACGATTGTGGATCGTGATAAAGTCATAGCCGAAAACATGAATATTTGAAAAAATGAGAATAGTGGTCAGAATGGGATTGGTTGCGGACCTAATCGAGGAGAACAACCAGGGCCAAAGCAATCACGACATGTGCCAATCACATCATAGTCTGTTCCGCTAATGGTGCATGATACTGCCATCGTCTTTAATTCATTTGACAATGACCGCTTAAAGAACTTCCAATCGAAATCGTATACATCGGTTATTATTAGTTCGTAGCAGAAGCAACCATTGTTGCAGGTTGAGCGAATTTCATACCGACCACCTCCAATTCCGCCTTGATACGGAGGTGGAGCAGGGAAGCCTCCTGGCGGCGGATCTGGAAGCGGTCTGCCGGATAGGCAAGCGTTTCTGAGTCGATTCAATTCAGCACTAAGCACCGGGGAATTCCTTCCCATATAACAGACGTCGTTGTCCGGAATTTTATAGGGACTTCCACTATTGCCAGTCCAATGCTGAAACATCCGTCGTTCTTCGGATGTACTCAAGCCACAGTCATTCACTACATCTTCCACGCTTCTAGTAAAAATACTAAACGGATTGAAGGAAAAACATCCGGCCATGGAGGGGTGCAGTCCCGATGGATCAGTCCAAGTGGTGGGGTTTTGCCACGAGTAGTCATATAGATTCCACGGATTTGCTTCATACCCCAACGGATCTCGACTCAACCACCTTGCCGTAACGGGAGTATACCACCGCGCCCGAACGTAGTAGTTGTTGTAGTCATCGTCATCCCTGGAATACCCCAGCCGTCCGATCCACGCGACTTGCGAAAAGCCGCCGCTCAGCGGCTTTCCGTAGGCCGAGAACCGATTAGAGGTTAGCAACGCGCCATTCCCGTCTAAGATTTGGGTGACTGTTCCCTGGGCGTCGTAACCGAACCAGCGAATGGTGGTCGTCGCCCTCCGTCTCCCCAGCAGATGGCCATAGACCTGGGGATTGTACGTATTCAAGTAGACGACGCTTCCTTGAGGCTCGCGCACTAGATTCTGACCGTCCCAGACGAACCGCAAGGGCGTTCCGCCATCGTCTGTTTTCGAACTCCGCAACCCGTCGCCATTGTACTTGTGTTCGTACGTGTCCTGTCTGTCTGATTCCGCCTTGATCAGCAGGTTCTCTGCACTCCATGTGTAATAAAGTGTATTGGCGGATGAAGTTGTGTAAAAGTCTGTGATCAGGTTTCCCGCTCCGTCGTACGTGTACTGATGCGTCGGACTCACTCCGCTGGGAAAGACTGCCGTGACGAGTTGATTGGCGGCGTCGTAAGTGAATGTCCCGCGTTGAGTTCCCGAATCTTCGAACAGTCGATTCCCGACCGGGTCGTACGTATGGGTGATGTTGTACGCCAACACACCTGACGCTCGCTCGTTCACGAGTCGATGCGCGGCGTCATAGGCGAACGTCGTCACGTTAGTGGTCACAAGATCAGCGACTTGCAAGGGATTGCCCACTCGATCGTACTGATAGTCGTAATTGGCAAGGTCGGTGCTGGGAAGCTTGCGGTTGAGAACGGACTGGACGCGCCCGGCCGAATCCATCGTGTAGATCCGGCGAAGCCCCCCGCTGACGTCTTCTTGCTGGGTTCGACCGAGGGCATCGAAGGCGATAGTCACTCGATCCGCGAACGGATTGGTAATCTGAGTCGCCCGATTGAGGGGATCGTAAACGTAGGTGAACCGGCCTTCATTGACGTCGAGCGTCAGTCGATTGCCGACCGGATCGTAACTTTGCGTTAGACGAGTCGCGTCCACGCTGTTAAAACGCGTGAGTTGTCGATCAAGTGCGTCGTAGGTGTAGGTCGTTACGCCGCTCGCATCGCTCATCTGCGTACGATTGCCGACTGCGTCGTACTCATACGTGACTGTCGGAGTGCTATCGCTAAAACGACGTTCCGTCGAGTGTCCCAAGGCGTCGTAGATATAAGTCGTACGAACGTTTCGGGCGTCGAGCTTCGATTCGAGTTGGTTGAGGGCCGTGTAGGTGAAAGTCGTCCGTCGCCCTAAAGGTTCTATCTCTGACGTGACGTTGCCCGCCGGGTCGTACTGATAGGTCGTACGGCTGCCGTTGGCGTCGATGAGGGCTTCGCGGCGGCCGGCGACATCGTGCTGGAACGTGGTTCGGAAATTCAGGGAGTTCTGCTCTGTGATCGCTCGGTTGGCGCTATCGTAGACGGTGGTGGTCCGGCGGTTCTCAGCGTCCCAGACGGCGGTGCGGCGGTGGAGCGCGTCGTAGACGTAGGTCGTCCGGTAACCAATCGGATTCTCCACTGACGACATCTGCCCGTCGGCGTCATAGCTGGTCGTCGTGACCTGCCCCAGCGCATTCTGGACGGTTTTTTGACGATTGAGCGCGTCGTACGTCGACGTCGTCAGACCGGTAGCGTCGGCCATCGAGGTCCGGTTGCCGACCGGGTCGTAGGCGAAGGTGATCGTCCGGCTGTCGGGGTTGACGACGGGTCGAGCGCGGAGATTCTCCCCGAAAATCGCTTGCGACCCTCGTAGACGCGACTGTTTCGGGTCTGAAATCAAGCGGAGGAAGTTTTTGAGACGGACCCGTTTTTTAAATGTTCAATTCATCAACTTGGGGGGGGTGGCTTTTATGGCTCTGCACATCGATTAGCTTGAGCTTGATTAGCTGCACAATGGAGTCGAACGAGCCGTCAAGGTTGTTTATCTCCGCATCATCCACCACTATATCAAATTGTTCTGCAATCTCATCTACAATCGTTCCTATTCCTACGTCCTTCAGGATTTCGCAGGGACGATCGGACGGAATAATTTTGCTCATTCCCAATTGCTCTTCAATAATATCGCGGACTCGTAGCGGAATGCTTCGCGGCATATCGCTAGATGCGTAATACCTCTCTACGAACTCATCATTGGACAGACGTGGCCTATGCTTACATTCTTCCGCATACGCTCGTTCTGATGGATACATAAAACACGCTCCACTAAATGGCGCTTCAGCTGCTTCCGGCACTCTGCGAAGGCGTCGAAAGGAGGAATGAAGGTTCTATTAGGTGTCGTATTTGTTGGTAACGCGTCACGATTTTCGCGGCCTGGTGATTGGGCTTAGGCCTCCGAATTGTTTGTGAGCGCATATATCCAAACATATTAACTCCGTGATTGCATCCCCCACTCCAGCCGCGATGAAGAAATAACCAGATCGCCGAGCAACGTTCCTAACCGTTACTATTGTTGGACGCATCCAACTCGGAAAACACCACCGCATTCTGTACAGCCAAGTTTCCCTTATGTATTGGTTCGGCTGCAGATGTCTCTTCTTAACTCTAAATCCTCCTATGCCCCAACCAAGACCCGCCATCGTCATTGGCCAATTATTCTCTACGCAGCAAGTCATGCAGTCTAATAGATCCATCTCGGATGGGTGCTTGTCACACCACCCAGTTGTCGGGCGATCTTGGCAGGCTCCACTACGGCTATGGATGACTTTCCATTTGCTCGTAAGTCCATACCCGCGAGCCGAACAACAGTCCTGTGCCGTACTGTGGTAGGGGCACTCTACGGTTTGCGACCATTGATCGTCACCATCGTCAAACGTGCAGCAGACACTGGAGGGAGAATATATTGGTGTCGGCCCACCTTCCTCAAACACCAAGCCCGATGGATCTACCATGCTTGCCGGGCGATTGTGGATATACTCATACAGATTCCACGGGCTCGCCCCATACCCCAGAGGATCGCGACTCATCCATCGCGCGATCGCCAAGTGATAGTGCCGCGCTCGAATGTAATAAGTCCCGAGCCCCGCATCGTAATAATACCCGAGGAGCCCGACCCAGCGGAACGGATTGACGGTAGTGCCCGAAACGAGGAGGTCGGAACCGTAGGCCTTATAACGGTAGGAGTCGGTGAGGGTTCCGGCGGCGTTGGTGAGTCCGATGACCGACCCGAGCGCATCGTAGAGCGCAAAATGGCTGGTCGACCCGCGGCGCTGACTGATGAGGACGCCGTATCCCCGCGGCGCGAGGGTATAGACCGCCTGCGTCGCGTTCGCTCCGTCGGTTTCCATCAAGAGGTTCTGAAAGTCCCAGATCGACTTGACGACGCCGCTGGCGTTCTCCTTCCTCACCCGCAACCCGTCGGCGTTGTAGGCCATCGTGGCGACGACGTTGCCCGTCAGCGTGACCTTGATCAGGCGATTGTCGACGCTCCAGGTATTGGAAGGAGACGTGCCGGACGTCAACAGATTTCCCGCGCCGTCGTAAGCGTAGGTGATCGTCGTCACCGGGTTCCCCTGCGAGTCGCTCGTCTCGCTGTCGGCAAGCTGATCGGCCGAGTCGTAGAGATAGGTGGTGATCGTCGTGACCCCTCCGGCGGTTTCCTCGACGTTCGTCCGGTTGCCGACCTGATCGTAGACGTAGGTGGTGGTGTGGGCGGCCGTCCCGGAACGGGCTTCCTTGGTGAGTTGATAGAGGGGGTCGTAGGTGTAGGTGACTCGGTCCCCGCTCAGTTCCAGGACGCTCGTGCGGTTGCCGACCCGGTCGTAAGTATAGGTAAACTGATCTAGAACGCTCGCGCCCTGGTGGCCGATGAGCGTAATCTGCCCGGCGGCGTCGTAGACTTGGGTTGTCACGACGCCGTTGGCCCGCTCCAAGAAGTTTTGTCGGCCAGCAGCGTCGTAGTCGATCAGCGTCTGCTCGCCGCCCTGAGTGGTGACCTGCTTAAGTTGATTAGCGGCGTCGTAGCCGTAATCGAACGTCCCTTCGCCAGGCGCGACCATCGACAAGCGATTGCCGACCTGATCGTACGAGTAAGTCGTCGTTAAATTTTCAGGATTGACGACCGTCGACGTTTGATTCAGTGCGTCATAGGTCGAAGTCGTTAGACCGGTCGCGTCGGCCATCGTCAGGCGGTTGCCGACCGGGTCGTAGGAGAAGGTGTAACGAATTCCGTCGCTGAACTGCTGGCCGGAGAGGCGACCGACCGGGTCGTACGAGTAGGTGGTCCGGGCGTTGCGGGCGTCGTGCTTCGACTGCTGCTGGTTGATCGCCGTGTAGGTGTACGTCGTCCGGCGCGACAGGGGATCGATCTCGATTGTGACGTTGCCCGTCGGGTCGTACTGGTACGTCGTGCGGCGGCTGCGGGCGTTGACGAGAGCCTCGCGGCGGCCGGCGACGTCGTACTGGAAGGTCGTCCGGCGTCCCAGGGCGTTCTGCTCGGCGATCGCCTGGTTGGCGTTGTCGTAGACGGTCGTCGTGCGGCGATTCTCCGCGTCCCAAACAGCGGTTCGCCGGTGAAGCGCGTCGTAGATGTAGGTGGTCCGATACCCGAGCGGATTCTCCAGGGACGAAACCTGTCCGTCGGCGTCGTAACGAGTCGTCGTCACCTGGCCCAGTGGATTCTGGACGGTCGTTTGACGATTGAGGGCGTCGTAGGCGAACGTCGTCACGCGATTGAGCGGATCTTTGGTCGTCTTGAGATTGCCGGCCGGATCATATTGACTGGTCGTCATGTAGCCGCGAGCGTTCAGAACGGCGATTTGCTGACCAGCGGCGTCATAGCTGAAGGTGGTGCGGCGGCCGAGGAGCTGGGTGATCGATCGGATGCGGTCAGCATTGTCGTAGAGGGTAGCAGTCAGGTATCCGCGCGCGTTGTGCACGGTGATCAGCCGCGCCGCGGTGTCGTAGCCGTAAGTGGTGATATGCCCTAGCGCATCCTTCACCGAGCGCGTCCGGTTTAGCACGGTGAAGGCGGTCGTCGTCCGACGGTTGAGAGCATCCTGAACTTCGATCTGATTGCCGGCCAGGTCGTAAGTGAACGTCGTGAAGGCGCCGCGGGCGTCTTGGCTCGCCTTCACTCGGTTCATCGCGTCGTAGACGCTCGTCGTCCGCTGGCCCAGCGGATTGACGATCGCCTGGGGATTGCCGGCTGGATCGTACTCGAACGTCGTCTCTTGCCCCAGCGGGTTCTTTTGCGAGGTCCGCCGATTGGCGGCGTCGTAGGCGAAGGTCGTCAGGAAGTTGAGCGCGCTCTGGACGGTGCGCAAGTTGCCGACGGCGTCGTAACTGTAGGTCGTGCGATGTCCCGACGGATCGACTGTCGCCTGGACCCGCTTGTTCGGGTCGTAGACGGTGGTGGTAATCTGCCCCAGCGCGTTGGTGACCGATTGCCGCAGGCAGTTGACGCCGTAGGAGTAGCTCGTCTGATTCCCCAGCGGATCGGTGGTTCCGACGAGCCGATTGACGGCGTCGTAGCTGGTGGTCGTAATGTAACCCAGCGGATTCTGCGTCGTGATCCGCTGCTGGTAGCCGTTGTAGCCGAAGGTGGTGCGCTGAAGGAGCGGATTCTGGATTGCCTTCAAGTTGCCGTTGGCGTCGTCGTAGACGTACGAGGTGACGCGATTAAGACTATCCTTCACGGCTTGAACTTGGCCACGGCTGTTATACGTGTAGGACGTGAGGACGCCGCTTGGATCAATGACGCCGGTTCGCTGCACAGGCGAACCGCTCCAAAGGAGCGTCGTGCGGCGACCCAACGGATCGATCACCGCCTGCAGTCGATTGTTACTTACAGTATACTGGTAGGTCGTCCGGCCGCCGTCGGCGGAGACGATCGCTTTGATCGGCGTGGTCTTGTCGGCCATCCCCGTCTCGTAGACGAGCGAGGTCCGGTTGCCGTTGGCGTCGACCAGCGCCGTCATGAAGTTGTTGGCCCAGACGTACGTCGTCCGCTGGCCGAGCGGATTCTCGACTTCGCTCACGTGGCGATCGGCGTCGAAAGTGACCGTCGTGATGAAGTTGCGGGCATCCGTGACCTTGAGAAGCGTGGGACTCGTGTAGTTGTAAGAGGTCGTTTCGTTCTTGGCGGTGGTAATGCTCGTCACGCGATTGGCCCCGTCGTACCCGTAGGTGGTCCGGTTGCCGGCGGGATCGACGTAGCCGATCAGCCGGTGGCTGCCGTCGTAGGCGAGGCTCGTAACGCACGTCTCCGGGGAGGTGATCTGCACCAGGTCGCCGTTGCCGTCGATCACGAAGCCGGTGTTGCGGCCGCCCGAGTCGGTGATCTGGGTGAGTTTGCCGCTGGAATAGGTAAATGTCGTGCGGCGGCTGAACGGATCGGTGATCCGGAGCAGTTCGCCGCCCGTGTCGTACGCGAGCGTCCAGGTCTGGCCGCCGCGATTGACGATCTCTTCCAGGCGGCCGAGATTCTCGGGGCTGCTCGTATAGCGGACGTACTTGTACTGCAGCCCGTCGGGCTGCGTTTCGGTCCAGCCCGTGCCGGTTCGCTTAAGCGAGTTGCGGGCGCCGCCGGGGGTTTCGTAGTAACCGGTGCCGGCGTTCTTGTTCGTATAGCGATAGGTCGCGCCGTCCCCCTTAGTGAGATCGACGTTCGCGTCGCTGCCGCTGACCTCGCTGATCGTCTGGTTGTAGAGTCCCGCCACGCCGTAGCCGTATTGGATCGTCTGGCTCGCCGCCCGCGAGTTGTAGGTGAGCTTCACCGGCGGGGCGTAGGGACCGGAGTGGACCACCGGAATGTTGTAGTAGAGGTTGCCGCTCGCCACATTGATCGCCGGCGAGTTCCCCTTGGCCATCGGAATGTCGGGGCCGCTCCCCAGCGCCGGCGGGCCGGTCGGGTTGGGGCTCGGGCTGCTATCGCCTGAACAGCCCGAATCGCAGCCGCAGCACTGGTCGTCCGCGTTGACCTGTGAGGGCTGAGGGCCGTCCGCGCATCCTCCGCCTCCGCTGCCAGGCGCCATTTCGCCCGCATCGGGCAACGGCAAGGGGGGGCAGTTCGACGGCGCGCAGCCGCAATCAATCGACGGAGGGCAATCGGCCATGACGCTATCCCCTAAATGCTGAAACAGATAAATAATCAGCCGTTAGCGACGGCTAGGGAGTTTTCTAAAGTGGCTGACTCTTCTGGCGTCCACTTGGGAGGCTTCGCCGGGCACCCTTCGGTGGCCATCTGAATCTTGTTGAACAGGCCGCCAGTGCGCCGAAGTCGGCAGCCGCACACCACGCACGAGCCCTCCAGTTCCGAGGCTCCGGGGCGGAAGTGCTGGCAGGCTTGGCAGATCGCAAAGATCTCCGCGACTCGCGCTTCGCTGCGAATCGGGCGGCCGGCGCCGATCCATCGCGCTTCGGCCGAGACGAAGGAGGCGGCCTGCCGCAGGATTGACGGCGGCGATCGCTTCGCACTCTTTGCCGAACGCATCGCGGTCAACATCGACTCTTCCGGCTGAACGCGGCACATCACCTGATGTCGCGGGGCCGCTGAAACGAAACTCCGACCGCAGCCCTCGCGTCGACAGCGGTGGAGGTAGCGGTCGCCCTCGGTCAGTTCGGTTTCGAGGTCGCAGTATGTCATCGCATCGATTCCGTTTGGCAACGCGCACGATACTTTTCGGGAGGGATCGTTGGATCGGCGACGTCGATTCGCTTTCCACACCCGACGCACACCATCACTTCGCCGTCTCGCTCAAAGGTGCAAAAGCGACTTCTTCGCGGCGCAATCTCACGCTGCTGAATGGAAAGGAGATCGTAATCAACTCCTTCAAATCCGCTCACGTGACCAAAGGAATTGTTCAACGTGCTGTTGAGGCCCACATGCTGCAACAGGCTTGGATAGTGAACGAACTCCTTGTAGCCAAGCGACTTCAGCGTGGCGATCACGACGGCATCTGCCATCGTTTCACCGTTCGACGGCGCACGAACAAAGCGCTCCATGCGAAGCAAGCAGTCCACCGCAGGTCGATCGAAGACGAGTCCTACTGAGCCCCTTCCCAATTGATTCGATTCATGCCAACCAGGCTTTCGATTAGTGAGCAGCAGGTTGTCGTCGTGGGTTAGCAGATTCCAATAGACTTTACCCGGCGGGCATCGCTCCAAATACTCTCGAAGCTGTCGGCAAGCCAGGAGGTCATCCTCAAAGATGGCGTAACGGTCCGCCTTTTTGTTGGTGAAGAGGTAGAAGATCGCATTCATCCAGTTGCCAAGCTGCCCCAGCCGCGGATGGGACACGACTTCCAAAGTTCCGAACCGGTCGGCGTGGCCATCCACAAACAGCATGGGACGATCAAATCCAGCGGTCGCCAGGGATGCGATGGTCGCCGGCAACAGCGAGTCGAGTCGCTCTGGAACAGTCGTGATGCCGTATGCCCAATTCATAGGAATTAACAAGCGAGCTGAGCCTTAAGTTGACTGACGGTCGGGGGATGCATCGGGTCATCGCAAACAAAATAGAAATTGCACTCGTCCTCTTGCAGTACAGGCGGCCACAGCAGTTCGCGCTGCATGAGCTGCCCGCTGCAAGGGCTGGCGGTCGCTACGTGATCCTCCAGTCCGCAGATAAACGCTTCACCGACTCCGGGGTATTCAAATGGATCACAGGACCAATCGCCCCAAGGCCCTGAGGGAAATGACTGGATGCGCGAACACAAGCAAAACCCGAATGCAATGCCCGCGATCCGCATTTCGTCGTTAACGCATTCCAGGCTGACGTAGATGCCGCTGACGTAAATCTCCATTTGAGTAGACACAAAGAGTTCGTCGTAATTCTCGCCGGTGCAACAGCCGGACTCATTATCCTCGATCAGAATGGCGTCGCTATCCTGGACGTTTGCGCAATCTCCTACAAAATCCAGATGAAAACTGGAACTACCCGCGTAATCTTGTTCCAGTTCGTACGTCCCGTCGAGATTGCTCCACATAATGCGACGATTTCCTCCGGTATACCCTGGGCAGAACAAGCACTGGTACGAGTCATTGGGAGCGCCTTCGATCGTAACACTGAGTTTCATGAGCGAGGCGCCGCCGTTGCAGGCCTGGCATTGAGGGAAGTCAGCGCACGTTGGACAGCACACGGTCGGATTTTGAGCGATCGTGGTCATACTATGCCCTCATGTTTCTCAAGAGATCATCCGAACTGCCGCGGCGTTTTTGAAAGCTGCGAGCGCTACGTCGAGGCAGTACGCCTTGTCCGTCGGGACGCCTTCGAGCGCATCGCTGAGACGATCGCGGGTTATCGTTGACGCATCCACAAGCGACAAACCTTCCACAAGCTCTGCTAGCGCCGACGCCGCTCCAATCGTCACGCCGCAGCCGCCAGCCTGAAACGACGCCTTCACGATGCGTTCGCCTTCGAGACGCAGATAAAACTCCACTTGCGGCGGCCCGCCTTCCAGATTCGCCATCCCGATGAGATCCGCCTGCTCGTCGCGGCGACAATTCCGCGGATGCCGAGCATGTTCCAGCAGCGTTTCGGAAAATCGCGACATCGCTCACGTCCCTCCCACCGTCGACAGAACCAACGGATCGTTTGGAGCAATTGATCGAGCCCGTTCCCACGAACGACGGGCGGCGTCCTCGTCGCCGGAGTCGCACTGGGCGTGCCCGAGTTGCATCCACGTATGGGCGGAATCCGGACGCAAGGAGACTGACCGCTCGTAATGCGGAATCGCGTCGACGGGCCGCCCGGCTCGCTGATGGGCCGTGCCGAGGTTGTGCCACACCGCGCCGTCGTCCGGCACCAGCCGCGACAGCTCTTCCAGCGCGCCGGCCGCATCCTCCGAGCCATGCTCGAACAGCAGTTGGCACTTGAGCCGCTGCGCTTCGACCGCTTCGCCGTTAAGGTGGGGAATCTCCGCGTCCAGCAAGTCGACCGCGGCTTGAATGTCGCCGATGGCCGCCGACAGCCGGCTCCTGGCGAGCGTCAAGTCGATCGGCGCGAGAACTTCCGCTTTGCCAGCGTTTTCGATCTCCACATTAAGCGTGACGAATCTTTTCTGCTCCAAGAGAACGTCGACCAAACCCTGCCATCCGGAGCGAAAGGAGGGTTCATCGTCGAGCGCCAGCCGCCAATGCAGTTCGGCGAGATCGGGCCGATGGACGTCGCGATAGACGCCCGCCAAGTTATGCCGCGCCTTGTAGCCGGTGATCCCTTGATCGCGGCTCGAAAATCGCCGCTCGCCGCGATCTTCCAACGCTCCTTCGTAGGCCGCGATCGCCGCCTCGTGGTTGGCGAGTTTTTGCTCCAGGACGCCGAGTCGAAAGAGCAATTCGGCGTCTCCGTCGTATAATTCCAATCCCTGCTGAAGCGTCGTACGGCATTCTACATAGCACTCCAACTGCAATAGGCACCCCGCCAGCAGGGCGTACGCCTTGCGGACGTGCGACTCCTCCGGGCGCGAGACCGCAATCGACTGCCGCAAGCAAACAACCGCCTGCTCAGGCTGGTCCATGTCGGCGTAGGTCATCCCGAGATTGAATAGCACGAACGGATGTTCGGGATGGTCGGCGCGCTCCAGTTCCAGCAGTCGTAAGTCGCGCTGCTGCTTGCGCTGGCGAGCCTCGGGCGTATGCTCCGATCCGGAGTGCGAGACGTAAACGTCGGTCCAGCGAATCTCGCCGCCGACTCGCCGGATGGCGGGCAGAATCTGTTCGTGAATCCGCCCCTCGAACCGGAGCCGCGGATCGTTGCGAAACAGCTTCACATGGTCGACGATCGTCACGTCGGCTGTGCCGGCCGGCCCGGGACAGTGAACCTGCATCACATAGGCGGTCGGCGCAGACTCTGACGGCGCGGCCGCGAGCTGGCGCAACTGTCGTCCGCAATCCTCCGAAATCGTGTCGTCGGAGTCCATCCAGAAGAGCCATGCGCCGCTGGCAAGCCGCAAGGATTCGTTCCGAGCGGCGGCGAAGTCGTCACACCAAGGAAACTCGTGGACTTGCGCGCCGGCAAGGTGGGCAATCTCGCGAGTGTCGTCCGCCGAGCCGGTGTCAACGACGATCATCTCGTCGACCCAAGGGGCGATGCTTTCCAAGCAGGCGCCGAGCGTCCGCGAATTGTCGCGAACGATCATGCAGAGGCTTACGGTCGGACGCGCACTCATCGCGACATCCCTGCAATTTGAAAAAGAGAGCTTCTCGTTCCCTAACGCGAACTATACCGCTCTCCTGTTTTAAGAGCAACGAATTTTATCTGTTTTTTGTGAAATTGTTTTTGGCCGCGACGCGAGAAGTGATAAGTTATGACGTTATCCGCTTTTTTAAGGAGAATCGCATGATCAGCGGCGTCGTGCTGGCAAGGAACGAGCAGCGAAACATCGTCGAGTGCCTGCGGCGATTGAGGCCGCACGTCGAGGAAGTCGTTTTGATCGACATGCGGAGCGAGGATCGCACGGTTGAGCTAGCTCGACCGTGGGTCGATCAGATTCTTTCTCACGAACTGATCCCCAACTTCGACGCCGCCCGGAATATTGCCATTCCCGTCGCCAAGTACGACTGGATGTGGTTCGTCGACGCCGACGAATGGATTTCTGAACAGACTGGTCGGATCGTCAATCAGCTCGTGCGCCAGCGCGGCGACGAATTGACGGCGATCACGATCCCCTTCAAAAGCTACTTCTGCGGGCAGTGGATGCAGCACTGCGGCTGGTGGCCCGGCTACACGATGCCCCGGGTGCTGAAACGCGGCCATTTCAGTTTCGCTGCCCGACTTCACGGCGGCGTCCAGCACAACGGCCCGTCGATTCGCCTCGCTCCAGATCCCGTAACGGCAATTGATCACTTCAGTTACGAAAATATTTCGCACTATCTTGAGAAGCTCAATCGTTATACGTCCACCGAAGCCTTGCAGCTTGCAGCTAGCGGAAAGGCCTATGATTGGCGACAAGCGATGCGCCACATGGTCTACGACCTCTGGCAGTATTACGAGCTGAATGCTGGTTATCTCGACGGGGCCAGAGGTTGGTTGCTGTCGTGGCTCTCGGGGCAGTATCGCTGGCTATCGCACGCAAAATTAATCGACTCGGCCGATAACGAGTCCGCGAGCCAGCCCCGCAACCTCTCCGAAGTGATCGACGAGATTGCAGCCTCGCTGGCGGAATTCCGTGCAACTGCTCCGACGCTTCCTTTGGACATTGTTTGGCGAGGGCCGATCTGGGATCCCAGCGGCTACGCCGACGAATCGCGTTCGTTCATCAAGGCGTTGGCGGCCGGTGACCGTGGCTTTGGGGTCGAGGACATTCATTGGGCAGCGACAGTTTGCGACCTGCCATCTGGCGAAGGGGGGTTGCTGAAGGCCCTCTGCAATGCGCGACGCCCAATATTTTCGGCCACGATTACCAATTGCATTTGCACGCTTGTCCCGCCCGCTCCGGGGACGTCGCTGAATATTCTACGGACTACTTTTGAAACCGATCGACTGCCCGAGGGCTGGTTCAAGCATTTGGCGGCGTACGATGAAATTTGGGTCATCTCCCAACATAACTACCGCGCATTCGTGCGGAGCTGGGTGCCTCCGGAAAAGCTGCGCGTCGTCCCGAGTTGCTTCGACGAAACGATTTACCGCTCCGACGGCGAAACAATCGAGTTGCCCGACCCGCTCCGCGAGCGCTTCGTCTTCCTGTCGGTCTTCGACTGGGACTATCGCAAAGGTTGGGACCTGCTGCTACGCGCTTACGTCGAGACATTCCGCGTCGACGAAGGAGTAGGCTTGTTGCTGAAGATCACCCGCAATCACGGGCACACGCTCGAAGAAGTCCGCGGTCAGATCGCAGGCGTCCTGCAGGGCGTCGGCGCAACGCTCGACGCTCGACCTGATATTTATCTCTGGGACGATGTGCTGTCAGGTTCCGAAGTCGCTGCTCTCTACCGGAGCGCCCGCGCCTTCGTCCTGCCGACCCGTGGCGAAGGTTGGGGGCGACCCTACATGGAGGCGATGGCTAGCGGGCTTCCCTGCATCGGAACGGGCGCCTCCGGCAACGTCGACTTCATGACCCAGGAGAACAGCTATTTGATTCCAGCCGTCGAGGCGGCGGTCCCGGAGCAGGAACGCCATGGGATGCAAGCGTATGCAGGGCATCAATGGTTTGAACCTGACCTCGATGGGCTGCGGACGCACTTGCGCTACGTCTTTGAAAACCAAGACGAGGCGCGCCGTCGAGGCGCGCTCGCGTCGGCGGAGGTTCGCGAGAAGTTTGGGCTCGCCGCTGGACGGCAAGCAATGGAGCAGGCGCTGCAAGCGGCCGAGTCCAAGTTCGTTCGGCACGACGCTGCGCCTGTCCGTCCCGACCAGATTCGCGTTGAATTGGAAGGCGAACTCTATGCGTGGCATAGTTTTGCGAAGGTCAACGAGACACTGCTCGACCGGTTCATCGACGACGATCAATGCGCCGTCTCTTTCCGACGAATGTTTTTGAATCCGACCTCAGAGCCGTCCGACGCCGCTAGCACACGGCGGGCGCCCTTCATCGATCGAACGTTCGAAGGCGGTCCGCAGGTGACTATCCGCCACGCCTTTCCGCCGAATTGGGAGCCGCCTGCCGAAGGAAAATGGGTCCACATCCAGCCGTTCGAATACGGCCATCTGCCGCTCGATTGGGCGCCGCCGCTGCGAGACCGCGTCGACGAGATTTGGGCGCCGACTGAATACGTGCGGCGACTTTACGAGCGGAGCGGCGTCCCGGCGGAGAAAATCCACGTCATTCCCTGGGGCGTCGATCCGGAGGTCTATCGGCCCGACGCGATTCCGCTGCTGCTGCCGACGTCGCGATCGTTTCGATTCCTGTTCGTCGGCGGCACGATCGCCCGCAAAGGATTTGATCGCGTGCTCGAAGCGTATCGGCAAGAGTTCACTCGGGACGACGACGTCGCCCTGATCGTCAAAGGCTTGGGCGAGGAGACGTTTTATCGGTACGGAAATTTTCGGCGGGAGTTGTTGGAGGCGATCGCCGATCCCAAGGCGCTCGAGATTGTTTCCATCGACCACTTTCTTACCGAGCGGCAGTTGCCGTCACTCTACGGCGCTTGCCACTGCCTCGTGGCGCCATACCGCGGCGAAGGGTTTGGGCTGCCGATCTTGGAGGCGATGGCCTGCGGGCTGCCGGCGATCGTTCCCCGCGGCGGGGCGACCGATGACTTCGTCAATGAGGAACGTGGGTATCTACTGGAAGCGAGGGAAACGGCGACCAGTCACGAAATGCGGCTCGCCGGCCCTTGTCTCGAACTTGACGTCGATCTCGCCGAACTGCGACGAACGATGCGCCAAGCGTTTGAGGCACAAGACGAAACGCGGCGTCGCGGATCATGCGCTGCGGAGTTCGTCCGATCGGAGTTTACCTGGGGCCGGGCGGTCGACAGGATGAAGGAGCGACTGAAATGTCTGACGGTCCGTGACCGCCAGACTGTTCAAGCGGCGCCTGCCGAGGGCGCGACGGTCGACGGGTTGCTCGCCGTCGGCGTCGTCTCGCGCGACGACGAGCGCCGCTTGGGACGCTGCCTGTCGTTCTGCACGGCGCTAGCGTCCGAAACGATCGTGCTGGACCAAGCCTCGCGCGACCGGTCAACTGCAATTGCTCGCGAATACGGAGCGCGCGTCGCGCCGGTCGAGCGGAAGACGAAGATGGTCGACCTTCAGCGGAGGCTTGTCAGCGTGGCGACGGCCGAGTGGACGCTCTTGGTGCGACCGACGACGGAGATCGATCCCAAATCGGCGGCCGACATCCGCCGCTTTCTGGCCGACGTGCCGCCGGAGCGCGAGACGGCGACCTACGCGGTGAAAAGCGGTTCGGCAGCGCCGAAGCGAGGTGTTCGCCTGAAATTCCATCGGTCGCAGTGCTTACATCAAGCGCTCGTCAGTTCGGCGGAGGAGACGGTCGATGGAAGGCAATGAGTGCTACAAGTTCTCGACGATCAAGAACTACTTGCTCAAGACCGGGGCGCCGCCCATCCGAGTGGCGGTCGACGTCGGCTGTAATTTGGGCGAAGTGACGGCGATGATGCGGGAGTATTTTCCCGGGGCGCTAGTGTTCGCATTTGAGCCGGTCGACGAATACTACCTCCGCGCCTGCCGACGACTGAGCGGCGACCCAATGGTGAAAGTCTTGCCGGCGGCTGTGGCCGCGGCTCACAGATTCGCCGACGATTTGGGTGAGCGTCCTCGCTCTTCGGCGGCGCGATTGCGAATCTTTCGGGCGCTGGCGGCCAGCGGTCCGGGGTGGGTCGGCGGGTCCCAGATTCTTTATGAACAAGACGAAGTCGATCCCGATCGTTATGCTCGGCTCGACGCGGAAGTGGCGACGATCACGCTCGACGAAGTCGTCGACTCGGTATGTGCGCTCACGGGCGCTACGCAAATCGATTACCTGAAGATGGACTGCGAAGGCTGCGAGAACAGCGCCTTGGGATGCGCCCGGCCGGAGACGCTCCGACGAATCCGTTACCTCAGCGGCGAGTATCACGACGTCAACCGCTTTTACGGCATGACGAAGTGTCGACTCTCCCGATCGCATCGGGTGAACCTCGTCGGCGACTATTGGGGAGGGTTTTTCGCCGAACGGCGGGATCTCGCGCCCGCGATCCTTGAGCAGGAGCCCCACGGAGCGCTCGTCGTGCCGGACGCCTGCGACGACGGCCAGGCCCGCTATCACCGGTTTCGGGAAGACTATGTGTTTCCAGAAGAGCGGCAAGCCCACGGATTGCGATCTCAAGGGGCAGGACTCGTTAACCCATCATGATTTCTGAATCATTAGATTTCACTGTCGTTATATGTGGCTGATTTATGTCAAATGTTTGCAACGATTGTAACGGTCCGCTAAAAATCTGGCATCCAGTGCAATGGAGGCCAGCGCGGTGAGCCATCAAGAATTTGAGGTTTCAAGTTTCTCCCCACCGCTCGATGACTTGCTCGCGGCGCCGGAGCGCCAACTTGGGCAATTTGATATCGCGTGGCAGAATCTTGAGTGCGCTGCCGGTCTGCCGGGAGCGGAAGGCTTGGACTACGCCCAGTGCCTTCGCATGCTGGACGAATGGGCGGCGCAAGTCCGCGAAGAAACCGAGAAGCGGGTTCCGATTTTCCGCCAAGATGGGGCGTGGTACGATCATTCGGAAGCCATCTTCCGGATGGTCGTGCTGGTCAACCACCTACAACTGGAGTGTGGAGTCCGCTACAATGCGGATCGAATCTACGATCCTGACTTTACAGATTCAAGGCATCTCTTCATTCACGGCCTGTTCACCGACCACGGCGGGACCTGTGCTTCCATGCCGGTGTTCTACGTCGCCGTTGGTCGACGGCTTGGCTATCCGCTTCGGCTGGTCCATGCCAAGGCCCATGTGTTCTTGCGATGGGATGACGCGGAAGGTCTCTCAGGTTTTCCACCGGAGCGAGTGAATATCGAAGGGGCAACCCGCGGCATGGACTCTCATCCCGACGAGTTCTACCATACTTGGCCAATGCGGATTGATCCCCAGGAATTGGAATCGGGCCAGTACCTTCATTCACTGACGCCACGGGAAGCGTTGGCGTCGTTTCTTGCGTTGCGAGGGAACTGCCTCCAGGACAATGCTCGCTTCGAGGAGGCGGCTCACGCCTACCACTATGCGTGCCTGTTCGCTCCGCATATGCACCGGTATCGGATGTGGAACTGCGTCAACGCGGCCTTGTGCGGCGCTGCGGTTCCTGACGAGTTTCCCGAAATCAAAGCGATTGCTGTGGCGGAACGAGAACGCATTGCTGCTTTGCAGCGCGCCTAAACTGCGAAAGGATTCTCGATGTACAGTCCGACGACCGCACGATGGATGAGTCGCGATCCGTTGGGGTATGAGGCCAGCCCTTGGAATCTGTATGAGTACGTTGGCAGCAATCCCGTTACCGCAGTGGACCCGTCTGGCAACAAACCAGTCGGTACTGGCGTGTTGTGGTGCGAAGGTTATCAAAAGGGAGATTGGCTTTTTAGCTGGTTCTCAATTCACGATTTCCTGATAGTTAACGGCCAAGGCATTGGAACATTCAGGAACAAAGAAACCGGGTGTACCCAATGCCGCCGTGATGATGCGAGGACGTATCCACACGCAAATCCGGACGACGTGAGCCCAGGTAATTTCTATTCCGACTGCGACCCGATCATTATCAATGATACATGTTTTGACCCCGTTAAATTTAAGACTGCTTTGCTGCAATGTTATAAAAACAAAGAAAACAACCCGAAAACCTACATCCCAGGAGTGGAGGACTGCACAACTTTTGTTAAGACGTGCCTGCAATTCGCGTACGATAGCAGTAAGACAGGCAACTGCGAGATTCCCCCTGGCGGCCCACCTGCATTGATCTGATTTTATAGATTGAGGACAGATATGTATGTGCAAGTTCTGGAAAGGCACTGTTTTCTTGGCGATCGCAGCGCTGGTCGGACTCACTGCAACCTTGATTGTCGATCTCAAGCAGCGAGCCATGATCGAAGCCGATGCGAAGGCAGGGCTCTCAATATTGGCAGAGGGTCAGTTAGAGTTTGCTATCATGTCCGGTCGCGAAGAAGAGTATCTGGACAGCCTTGAAATAATTGCCAGTAATCATCCAGGTCTTTGGGTTATCGGAGATTTCGTTGAGAAAAGCAAACGTATTGCAAGTCATAAAAAAAATGCGCAGTAATTCGGCTATTGGCCCCATTATTACGACAGCCTGAGCTAGCCCAGCACTTTCGGACAACGGCGTGACATTGATTTACGCGGACGGCCCATGTGCGACAATCAACACATCAACTTCCGGCGGCTGAAGCGTTATTGTTTCGGAAGTCACTGAGCGCCGACCAACGTGCCTGAGCGGCAGGCTAGCGCGTTTGCAGCGACAGTTGGCTGACGCCGCGGGAAGCGTTGGCGTCGTTTCTTGCGTTGCGGGGGAACTGCCTCCAGGACAACGCCCGCTTCGAGGAGGCGGCCCACGCTTACCACTACGCATGCCTGTTCGCTCCGCATATTCACCGGTACCAAATGTGG
>JBGSMO010000459.1:0-1585 GCA_041740115.1 Pirellulales bacterium
GGCCGCATGTTGATCGTTGCGCGGCCGGCTGCGGTCGCGCTCGACTTCCAAATCGGTGAAGGCCGCTTCGCGATCCATGCCGCGGTACTCGCCCATGTCCCCTTCCGGCGCCAACGTATCGCGCGGCGAACCGGGCCGTCCCGTGTTAAGGTTCGCATCCCGCCCGCTCCCGGCGGCGTCGGCGCAGGCAACGCAGTAGCGAGCATACGGAATCGCATCGAGCCGCGCCTTGGCAATCGGCCGGCCGCATTGCTCGCATTTCCCATAGCCGTCGTTCTGAAGTCGCGCCAGCGCGGCGCGAACTTCATTGACCAGATACTCCTCGTTCTCCAGGAGCACCGTGTTCATGTCGAACAGAAACTCGTCGGTCCCGCGATCGCCCAGATGGAACGGTGCGTTCGAGAGTTCCTGCGTCCCCTCGCCGCTTACGGAGAAGCGGGTTTGCTCGTTGATGGAATTCGCGTCGGGCCGCATCCGCTCCAGCAGTGACTGGAGCGCCCGGCGATAACGTTCTTTGTCGACCGGTTTCATGGCTTGAACCTCTCTGCAACGACCAGCGGCCCCGCTCGAAACGGAACCGTGAGAATTAAGAAATTTCAGTTGCAAACGCTATGCCGCGAGCACTGCGGCGTTGTGACCGTCATCGTTGATGCTTTTGTAGCGTCGACGGCCATCTGCTAGGCTGGGTGTTTCCTGAGACCGGTGCAAAAAGGTGTGCTAGTTCGCTCAGTGAGCAGCCGCCGACCGCCGCTTTCATTATCACGTCTCGCCGCCGTTTGATCCAACAGTCCGCAACTTATGTCGACGATCGTGCCCCGCTATCTGGTCGCGTTCCACCCCAAGCGGGTGTCGCACCACTTCGTCGACGTGCTAGTGATCGGCGGCGGCATCGCCGGGCTGCGGGCGACGATGGCCATCGACCCGCGACTTTCCACGCTCGTGGTGAGTAAGGACCAACTGCAGGAATCGAACAGCGCCTACGCCCAAGGCGGCATTGCTGGCGTCCTGGGGGCAGATGACAAATTCGAAAACCACGTCGAGGACACTCTCACTGCCGGCGCCGGGCTGTGCGATCGCGAGGTGGTCGAGATGGTCGTCCGCGAGGCGCCGGGGCATATTCGTCAGCTTATCGAGTGGGGCACTTCGTTCGACAAGCTCGAAGGAGAGTTGCTCCTCGGCCGCGAAGGAGGCCACAGCCACAACCGCATCGTCCACGCCCTCGGCGACGCCACCGGCCAAGAAATCATGCGGGCGATGATTGCCCGCGCGCGAGAAGTGCTGAAGGCGCAGATCTGGCAGAACACCTTCACCATCGACCTCCTCACCAGCGACGATCGCTGCCGCGGCGCTCTCGTCTGGAACGAACGCCATGGCAAAACCTTCGTCTGGGCGAAGCAAACGATTCTCGCCACCGGCGGCGCCGGGCAGATCTTTCGCGAAACGACCAACCCGCCCGTCGCCACCGGCGATGGCCACGCCGCGGCGTTCCGCGCCGGCGCCGAACTCGCCGACATGGAGTTCATGCAGTTCCATCCGACGGTCCTCTACATCGCAGGCAGCAGCCGCAGCCTGATCAGCGAAGCCG
>JBGSMO010000480.1:0-86800 GCA_041740115.1 Pirellulales bacterium
CCGCAAGCGACGCGCGCGGCGACGATCGATACGGCGGCGGCGCTGCTCGACGCCGGCGCCGGGCTCGTCCGCCTCATCACGCTGGCGCCCGAACAAGACGCCGATGGTCGAGTGACGACGTGGCTGGCGAATCAAGGCGTAACCGTCTCCGCCGGTCATTGCAATTCCTCGCTCGAACAACTCCGTCGCTCGATCGACGCCGGCCTGTCGATGTTCACCCATCTCGGCAACGGCTGTCCCTTGCAGATGCACCGTCACGACAACGTTATCCAGCGCGTCCTCAGCCTGGCCGACAAACTCTGGATCTGCTTCATCGCTGACGGCGTTCACATCCCGTTTGTCGCCCTCCAGAATTATCTGCGACTCGTCGGCCCCGACCGTACGATCATCGTCAGCGACGCCATCTCCGCCGCCGGCAAAGGCCCGGGAGTCTACCAGCTCGCCGGCCAACAAGTCGTCGTCGACGAACAACTCGCCACCTGGGCCGCCGACCGCTCCCACTTGGTCGGTTCCGCCTGCACGCTGCGTCATATGACAGAGAACCTCCGCACGAAGTTGTCATTATCCGATGACGTGATCCGCCAACTCACGGTCATCAACCCCCGCGACGCGCTATGCTTGTAGTTGAGCAAAGTCAATCGCCGATGCGCACGCTTTTCACTGGTTGAGTTCGCTGACGTTGCGATCTCTGGCACGCCGCCCCCGCCTCCGCTACGCTAATTCATCTTGCCGGACGAATCCCCCGCCCACCGCTACGGAGCCTTCCGATGTCGAACCTTCGCGTTGTACTCATTGCTTGCACTGTCGCCTCGCTTGCTTCCCCCGCCGTCGCCGACCAATGGCCGCAATGGATGGGACCGAAACGGGACAACATCTGGCGTGAGGAAGGGATCATCAAAGAGTTTCCTGAAGGAGGCCCCAAGATCCTGTGGCGCACCCCCGTCGCCGGCGGCTACGCAGGCCCGGCAGTCGTCGACGGCCGCGTTTACGTGATGGACTACGTCACCAGCGACGACGTGAAGATCGCCAACTTCGAACGCAAGCCCTCCAGCGGCACGGAGCGGATCCACTGCCTCGATGAAGCGACCGGCAAAGAGAAGTGGAAGGTCGAATATCCGGTCGCCTACGACATCTCCTACCCCGCCGGCCCGCGTTGCACGCCGACCGTCGACGGCGGCAAGGTCTATTGCCTCGGCGCCGTGGGCGATCTCCACTGCCTGAATGCGGCGACCGGCGAGATCCTCTGGAAGAAGAACTTCCCCAAGGAATACAACACGAAGACCGCGCTGTGGGGCTACTCGAGCCACCCGCTCGTCGACGGCGACAACCTCATTTGCGTCGTCGGCGGCGAAGGAACGCATGCCGTCGCGTTCGACAAGCACACCGGCGAGCAAAAATGGGCCGCCCTCACCGCGCCTGAGCAAGGTTACTCGCCGCCGACGATCATCGAAGCGGGCGGCGCCCGCCAATTGGTGCTGCTGGCGCCGAACGCCGTGACCTCGGTCGACCCCGCCACCGGCAAAGAGTATTGGTCGGTCCCCTATACCGCCACGAACGGTTCGATCATCATGTCGCCCGTCGTCGACGGCGACCTGCTCTACGTCGGCGGCTACTCGAACCAGAGCTTGCTGTTGAAACTCGCCGAAGACAAGCCGGCGGCCGAAGTCGTGTGGGCCAACAAAGGCCAACAGGCGATCTCGCCGATCAACGTGCAGCCCTACACCGAGGATGGCATTCTCTACGGCTTCGACCAAAAGGGAACGCTCCGCGCCGTCGATCTCGCCGAAGGCAAGCGCCTCTGGGAAACCTCGGAGCCGGTGAGCGAACGTCCCGCCAACTCGGGCACGGCCTTCATCGTTCGCCACGGCGATGTCCGTTGGATGTTCAACGACAGCGGCGACCTCGTGATCGCCAAGATCACGCCCGAAGGTTTTGAAGAACTCGATCGCGCCCACGTCATCGAGCCGACGAACGACGCCTTTGGCCGGGACGTCGTCTGGTGCGCGCCCGCCTTCGCGAACAAACGGGCCTACATCCGCAACGACGAAGAGTGCATCTGCGTCGATCTGGCGATGGAATAAGCCCCTGGGCGGGGATTCCCGACCAGCGACGCCCTCCAGGGAGGCGAGGGTTCTGCTAGGCTGAAAGCGTAACCTACCCCACCGAAAGGGCTGGTTTTTGCTAGTCGGCCAAGGTGGCCGAGTGGGCCATGTTGGCCAATTGTTTTTGGTGGCCGACTCGGGCGTGGCGAATTTTTCGACACGGTGGCGGGGGCGGCGTGAACGAACCGACGAATAGGACGAGGATGTTCGCGGATCGGGCGGATGAACGCGGATTCCAAGGGCGATTTCATCCGCGTCTATTCGTTTAATCCGCGAAAATCCGCGTGCCATGCTTTGTTTTTGTCTTTGAACCACACGGACTGCGCGACGAGACGCAGAGTTTGCCTGCTACGAGTGCGCCATGTCGGCCAACCGATTTTGGCCGACTCGGGCATCGCCCCTGCTGTCGCGTGTCGCCTGGTGTCGCCTGTGTCGCCTCATGCGTTTTTGGCGACACCAAGCCGAAGTCGTCGCGTGGAAGGGAGTTGCCGTGTCGCTGTCGCTGCGGCGAGGCGACGCCAGGCGACATGGCGCGTCGTTTGATCGAGGCGTTGGTCGGTGCGTAGGGTGATGTCCTCCGTTCATGACGCTCTCCTCTCTTAGCACAAATTGGCCCGACGACAGCCCGTCGTTACGAACGGTCAGGCTCCAGGCGGGGCATGAGCTGCTCTGGACGAACGGACAAGCCAAGCGCGCAGCGGCAGCGCATTACATGCACATGCGCTCACTATAGCGAGTGGAGTGGCCATTTTCTAGATGGCAGTTTGGAGAATTCCACACTCAGCAGAACGGCGCCGACGCAGGTACTTTATCGAGAGTTCAATGGAAAGTGTCGGCGCGGAACGAAATAAGGTTCCTGGAACCTTTGTTCACTCGCAATAGCCGAAGACCAAGCAGCCCAGTCAGGCAGGCCATAAAGGCGTTCGGCTCTGGAACTTCAACAGCCATATAGGTGCGAAAGTGAGCACCTGAGTCGGTGTAATGGATTAATAAATTGCTAAACGTCGATAGCTGAAATATGTCTCCCCCGAGATACGTATTGGGCTCTTCATGACTAGTCCACCAATGATATCCGTTCGTCGGCGCTCTCATAACGATTGCAAAACGGTCTCCGACGCTGAACTCCAAGTCGGACGCAAAAAACTCGAGGCTAATGGTATATTTCGGCGTTGCAGCAGCTGGGAAACTTATGATAAAAGGCAACTGGTTTGAGGCAACCTCAGTCGTTGCGAGACGCCCCCCAGTCGTAAAATCAGGAATTCCGTTGACGACCTTCGCAACGTCAATAAATACGGATTCCTGCAAATCGCGCTCTCGAAACAAACCCAGGTCGATTCGAGACAGCTTTCCAGCCATTCCGACAGTGACAACCTGCCCTGCACGCAGGTCCTCTTCCGAAACCAGTGAGCTGAAGCTGCCACCAGGCTGAACGACATTGGATTGATCGAGCAACTCTATCGCTCCGCAGTTAGTGGAGCCGGCGAACGATACGAGAGTGATGAAAAGGACTAGATATCGCATTAGCAGAATCCATGGAGAGGGCTTGATACGAGCCTATTTAGCCTGAGCGACAAACCAAGTCGAGTCAATTGCTTTTGGGAAGAAATCAAAGGTGTCCGGACTCATTAGTCCACCTTGAGCATTCCCCCATTGCTCCTGTGAATGAAGTACGAATGCGAGACCTATCGCACTTCTGACCTCAGAATGTTTCCGCTTACCTGCTCGTCAAGAACCTCTTCAACGTCGGTTTCGTCATATCGATCACGATACTGACCGCCAAAAAGTGATTTCCCGATTCGATGGAAGAATACGGGCCACGAATCAGAATCTGGCAAAGTCAATTCCTGACAGTGATCCGTCAAAATTTGAATCGCCGACGAATCCTTCAAAGAATAAAACGCGATTGTACTGGCCACCAGATCACGGTTGGATTGCGAAGTAGCACTTAAAGCCGGCGCAATAAATCGACTCGCAATCAACTCAACATCACATTCGTCGTCAGGATCGAAATTGTGGAAAGCCACGCCATCGATAAGCTCTATTTGTTGGAGCAGACCAAATAGCTGGTCTAGTATGAGGTAATTCGCAACAGCCATGCCGGCTTACTCACTGCTTGTACACGGGATACGATGAAATTAGAGAAATCAAACAAGAAGAGGCGTCAGGAACCTTATCCAAACTCTCATTCCTAGAGATCCCTAAGTGTCCCACTATGATCACGACGCCAGTGCTTGTAGCGCGTATTTTGAACGATGTGCCCGACTCAACTTTACTCACCGCGCTTCGCTCGATGCTCGATCGGCCAGAGACGGCTGCTGCGATCGTAACTTCGATGCTTTGCAGATTGCAATCCACAAATACAGCACTTGACGCTATCAATATAGCTATGGAACACGTGGAGGCGATTGCAGAATCAGATGCTAACGTCGGTTGTTGCCTTATGGCCCATCTTTGGGGCGCCGCCAGCCAAATTAATGGTGCATTCGATGTATGTGATTCGATAGACTTGTGGATTGCAAATACAAAAACACCGATTGTCGAAACCCAATTGCGATTTCTAGCGGAGTTTTCTAGTGACCCTTGCATCAGAGAGCATTTTAGGAGTACGACTACCATGCAAACTGATAGGTAATACAAACGCCTCACTTTTTCGGTGCCGCTTCTTCTTGAGTCCTCGCCGCACCCAGCTTGCTTCGCTCGAGCCCAATTTTCTCCACCGGAATCGCTTTAAATCCAAGCTTAAACGCCGGCGATCCTGGCTGCAGCCGAAAGTCTTCCTTCGCCCGATCGACGAACAGCGGATCGACGTCGACCAGATTGTCCTCGATCTTTACCGTCGCATCAGTCAGCCCATCGGCCAGATCGAGCCACCGACCGCCGACGGAAATGTTGCGGGCAATCACGTTCCCCTTCGGCATCACCGGCTCGTCGTCGAGCAGCGTCAACAGCTCGGGATAGCGATCGCTCCAGGGCGGGTGGCGGTAGTCGACGGCCTGCAAGCGGTCGAAGAGCGTGTTGTCTGAACCGTCGAAGTATGACTTCGCCCAGCCGAGCCCGCGGGCGTCGACGTGGATGCTCGGGGTGCAGTCGACGAAGACGTTGTTCTCGACCAGATTGTCGCGCCCGCCGCCGATGAGCACCGCTCGGCCCGCCTGGAAACAGATGTTGCCGTAGATGGTGGTCCCGCTCGCCCAGTCGTCGAGATAGATGGCCATCACGCCGACGCCGCCCCCATGCCGGCCGAGGTGATGGAAATAGTTGTAGCGCACGATGTTGCCGCGCTGCGTCCAGTTGCGGCCCATGTAGAACGCGCCGACGTCGTCGGTTTCGAGACAGACGTGGTGAAACTCGTTGAACTCGATGAGGTGATCGTTGCCGGAGAGCTGCACGGCATTGTGCGGCGCGTCGTGGAACAGATTGTGGCGAATGCGGTTGCCGACTCCCGAGATCGCGACGGCGGGCGTGTAGGTGCGCTTCCAACGGGCGTAGTGGTGGATATGGTTGTTCTCGGCCAGGTGCTCTCCGGGCGTGAGCGTCGCGAGGTCGCCGCCGTTGAGCGAGATGCCGCCCCCCGCCGTGTGGGAGATGTCGCAACCGATGACGGCGTTCTTGCGGCCGCCGCGAATGTCGACGGCGATGTCGCCCGTGTTACGAATCGTGCAGTCGACGATCTGAACGCCGGTTCCGCCGGCAATGTTGACCGCGGCGCCGCGCACCGCTTCCATGGCGAAGCCTTCAAAGCGGACGTGCGATGCATCCGTTAGAGTCGCCAGCGTTTCAATTGCGGAAACCATCGGCCGTCCCTCTTCCAAGGGGGTGGGGGGCCAGAAGTAGATCGTTCCCGTCTCACGATCGAGCTGCCACTCGCCCGGTTCGTCGAGTTCCGCCAAGACGTTGAGCGCGTAGTAGCGCGCCCCGGGGAGGTAGCCATAGCCGTGATACGGTTGGGCGAGCCGGACGAGTTGTTGCTCCGTATCGATCGACTCGACTTGCTGGTATTGATCGCTCCAATCCCAGAACCAGTAGCCATGGAGCCAAATGTCTTTCTCTTCCCGCCAACGCAGCGGCCGATCTCCCTCGTAGTAGAAATTGCCGACCTTGCTGCCGGTGCGACCGTGGCTCGTTTCGGGGGCCTCTTTCGTCACGTCGCGGATCTCCACGAAGTCGGCGTTCGGCCATCGTGCCAAGCGAGCGGGCTGGTCGTTGAAGAACAATTCCACGCCGCCGCTCGCGACGTTGCCGAAGTCGTCGATGCCGAGTTCCTTGAGATTGGCTTGCCACACCTTTCCCTTGGCTGCCGGTTCGAGTCGTTCGAGCACCGTTGGATCCGCGACTAACTGCCAGCCGGTCACGACCTTGCCGCCGACGAGTCGCACTGCTTTGGCGGGAGCGGCGCGATAGACGACCGGCGATCCCTCCTCGCCTGAATCCTCTGCCGTTAGCTCGAGCGCCTGCGCCAATTCGTAAACGCCGCCGGCCACTTCCACGACGACGCCCCCCGCCGGGAGCGGACCGCGGCTCTTGAGCGCTCGAATCGCATCACGCGCCCCGGCGAGCGTGGCCAAGGGCCCGTCGCTTGCTTCGGCGTTCGGTTGCGCTAGTTGGCCGGTCCAGGAGTCGTTACCGTTGGGGGCGACGTGCAGCGTCACCGCTCCCGAGGCAGTGAGCGCCGCGGCGCCGCTCAACAATAGTACCGTTGCGAATCTGAAGAGGGTATGCACTGTGATGCTCCGATTATGGTTGATAGCGCACCAACTCGCGCCAAACCTGCTGGCGCAAGTCGAACACTGGTTCGTTGTTGCCGATGAACCCGTTCGCCAGTAGCGAGAAGGCGAGGAGTCGGCCGTCGAGCGTGCGGAGGTAACCCGACATTGTCGAGACGCTTGACATGCTGCCCCCCTTCGCCGAGACGCGGGGCGCCTGCGACGTATCATTTGCTCCGGTAGCCTCGGCCTCGTCGAGTTTCACCTCCGATGTCGGCAGCGACTGAAAGAAGGGCTCGAAGTCGTCACTTTGCTTGAGGTATTGCAGCAACCGCACCGAGGAGTCGGCGCTGATGAGGTTGTAGCGCGACAGGCCGGAGCCGTCGACGTAGCGGAACGAACCTGGTTCGAGCTTCGCCTGCTCGATGAGCCAGTCGCTGATGATCTTGGCGCCGGCGGGCCAATCGGGGCGCTTGACGCCGTGGGCGAGGGCGATTTCGTGGAGGAGGACTTCGCCGACGGCGTTTTCGCTGACATGATTGAAGTGTTTTAGCGTCTCGGCGAGCGTCGGGCCGTCGTGGACGAGCTCACGTGCCGTTGCTTCGCCATTCGGCTCCGCGACAGCCTTCTGCGACGGCGGTGAGAAGTTCACGCCTGCCTCGGCCAACATCTGCGTAAACATCCCGGCGACCCACGGGCCGGGATCGTGCATCGTCATACGCAGTTCGGTCGGTTTGTCGAGCTTTCGGTCGCCTCGATATTCGATCGGCTCGGTAAACGGCCGCCGAGTCGCGAGGACGTTCCCAGACGTTCTCTCGGCGCCGACGCTTACCAGTTCTGGGTAAATCGAGGGCGGATCCAGCTTTGCATAGACAAATCCTTCCGCATCGGGCGTCAACTTCACGGTGAGAACGTTGAAGTCGACCATCAGCGGCGTCACCGACATGTTGTAATCCGACGGCTCGTCGTCCCACATCCACCCCGGTCCCTTCAAGCGAGGCGCGTAACGCGAATTATCGACCACCACGTCGCCGATGATCTTCTGAATGCCTAGCTCATCGACGACTCGCTTAGCAAGCTTCCGCAAATCTTTGCTGGTCAGCATCGCATCGCCGCCGCCGATCAACTTCAGATTGCCGCGGAGGACGCCGTTTTCGATGGGACCCTCGGCGCGAACGATCGTTTGGAAGCGATGGTCGGGACCGAACGCATCGAGCGCGCATGCGGAGGTGTAAATCTTGAGATTCGACGCCGGGACTTGGAGCCGATCGCCGCCGCGGTCGTAGATCGTCTCGCCCGATTCGAGATCAATCACCTTCAGCGTGACGGTGGTTCGCTTGGCGGTGGGATGGCGATCGAGGACGTCATTGAGCCGCATTTCAAGAATGGTCGCATCGAGCGAATCGGCGGCTGAAGCAGCTCGAACCGTAACGACCAGCAGACAGAGACCTAACAACAGGCGAACCAGCATGCAAAAACTCCACAACGATGAACGGCGATCAATTTCGCGAGCTACGAGAGTGAGCTTTATTGTATCTCGCCGCGCCCAGGCTGGCTAAGCTACAGAGGGACTGCGTAGGGGAACCGAAGCGTTCAAAGAACTAACCGCCAAGGACGCCAAGAGCGCCAAGGAAATGCGGTGAGGAATTGAACCACGACGGGCACGACGGAAGGAAAGGTCAAGAGTATGGAACCGCCGATAAACGCCGATGAACGCCGATAATTCTTATTGGCGTCTATCTGCGTTTATCCGCGGTTCCAACATTCCTGGTATTTCCTTGGCGGTTAATCAAATTGACTTGGCAATTCTCCACGATCTCACATTGATGCGGAATTGAAACAGTGGCCGAGAACGCAACGGACAAACCTCGCTCGCTCGACGTGACGGCTGTGAGCCGGCGGATCATCGCGAACGTCGAGCAAGTGATCGTCGGCAAGCGGCAGCAGATTATCCAGACGCTCGTCGCTTGGTTCTGCGAGGGGCATGTGCTGCTCGAAGACGTGCCGGGCGTCGCCAAAACGATCATGGCCCGGGCGTTCGCGCGCACGGTCGGCTGCACGTTCAAGCGGATCCAATGCACGCCTGACCTGCTGCCGACCGACGTCACCGGCGGCTCGATCTTCAATCAGAAGTCGAGCGAATTTGAGTTCCGCCCGGGGCCGATCTTCGCACAGGTTGTCCTCTCCGACGAGATCAACCGAGCGACGCCGCGGACGCAGGCGGCCCTGCTGGAGGCGATGGCCGAGAGTTCGGTGACGATTGACGGCGAGACGCATCGACTGAAGCCGCCGTTTCTGCTGATCGCCACGCAAAATCCGGTCGATCACGAGGGGACCTTTCCGCTGCCTGAAGCGCAGCTCGACCGGTTCCTGATCAAACTCTCGCTCGGCTATCCTTCGCTCGATGACGAAATGCAGATGCTCGACATGCTCAAACGGGAACATCCGCTGGAGAAGCTGCAGCCGGTGATCACGGCGGAGCAACTCGTCGCTTGCCAGCGCGCCGTCCGAACGGTGAACGTCGACCCGAAGATACGCCGCTATATCACCGAGATCGTTCACGCCACTCGCGCTCACCACGACATTCGTCTAGGCGGCAGCCCGCGGGCGTCGATTGCACTCTATCGTAGCTCGCAAGCCGTGGCGGCAATCCGCGGACGGTCGTACGTCGAACCTGACGATGTAAAACAAATCGTGCCGGCGGTGCTGGGGCATCGCATCATCCTGCAACCTGAGAGCCGGCTGCAGAACGTGACGGTGTCGGAACTATTTACCGAGATTCTCGACGAGACTAAGGCGCCGCTGCTGGAAGCGTCTAGCAAATAAATACGAAATCATTTTACCACGGAGACACACAGAGCACAGTGAGGAGAATGACGGACGTTGCGGCTTGAACCCAATCCTCTGTGCTCTCCGTGCCTCCGTGGTAAATCTTCTTTTTTAATGTAGGAACCCCGTCTCATGCGCTGGCTCGTCGGTGCTGCGATGCTGCTCGTCGTCGCGATTGCGCTCGACCTGGGGCTGCTCGCCTATGCGATGTACGCGCTCATTGGCGTGATTGTGTTGAGCCGCAAGCTGGCCGACGCCTGGTCGCGCGAGCTGTCGGCGACGCGCGAGATGAGCCGCGACCAGGTGAAGATCGGCGAAAGCGTCGCTGTGGTCACCGTGCTGGAGAACAAAAGCTGGCTTCCAGTGCCGTGGCTGCTGCTCGAAGACCTTCTCCCGCGACGAGCTCTCATTTTCGATCCGCCGAATCTGCAGGTTTCCGGGCGGCGGTTGCAGTTGATTTCGTTTCAAGGCCGCGCTCGCAAGACGATTCTCTACCAACTGAAGTGCAACCGCCGCGGCTATTATCAGATCGGGCCGCTCGTCGCCGAAACCGGCGACGTCTTCGGCCTCTATCGCCGCTATCGCGTGTTGACCGAGCCGCACTTCCTGCTCGCGCTGCCGGAGGTCATTCCGCTCGCAGGGTTCGACGTCGCCTCGCGCCGTCCGCTTGGCGAAGTGCGGATGACCCATCGGCTGTTCGAGGACCCGACGCGCATCGCCGGTGTGCGCGGCTACCAGGCTGGCGACCCGCTCAATCGCATCCACTGGGGCGCGACCGCTCGCACGGCGACGCTCCACAGCAAAATTTATGAACCATCCACCGTCGCCGGCGTGACGATTCTGCTCGACTTTCACGAACAGTCCTTCGACGCGAAGCATGAGCCAGTCCGGTCGGAACTCGCCGTGACGGCCGCCGCGTCGATTGCCGGCGCCGTGTGCGAGATGGGCCAGCAAGTCGGTCTGGCGACGAACGGCCGCGACGCCGCCGATCGCATTCGGAATGAAGGTTGGAGCCACGATCAACTTCGCAGCCGCAAGCTCGCCCAGGCCGCGGGGATGCGCGATCGCAGCGAGCGACTTCGCCCCGTCGTCGTGCCGACCGGCCGCAGCAACACGCAACTCCAGCAGATCCTTCGCACGCTGGCGCGGGTAGAGAAAACGGACGGGCTCACCTTTCCGCAATTGGTACTTGAGGTCTCCAGCCGGCTGCCGCGGAGTGCGACCGTCATCGCCATCCTTTCCAACGTCACCCCTGCCACGGCGATCGCCCTCGGCTCGCTCCGCCGACGCGGGTTCGCAGTCACAGCCATCGTGAACGCCTTCGAAGAATACGACTACGCGCGAATCGCGGCGCCATTGATCGCCGAGCAGATCGACGTCCGGCAACTCCGCGACCGGGCGGCGATTCCTCAGGTGTGTCTCAAATGTTTGCTTCGCTAACGGTTTGTTGAAGTTGAAAATGGCTCGCCTCCGCATGACCAACGCCGATTACGTCGCCATCGCCGTGAGCCCGGCGCTGGTGATGGCATTGGTCGGCAGTTTGGTTTTCTTCTTGATCGAGGTGCTTTACGTCGGCGACTACACGGCAAGGCTCAATTACGTCTTCGCCCTCTTCGTCTTCGCGACGGTGCTGATCGCGCGGATCGCGATTGAATTGGGTTCGGAGCGGGCGGCGATGTTCAGCCTGCCGCTGGGGTTGTTGATGTTCCTCGCCCTCGGACGATTCGTGGAGCATGCCGGGGCATTCGGCTGGCTGATCAACCTGGGCCTGCTCGCCGGCGTCTGGTGGTCGTCGCACAAGCTGACGTGGGACTGCACGGTCATTGACGACAATCAGGATTCGTCGGGCGAGGGGCTGCTGGGACGAGTCGGTTTCGATCCGCCGAATGGGGACGGGGCGAGGGACGACCGACCGGACAAGCCGGGCGGCTCGCTTGTGGGGGGGAATGAGCTCTTTGACGATGCGGCCGACGGCGAATCGGCTCAGCCGAGTCTTTGGCAACGTCTGGTGAGCGCCAACGCGGGGCCGCATACGCCTGGCCTGTGGGTACTCTACTTTTCGCTGGCCGCGTTGCCCCTCTTCGGCATCGGGCAGCATTGGATTCCGGCGGGCGACGTCGGCCGGCGACGCTATGCTTTCGGCCTGCTGGCCGTGTACGTCGCCGCGGGACTATCGCTGCTGGTGACGACCAGCTTTCTTGGCTTGCGGCGCTACTTGCGACAGCGCAACGTCGAAATGCCGGCGCCGATGGCGGTCACGTGGGTGACGCTGGGCGGCGCGTTGATCCTGCTGGTGATGTTCGTCGCCGCGTTGCTGCCGCGGCCCGCGGCGGAGTATGCCGTGGCCCAACCGCCGTGGCGCGCCGGTTCGCCCGGCGACAACTCGGCGAATCGCATGAGCGTCGGCAACGAGGGAACGGTCGATCCCGACGCTGACCAGCGCGTTACCAGCCATAACCAAGCCGACGCGCCGCCAACGGGTGACGCTGCCGCCGAGGCAACTAGCGATCAGTCGACCGCTGGCGACCAATCGGGCGAGGGTGAGCCGCGAGGCGAGGGGCAAGGCGATTCGTCGTCTGGCGAGTCGAAGAATTCCGAACCGTCGAGCAATGCTCAATCGCCAAGCGAAACCTCGCCTCGCGATGAAAGAGATCAGCCGGTCGATGGCAGCGGCGAGGAAGGGGAACCGTCGCAGTCGGAGAATCAGAATGAGCGTGAATCGCCAACCGACGAGGCCGAAGAGAGCGGTTCTTCGCAAACGTCGCCGCCTAGCGATCCACAGTCGAATGCGGAGGCGCAGACCGCTAGTCAGCCGTCGCCGTCGCAATCGCAATTGCCCGACGTCTCGGCCATGATGGCGACGCTAACCAGTTCGATCGGCGCCCTCGTCAAACTCATCTGCTACGCGTTGTTGGCGCTCGCCATCGCTTACTTCGCGTGGCGGAATTGGCCGGCGATCGTGCGGGCTTTCTTCGAAATCGTGCAGATGATTCGAGACTTGATCGCGCGCCTGTTTGGCGGCACGCGATCGTCGGCGGCCTCGGCCGATGATCAACAAGGCGCGATTCCTGCAGCGCCGCGTCGAACGTTCGCCGATTTCACCGACCCCTTTCTCAGCGGCCGCGATAAGAAGGCCTCGCCGGTAGAACTGGTTCGCTACACCTTTGAGGCGTTCGAAGCCTGGTCGGGCGATCGAGGGCAAGTCCGCACCCCCGACCAGACGCCGCAGGAGTTCCTCCGCGTTGCCGCGCCGCCCCAGTCGCCGCTCCATGAGGAAGCGCGGCGGATGGTGCGTCTTTACAGCGAAGCCGCGTATGCGTCGGCCAACGTCTCGCGCGACGCGGTTGCGACGCTGCGGCAACTTTGGCATTTGATGCAATCGGTGAGATAGTCGTCGCAGCGTTTCCAGCCCCCGGCTCCGCCGGGGGGTAGCGTCACGCGCGACGATGTCTACCGGCATGGAAACCGACCCCCGGGCGGAGCCCGGGGCTACAAGACGCGCTACTCTGCCGGCAACGGCGCCTGCGCCGTCGATTGCAGGTACGCGAACAGATCGCCGATCTCGTCATCGGTCAACTGCGTCAGCAACCCGTCGGGCATCAACGACAGATTTTGGTCGACCATTTCCTCCACGTCATCGAGATCGACGGTGACTTCATCCGTTTGCGTCCGCAGCCGGAGCGTCTGGTCCGTCTTTTCGAGGACGACGCCCGAAATCGCCTGACCGCTGGATAGCAGCAGGGCGGTGGTATGAAAATCTTTGCCCACCGATGCACTCGGGTCGACGATGTTCTCTAGCAAATAGGTGAGGTTGTGTCGGTTGGAACCGGTGAGATCGGGGCCGACGATCTTTCCTTGGCCATAGAGGACGTGGCAAGTGCTGCAGGTCTTGTCGAACAGCACTCGACCCTGCGAGGCGTCGCCAGCGGCGATTTTGCCTCCTGCGAGGACGATGCGCAGCCGCTCGATCTGCTCATGTTTGTCGGCGGCGGTTGATCGAACGGAGCCCCAAAACCGCTCCAGATCTGCCGTCAGCTTTTCGTCTTTGAATCCCGCGATCAGTCGTGCGTGCGACGCGGAAATAGCGTCCGGTTCGATCACTCCCCTTTCAACCGCCTGCAGCAACTCCTTGGCGTAAGCGGGACGCGAGCAGAGCGCGTCGATCGCTAGCGTTCTGCCAGCAGGATCCAACGCGGCGTATCGCGCCATGACTAAACCTGGAATGTCCGCGTCGTCGTAGGCGGCCAGGCCGCGGATGGCCTCGTTGGCTAGCTCGATGTCATTGACGAGATGGCGCAGCAACGCCAAGGTTTCCGGACCGCCGACTTCCGCCAGCATCCGCAGCGCGTGGCGTCTTGCCTTCGGGGCGGCTGCCTCATCGCTTGCGATGGCCCGCAACTCCGCGATCGCGCGGGCGTCGCCGAATACGACGCCGAGTTGCCGGACCTCGTCTCTCACGTCGCGGGAGGGCGATTTCGAAAATGATTCTGCAGCCTTGCGCCAGGCGGCCGGCGCTGTCACGTTTCGCCGACCATGGAGCGCGTCGCTCATCCCATGCAACAAATCAAGTTGGCCTGAGGGCTCAACTTGCATCACGGCGATTTCGATTAACGCGTTGACCAGATCGGCATTGCCATCGATCTCGCTCGTGATCCGCCGCGCCATGTGCCGACGGATCAATGGCATGATCGGCTTGTCGCTGAGCGCCAATGCCTGACGCGGGTCGGCCGCGACCGCGGGTTCCAGACCGTACCAAATCATCAATGGCAGTTGCGAGTCCGTGGCGTCTTCGAGCCGCAACGCCGACGCTTCGGCCAATAGCCAGCGATTCTCCAGCGGCATCCGCTGCAGCGCCGACGCCAAGTAGAGACGGACTAAGCCGGATTGCTCGGTCGACGCTAACTTCGCGAATTGCTTGATGGTCGGCGCGTCGAGCGTCCCTCGGTCGGCAAGGAGTCGAACAGCCCAGACGCGCAGATGCTCGCCGGGATGGTTGAGCTGCTCACGCAGCCAATTGTCGTCGGCAGCGCCGATTGCCGCCAATGCCCACATCGCGCGAAGTTGCTGCGTTTCGTCACGTTGTGAGTTGAACATCTCCACCAGCGCCTTTCGTGCCGCCGTCATATCACTGCCCGCGGCATGGCGTTCAGCCAGCAAGCGCCGCGATTGGCGGACATACCAGTCGTTCTTCTTCAACTGCAGCGCGACGAGTTCCAGATCGCTCCGGTCATGCAAATCGAAGCGTCCCGGCGACTTATCCTCGCCCCATGCCAGTCGGTAGATGCGACCAGACGCATGATGAACCCCGTCGGCTTCGTGGCATTCGCCGGTGTCGGACCAATCGGCGATGTACGCCGCCCCGTCGGCGCCCGACAGCAAGTCGATGCCGCGGAACCACTCGTCCTTTACGAAAAACAAATCGTCGCTGTGCAGGCCGACGTAGCCGGCGCCGCGGCGCTCCAGTCGATCGTTGTTCAACCGCCGGCCGTGGAAGTTGAGCGCGAACATGGAGTTGCGATAGCGATCGGGCCAATTGTCGCCTTGGTAAATCATCAGCCCGCTATGGGCGTGGCCGCCGCCTGCCGCGGAGGTCGTGTCGCTGACGGTCAGCCGAATGTCACTCCAATTCTCGCCAGTATCCCAATGAACGTGGTCGGCCGTTTGGCCAATCAACTGATAGAGGTGCAGGTTGAAGTCGGTTCCATACATTCGCTCGTAGTGAGCGCCCGGAACCAGATGCCACAGATGTCCGATGACGGTGTTGATGAAGAACATCTCCCCATGTTGATCGAAGTCGAGGCCCCACGGATTCGTCGTGCCGTGGGCGACGACTTCGAAGACGCAACGCGTCGGGTGGTAGCGCCAGACGCCGCAGTTGATCCGTTCGCGCTCGGACTCTGCAGCGCCCGGTCTGCCGACGAGCGAGGTGGCGAGAATTCCATGGCGGCCGTAGAGCCAACCATCGGGCCCCCAGCGCAACCCGTTGACGATGTTGTGCCTGACGGCGTCTTGATCCCAGCCGTCGAGCACCACCTCCGGCGGCCCGTCGGGGACATCGTCGCGATTGCGATCGGGGATGAACAACAGTTGCGGCGCGCACAGAACCCACACGCCGCCGTAGCCGACTTCGACGCTGGTAAGTTTCTGCGCTTGATCCCAAAACACTGTGCGTCGATCGGAACGGCCGTCGCCATCGGCGTCTTCGAGGATGACGATCCGATCGCGCTTCGTCGCGTCGAAATTGATCGTCTCGTCGGCGTAGGTGTAGTTCTCCGCCACCCAGAGCCGCCCGCGCTCGTCGGTCGCGATGCCGATCGGCTGCTGCACATCGGGTTCGCTCGCGAAAAGCGTCGTGTGAAAGCCTTCCGGAACTTCAATCTCGGCGGCCACTTGCTCGGCCGGCGCGGGGCCGGTGATGGCTTCGGCGGCAAATGCGGTCGACGCGCGAAAACAGAACAAAGCGATCCACGCAGCCCCGTGAAGGGCTGCGTGGATCGGGCGTATATCGCATCGTCGAACAGTCATCACGGCGTCGCGTTCGCTCCCGTGTCGAAGTGGCAGGGACGTTCGCTCAGACCGACTTGCTGTACTCCAGCTTCCCTTCGATCGCCGGCAACGATTCGTCGCTGACGCCCATCAAATGACGGAGCGTGTAGGCGTCGAGTTCCTCGTAGTCGCGCTCGGCGATCAACTGCCGTTCCAGTTCGCGGTCGAACGTGCGGACCTTTTCGACGAGGTGGAGGAACGTCTTCCGGCTATTCGCCAAGTGGGCCGTCGACTTGTCTTGCTTCTGCGTGCGGATCGCCTTTACGTCGAGGCCAATGAACTCGCCACGGCGGCCGTAGCCGTTTTCTTCGAGGACACGAACCTGGTTGAACGCCGCCCGGATGTTCGCCGAACCAAAGCACTTGTCCTGGTCGTACTTCAGCCCGTTCTGGTCGTTGAGATGAACGCTCGCGAGCTTGTCGTGCGCCAGTGCGAACGCCATTTCGTCCGAAGGATCGAGCCCCGCAAGGATCGCGTGGGCCGTCTCGATGAGCCCGCTCACACGGCTCGGATCAACCGAGCGGTATGCGAGTGCCAGCGCGTGGCCGATCGTCGGGACGTAGGCATGATCGGTCGGTTCGTTAGGCTTCGGCTCGATCCAGATCCGGCACTCGCGGTCGTACTCGAGCATCGCGTTCACGGCGTCGAGGATCCGGTCGTAGGCCGTGCGGGCGTTCTTCGATTCGCGGATGTACGAGCCTTCGCGAGCGAGCCAGAGAACGATGTTCGGCGTGCCGAGTTCGCGAGCGACGTCGATCGTCCGGAGCGAACGATCGAGGGCATACTGCCGATCACTCGGGCTGTTCGAGGTGTAACCGCCGTCGACGGTGCGCGCATCGAACCAAAGCCGCGGGGCGACGAACTCGGGCGTGAGGCCGCGATCGGCGAGCATCTTGCCGACCTGGCGGGCCTTCGCCGCCACCTGGCTCGCATCGAGATCGTCGATGTTCTCGACCGCGTCGTCATCGTGGAACTGCACTCCTTCGAAGCCGAGCGGGCGGTACCAGTCGAGCTTTTCCTCAAACGAGTACGGCGTGCGGACCATCGGGCCGAACGGATCGGCGCCCTCGCTGATGTTCCAGGGGCCGAATGAAAAGCGATAGGTCGTGGGCTGGGTCACGGCTCGAAGATCTCCAAGAGTTGACGTAGGTTTGGCTTGTTGAGTTGACTGATGCTAAACGTGCCGCCGGTTAGCGCAGCGCGGCTTTGCGAATCTCGCCGGGCGTTTTGCCGGTGGCGTTCCGCATCATGGCGGTGAAATACTGCACGGACGAGACGCCGACGCGCTGGACGACTTCTTTGATCGGCATGCTGGTCGTAATCAGAAGTCGTTCGGCCGTCTCGATCTGCACGCGGCGGATTTCGAGATGGATCGAACGACCAATCGCGGCGCGGAAGCGAGCGTCGAGCGTCGAACGCGACATGCGGGCCATGTCGAGGACGTCGCGAACTTGAATGGGTCGGCACGCATTCTGACGGATGAAGCGCAGCGCCTCGGCCACTTCGGCGTCGGCCACCGCCATCACATCGGTGGAGTGCCGAGCGACGACGCGCTCGGGCGGAATCGCGGTCCGTTGGTGGGCGGGTCGCTTGCCGTGCATCATGTCGTCGAGCAGCGCCGCGGCCTCGTAGCCGACGCGCATGGCGCCTTGCTCGACGCTAGAGAGCGGCGGTTGAGCGAGTTCGCACATCACGTCGTCGTTATCCACGCCTACGATCGCCACGTCTTCGGGAACTCGGCGACCGACGAAGCGGCAAGCTTGCAACACATGGCGGGCGCGCCCGTCGCAGCACGCCATCAATCCGATCGGCGTCTTCAACTTGGCGATCCACTTCTGCAGGGCCGCTTGCGAGAGTCGCCACTGCTTGGCGGGACTGTGCCGGCCGGCGAAGACTTCGCAAGGAAAGCCGGCTTCTTCGATCGCTTCGACGAAGGCGTCGGCGCGCTCCTTCGCCCAGCCGTTTGATCGCGTCGGCGGTTCGCTGCAGAAGGCGAATTGTCGAAAGCCGAGGTCGATCAAGTGTTGCGCTCCCATCCTGGCAATGGCTCGATTGTCAGTCCGCACATAGGGGATCTGCGGGTTGTCTTCGTAATAGCCGTACCCGCCGCCGACGCCGACGACGGGGATGCCCAGGCTCGTCACGGCGGCGGCGACGCGGCGATCGTCAAAGTTCGCGAGGATGCCGTCGCCGCCCCACGCCTTCAAGTCGGGGAGGCGGTCGAAGTGATCCTCTTCCACGTACAGCGACCACTCGCGCTGCGATTGTTGAACATACGCAGCGACTCCCCTGACAATCCGGCGATCGTACGGGGAACTCGGGTCGATGATAAGCGCTACCTCAGGTCGATGCTGCATGACTTTCTAACCGTCTGAAGAGTCCAGGGTACACGACGAATCGACATGACGAATCACTGTCAATACAAATCTAAAAAGGTTTACGATGCGTTGCAACTGCCGCGATGCGTACGGCACCCGGCGAATTGCGGCTGCGCTAAGCCGCAAGCGGCGGGACGCGGTCAAGAGGCGATTCTTGGCCGTCTCATTTGGCGAGGAAGTTTTGGAACGCCTTGCGCAACGGGGGCCGCAGGAAACGATCCAAAAGTCGCGCAGGCCTTCGACGCCTGAGTGTGAGTTCGCTCGGCATGCCCATCGAGCGAAGCAGGACCTTTGGTTGCTAGCGGCGTCGCCAATCTGCGAATGGGGCTTTGATGAGAATCCGGCGGAGAAGCCGGAACTCTATGAGAGCGAGCGGCGTGCCGCTATTGCTGCATCAATTGTTTGGCGCCGCCGATCACTTTTTCCCAGTCGAAGGCTGGGCCGGGGTCGGTCTTGTTGAGTTGGACGTGGTAGTGACCCATCACCCCTTGGTACGTCTGCCACTCCTCGTCGCTGAGCTTTTTGGGGATCAGCTTGCCGTCGGCGTCCTTGGGATAGTCGCACTTGATCTTCGGGAAGATCTTGCAGAGGGTCGCGGTGAGCTTGATGAGCGACTCGTATTGTTCGGGCGTGAAGTCGTATTGCGCGAGCTCCTGGCCTTGGATATTGCCGACGATCAACTCCTGGCGCGCCGGTCGGCCGACGAAGCCTTTGGTGCGGACGCCGATTTCGTCGTAAGGGCGCGAGGGACGCAGACGAATCTCGCCGCCGTCGTGGGCTTCGTACCACTTTTCGAGGGCGTCTTTGTTCTTCACGCCGTAGGCGCCCATGTTGGCGATTTCGATGCCAATGGAGCGGGCGTTCGAGATGGTCGCGTGCCGGGCGCGATCTTTCAGGTCGAGCGTCTGGTAGATCGTGCCGTCGACGTCAAGCATGAAGTGGACGCTGAGGTTGCGGTGGTCGTGGAGGACCTTGAAGCAGGTTTGGCTCACCGGGCAGACATCGTAGTGGAGGACGAACTGATCGACGACACTCTGCAACATCGGCAGCGGCCAGCCGCCGCCGCGGACTTGCTCGATCTGCGCGGCGTCGAGGCCGTCGGTGCGCAGGCCGTACCGCGACGGACCGTTGGCAGCCATGTCGGGAAGCTCTTTCACCGTTTCTTCCCACGACGACTTTTCGATCGGTCCGAAGCGGCGGTCGGTGCGGTAGGCGTCGTAGCCTTGGGGATCGGTCCAGAGCACCACCGGAGCCGTGGTGTGGAATAGTTGGCCACAGACCATGATCTCGTCGCCGGTGCGTGTGAGTTGTTCGCCGACTTCGACGGCGGGGGCCGACTCCATGAACGAGAACAGAGCGAGCAAAACGAAGATTCGGCGACTTAGGAATCGCATTGGATTATCCCAGGTAGTTAGCGATTGAAAATCAAACGCAGTTCAAGATTGAAGTCTGGAGGCCGCATTGGACTGGTCGCTTAAGCGACCAGTCCGAAGTGAGGAGGAGGCGTTTATTCCCACAACCGCCGAGCGAAGGCGAAGGAGGCATGGCGGGCTTGGTCGTAGTTGTTGTCTTCGGGATTAAAGCTGTTGATTCGCACCACCGGCGAGACGGCGTGGATGAATTGGTCGTCGCCGAGGTAGAGGCCGGTGTGGCTGATCTTGCCTTGCGGGTTGATGAAGTAGAGCGTGTCGCCGCGGCGCATCGCGGCTCGCGACCAGCGCGTGCCAGTGAGTTGGCCCATGTGGATCTGCTGCGTCGAGTCGCGCGGGAGGCGGACGCCGGCGTTGCCGTAGGCGATCTGCACGAGGCCGGAGCAGTCGACGCCGCTCGAAGTTTTGCCGCCCCAGAGGTATTTGGTGCCGAGGAGTTGCTTGGCGTTCATGCAGACGACGTCGAGTTCTTCGGCGGGAGTGTCGCGGAGATCGGTTTCTGCGGCGGGGACGTTCACCTCTTCGCCGGTGGGAAGTTGGGCGACATGGTGGTCGCCGTCGGTGCGGAGGTACTTCAGTCGGCTGGCGGCGAGAATCGTGCGGCCGTCCGCCTCGGCCTGGTCCTTCCGGACGCTCACGCGCGGGCCTGCAAGGTACTCGGCGAATTCGACTTCATCGACTGGCAAAATGTCGTTGGCGGCGACGAAGCCGAGGTAGCCGTCGCCGTTGTGCACGAGGTAGTGGTCGTCTTCGAGCCGCAACAGGAAGAGCGACTCGCCGAGGAGACAGTCGGTGACGATTTCTTTCTCGGCGGGCTCGGCGTAGGAAAGGCTGTGGGCTGACTTGATGAAGCCGAAGCGCTTCTCGCCGAGCGATGCGGCCGGGAGCGTTTCGAGATTGTTTTCTACGGGCGAGAACCCGAGCTTTTGGAAGTAGGCTTCGAGGGCAGTACGCGTTTCGGGGAACTCGACGAAGCCGGTGAGACGAACGCCTTTGGCCCCGGCGGGTTCGGCGGTCACGTCGTAGACGCAGAGTCGCGCGTCGTTGGCCGAGTTGAAGCGGAACGAATCGACATATTGGCGGAGGTGAGTTTGGCGGCCTTGGAGATCGGGCTCAGCCTGCTTTGCAAGGCGCTCGATGACGGCCGCGTCAACGGGGCGTTCGGTGGGCGCCGCTTCTTGAGCTTGGAGAGAAATGCTACCGACGGACAAAACCAAACACACGGCCAATGCGAACCGAAGCATGCGTGAACCTCGCTGCGAGCAACTCAATCCCCCTCCCTCGAAGGGAGGGGGTAGGGGAGGGATTCCATCGCGTCCCATAGGTTGAGCTTACTCAACCGAACAGTGAGCGGACAGCGTTGCGGACCCCTGCATACGCTGCGGCACGCAAAGTTTGCGTTGGCGCGACAGCGCGGTGCGCGATACCGTGAATGTGAGGTGAACGCGTAGGTGTCGGGAGCCTTTTGCCACTGGAATCGCGCCACTGGAAGTAAACTTGCCAGTGGCAAAAGGCTCCCGACGCCGTCTTGCGTTGCCGACGCCTCACGGCGCATATTTGATGCAGACCGGCATCGGCACGTCGATCGAGTGATCGGTCTGCGTCAGCTCGCCGGTCGCCTGGTCAATCGCGTGGACGACGATTCGATCCGAATCTTGCGCCGCAGCTAGAAGAAACTTACCGCTCGGATCGATATTGAAGTTGCGCGGCGTCTTCCCGCCTACCGGATGTTGACCAAGCGCCGTCAGCTTTCCCGATTGCTGATCGATGGCGAACATCGCGATCGAGTCGTGGCCGCGGTTCGAACTGTAGACGAATTTGCCGTTGGGGTGGGCGACGACCTCGGCGCCGGAGTTTCCGGGGACGCCCCCCTCCGGCAGCGTGCTGAGCGTTTGCAAACTCTTCAGCGTGCCGGCCTCGCCGTCGTACTCGGCGGCGGTGAGCGTGCTGTTGAGTTCGTTGACGATGTATACCCACTTGCCGCTCGGATGGAAGGCAAGGTGTCGCGGGCCGGCGCCTGGTTCGGTTTCCATCCAAGGTTGGTCGCTGGCCGTGAGTTTGCCTGCGGCGCCATCGAAGCGGTAGATGAAGACCTTGTCGAGGCCGAGGTCGCAGGCGAGGGCGAAGCGGTTTGCGGCGTCGAGCTTGATGCAGTGGGCGTGCGGGCCCTCTTGGCGCGACTTGTCGGGGCCGGAGCCTTCGTGCTGGATGAAGCAACTGGCGGGTTGGAGTTTGCCGGCGGCGTCGATCGGCAGGACCGCGACGCTGCCGCCGCCGTAGTTGGCGACGAGGGCGCTCTTGCCGGCATTGTCGACCGAGACGAAGCAAGGTCCGGAGCCACCGGAGGATTGGTGATTGAGAAGTGCGAGTTTGCCTGTGGCGGCGTCAACTGTGAACGCCGAGACGGCCCCGCCATTCGAGTCGTTGTAGTCGTCAACCTCGCTGACGGCGTAGAGGAATTTGTTGCCGGCGGGCAATGCAAGAAATGAAGGATTCTTGGCTTCGCCGGCGACGCCGACGAGTTTCAGTGCGCCGTTCGTGGGATTCAGCTCGGCTTCGTAAATGCCTTGGCTGCCATCGGCCTGCGTGTAGGTGCCGATGTAGGTGCGAACTGGCGTGAGAGCCGCGTCGGCGCCGAAGCCGATCGCAGGGTGGACGAGCGCGACCAGCGCGATCGTGAAACAACGGCAGGTCAGATTCGACAAGGCGTGAGCAGACATGGGGCGAGATCCTTCGAACTGAGTGGGCTGCGGCAACTTGCGGCGTCCGTGGTTGAAAAGGGAATGAGCGTGTCGACGTTATACCGTCGCTGCGCGGCTCGTCGCAAACGGCGCTGATGATGATGCGCCGCCGAGGTCAAGGGATGGCAGCTTCTGCTATATTCGAGGCGGCTCTGCGTTTTTTCGCCCAATTTTGCACGGGATCGGTCGTAGAGTGCTACCGCACGGCGTAGTACCATCAAGCGGACGGTCGCTGCGACCCTTTTCTGAACGTTCTGTTCACGCTCGTATTTCTCATTTTTTTCTGATAGCGCTCGCCCATGCTTGTCACCGACCCCGCTTCGCAGGTCCGCGAAACTCTGCCTATCCCCAAACCGCAATGGGGGTATCGCTGGAAGATTTGCGTGCTGCTGTTTTTTGCGACGACGATTAACTACGTCGACCGGTCGATTCTCGGCATTCTCAAGTCGACGTTGATGACCGACCTGAAGTGGACGGAGACTGATTTCGGGAACGTCGTCGCGTCGTTCAGCTTTGCGTATGCGCTGGGATATGGATTCGCCGGACGAGCGATGGACGTGCTGGGCGTGCGGATCGGTTACGCGATTGCCGTGGCGGCGTGGAGTGCGGCGGCGATGGGGCATGGGCTGGTGCGGACCGTGCTCGGATTCGGCGTGATGCGGGGCGCGCTCGGATTGGCCGAGGGGGGGAACTTTCCCGCGGCCGTGAAGACAGTGAGCGAATGGTTCCCGAAGCGCGAACGAGCGTTTGCGACGGGGCTGTTCAATGCCGGCAGCAATGTCGGCGCCATCGTCGCGCCAGCGAGCGTGCCGTGGCTGACGGCTCAGTATGGCTGGCCGGCGGCGTTTTACGTGACGGGCGCTCTCGGCTTCATTTGGTTGATTTTCTGGTGGAAGACCTATCGATCGCCGGAAGTCCATCCGCGCGTCTCGCCGGAAGAGTTGGCGTACATTCAAAGCGATCCCGTCGACCCGCCGGCCCATGTGCCGTGGCTGTCGCTCTTGAAGTATCGACAAGTGTGGGCCTTCATCGTTGGCATGTCACTGAGCTCGCCGATCTGGTGGTTCTTCCTCTTCTGGACGCCCGGCTTCCTGCAGTCGCGCTTCGGCTATGGCCTGGACGACATCGGTCCGCCGCTGATGTTGATCTATTTCCTCGCCGATTTTGGCAGCATCGGCGGCGGCTGGCTTTCGGGGCGGCTGATGCAGCAGGGCTGGAGCCTGAATGCCGGTCGGAAGACGGCGATGCTGGTTTGCGCGCTGTGCGTCGTGCCGGTGTTCGCGGCGGCGATGGTGAGCCAGGCTTGGATTGCGGTGGGACTGATCGCGCTGGCGGCGTCGGCGCATCAAGGATTTTCGGCAAATCTTTACACGCTCGTGTCAGACATGGCGCCGCGGAAGGTGGTTAGTTCGATTGTCGGCCTCGGCGGGATGTCGGCGGCGTTTATTGCGATGGGCTTTCAGATGCTCACCGGGCGGATTCTCGACCGCTGGCCGAATGGCTATCTGGCGATCTTAATCGTGGCGTCGGCCTCCTATCTGATCAATTTGCTGATCATTCATCTGCTCGTGCCGCGGCTAGAGCCGATGGAGATTGAAGCGACCTAACGCCTGTCTAGTTCGCGGAAAATTCTAGCTTTGCTGCACGAATTCGCGCGGATCTCCGCTCCACCTTAAAAGTGGCGCTCGAGCGATGTCGTCGGAAGATTTGCCGCGGGGCGTCGGTTCCGGTGGATTCGGGCAAAGATTGGCGTCTGAGCGGCGAAGATCGCTATACTGGAGGCGTTCGCCCGACTTTTGGGACGCCCGAGGCGCCATGGAGGCCGCGGTTTATGCGTTGGCTTGTCGCTGTACATCGCATTCATTCCCTTTGTCTGCTCGTTCACGCGCCGCTGGCGCTGGCAATGCTGGCGGCCGTCGCGTGGGCGTCGCCGGTTCTTGCCGACACGAGCGAGCCGGTGGAAAAGAGCGTTGCCGCTGCCGAGACGGCGGCCGAAAACGAGCCGCCTGATGCGGCGATGGCTCGCCGCGTTGATGAACTCTTGGCCCAAAGCCAAGCCGGGGCCGGCGTGACGCCGGCGCCGCTGGCGGACGACGCCGAATTCCTGCGGCGAGCGTCGCTTGATCTAACCGGCGTGGTACCGCGGGCGTCGGAAGTGCGCGAATTTCTGGCCGACGAAGATCCGGCTAAGCGGCAAGCCTTGATCGACCGATTGCTGGCGTCGTCGAGTCACCCGACCCATATGGCGACGACGTGGCGAAATCGCATTCTGCCTACGGGCGCCGATCCTTCGCGGGCGCGCGAGGCGGCGGCCTTGCAAAAGTGGCTCCGCACGCGGTTCGCGCGGAATCTGCGCTACGACAATTTGGTCGGCAGCCTGCTGTTGACCAACGGCGGCGATGAGTTGGGGCCGGCCCTCTATTACCAGTCGCACGATGTGGCGCCGGAGAAGGTGGCGGCGAGTGCGGCGGAGTTGTTCCTCGGCGTGAAGCTGCAATGTGCGCAATGCCACGATCATCCGTTCGCCGATTGGTCGCAGCGGGAATTCTGGGGCCTAGCCGCATTCTTTGCGCGGACGAAGTCGCCGGGCAACACGCCGGGGATGATGCAAGCGTCGTACAAGCTGGTCGACGTCGACCGCGGCGACGTGACGCTGCCCGAGTCGGAAGAAGTCGTGCCGCCAAAGTATCCGCGCGGCGACGAACTGGCAGCGGATGATAGCGCGAGCCGGCGCTCGCAGTTGGTGCTCTGGCTCACGTCGCGCGACAACCGCTATTTCTCGCGGGCGGCGGTGAACTGGGCGTGGGGGCATCTTTTCGGCGAGGGGCTCGTTGAGACGCTTGATGAACTCGATGACTCCGCCGAGATGACGACGAACGAGCAGATTCTCGACGAGTTGGCCGATCACTTTGTCGCGTCGAAGTTCGACCTGCAGCAGTTGTGGCGGACGCTGGCCAACACGCGGGCGTATCAACTTTCGAGTCGTTACGACGGCGAGAAGCCGCCGGCGGCGGGATTGTTCGCTGTGATGTTGCCGAAGCCGCTGACGCCGGAGCAACTTTACGACAGCTTCATGCGGCTCGCGCCGCCGAGCGAAGCGGCGTATGGATGGAACGGGGCGGCGGCGAACAATATGGCGGCGATGCTCGACGAAGATCCGAATCGGGTCGAGTTCGTCCGCCGGATGCGGCCGCCGCCGGGCGAGCCGACCGAGTACCGTGCCGGGACATTGCAGGCGCTCATGCTGATGAACGGTCAGATGACGGCGCGGGTGACGGCGCCGCAAGAGAGCCGACTGCTGGGGGCGCTTGATGCGCCGTTCCTCAGCGACGCCGAACGAGTCGACGCCCTGTTCCTGGCGACTCTGTCGCGGCTGCCGTCGGCGGACGAGCGAGCGCTGTTCGTCGACGTCATTGCCGAGGGTGCAACGCCGGCCGAACGGCGGCAGGCGCTTAGCGACAGCTTTTGGGCGCTGCTGAACAGTACGGAATTTGCGTTCAATCATTGAAAGAACGAAAATTAGAAATGCCGAACCACCAAGGCACGAAGGCGCCAAGAAAAGCACAAAGGGTGAAAGTTGAGAATTGATAGACTTTGAAAGTTTTGCTTTTCCTTCGTGATTTTCTTCGTGCCTTTGTGTTTTCGTGGTTAATCCCCCCGGAACAAAACCATGCTCAATACCCTTTCGCATTTTGATCGTCGTGAGATGTTCCGCCATCTTGGCCTCGGGCTGATGGGGTCGACCTGCGCGAGTTGGCTGCCTGCGCTTGCCGACCGGGTGGCGGCTGATCCGCGGCGGAAGCGGCACTGCATTTTGCTTTGGATGAGCGGCGGGCCGACGCAGACAGATACGTTCGACATGAAGCCGGGGCATAACAACGGCGGTGAGTTCAAGGAAATTGCTACTCGCGCGCCAGGGCTGCGGTTCAGCGAACACCTGCCGAAGCTCGCCGAGCATGGGGAACGGATCGCGGTGATTCGTTCGCTGACGACGAAAGAAGGTGATCACGAGCGCGGCACGCATCTGGTGCGGACCGGCCAGCCGCCGATGGGGGCGGTCGCGTATCCGTCGATTGCCTGCTCGCTCGCGAAGGAACTCGGCGCCACGGCGGAATCATCGCTGCCGAACTATGTGAGCGTGGCGCCGACGCAGCAGATCAGTCCCGCGGCCTTCGGGCCGGGGTTCCTTGGTGCGAGCTACTCCCCTGCCCTGGTCGGCGGGGCCGGTGCGCCGCCTGGCGTGTTGCCGGGAGTCGTTACCCCCAAGTACGCCGCGCTCAAGCTCGATGATCTGGAGTTGCCTGCAGGCGTCGGCGAAGCGCAGGCGATGCGGCGGATGAAGTTGTGGAACGCGATGGAGCGGCGGTTCCTCGACGACCATAGCGCGGCGTCGTTCAACGCCCACAACGCCCTTTACCGCAAGGCAGCTGACATGATGCGGCCTGAAGTCCGGGCGGCGTTCGACCTGTCGCAAGAAGCGGATGCTGTGCGCGAAAAGTATGGCCCCGGCATGTTCGGCCAAGGCTGTCTGCTGGCTCGCCGCTTGGTGGAGCGCGGCGTGCCGTTCGTCGAGGTCTCGCTCGGCGCCGGACTTGGTTGGGACACCCATGCCGACAACTTCAACCTCGTGAAGAAATTATCGGAGGAACTCGACGCTGGTTGGGGGACGCTAATGACCGAACTGAGCGAGCGCGGGCTGCTCGACGACACGACGATCGTCTGGATGGGCGAGTTCGGCCGCACGCCGGTGATCAACTCGATGGGTGGCCGCGACCATTTCCCGAACGCCTGGTCGTGCGTGCTGGCGGGCGGCGGGATCAAGGGCGGTCAGGCGTATGGGCGCACGAGCGACGACGGCATGAAAGTGGAAGAAAAGCCGGTGGCGATCGGCGACGTGTTGGCGACGTTGTGCGAGGCGCTCGGCGTGCCGCCTGACACCGAGAACATGGCGATGGGCGAGCGGCCGATCAAGATTGCTGAGGGGACGCCAATTGCGGAGTTGCTGGCCTGAGTATTTAGCCCTTCTGGTCCCCTCCCCTTGAGGGGGCGGTTAGGGAGGGGGGTTTGCAGCGTAACAGGGTTCGCCCCCCCCTCCCCAACCCTCCCCCTCAAGTGGGAGGGAGCCACAAGGGTTGTGTTTGGTTCTAGTTCGAGCGGCATAGAGGGATAAACGTGGCGCGACGTTGGCGGTTTTGCTTGCTCATTCTCCTCGGCGCCGCAGCGATCGGTTGCGAGCGCTCTACGCCGCCGCCGACCGCCGCTGAGGCAACGTCGAAAGCGACGGCCGACGCCAAAGCTTCGCCCGCCGTCGCGGCAACGGATGCCAAGGCGGCAAACGTTCCGCAAGAAAAAGATAGCGACGCGACATCGAAGGCGGTGAAGGAAACGCCGCCAGCTGCGAAGAATGGCGAGAAGCCGCCGGCGACCCCTTCGGACGCGTCGCCTCCGTCGGAACCTAAGGCAGCAAATAAACCTGATGCGGCCAACGCAAAGGGGGAGAACGCAACCGACGCCTCGCAAGCGCCCGAACCAAAGCCAGAACCGCCAAAGCCCGAGCGAGTCGCCATCTTCACCCCCGGCGGGCCGCTGCTGGTTGACGTCACGATGACGCTCGACGGCCATCCCTACAATCAGGCGTTCGACGAGCAGCTTGCCGCGCTGCTCAAGGCCGCCGACAGCGATGGCGACGGCGCCGCGACATGGCAGGAGTTGATGGAAAATGACGAGTATGTGAAGGAGGCGTATTCCGGGCAGCCCGCGCTGAACGAACGGCAGAAGCGGGACGCCATTAAGCAATACGACTTGAACGAAGACGGCCACATTCAGAAGCAGGAAGCGACGGCGTGGCTTGGCCGCGACGCCGGTCGCAGTGCAGCCGCGTTTCGCGTGCGGAGCAGTCGCGCCTACGTGCCGAACTCGCGGACTCATTCGCGCGTCTGGCCCTTTCTCGACCGCGACGGCAACGGCGAACTTTCGGCGACGGAACTCGCAGCAGCCGGCGACGCCCTGCTCCGACTCGACGCCGACGACGATCAGGTGCTCACGCTCGACGAACTGGCGTCGCTGCGCGAGCAGTTGCTCGGGCAGAACCAGATGTACGCTACGAATGACGCCACCCGCGACGCGGCGATTCATTTGGAACCGGGGTACACGATCGAGCGGCTCGATTACATGCTCCCCGATATTTATTCCCCGCACCAGACGCTGAGCCCCGAGAGTTTCCCCGCCTTGCCGAAGTTGTTCGCACAGCTTGACGAATCGGGCGAGGAGTGGCTTGATCGCGACGAACTCGCACGGCTGCTGACCGTTGAGCCGCATGTGAAGTTGGCGGTGGAATTCAACTCGACGCCGACCGCCGATCAGCCGGCGGCGAAAGTGACGCTGCTGGACCGCAGCGAAGAAGTGCAACCGTTAGGCGAGGCTACAGCCGATCGCCTGACGCTGACGCTCGGCGCGACCCGACTGGCAGTATCCGCCACCGGCGCCGCGGTTCCGGGACAACCGATGATGGCATACGGCGGCGGCGCGCAGAACCAACTGGAACTGATGGTTCACGACCAGGAAGACGCGCTATTCGAGGAACTCGACGCCAACGGCGACGGCAGACTGGGGACGCGGGAGATGACTGCGTGCCGCGAACGACTCGCCACGCGCGACGCCAATGGCGACGGCGCGTTGACGGCAGACGAGCTGCCGTACTCGATGATCGTGGCGTTCATGCGCGGCGGCGTTGGGGGCGACGGATTTTATTCGCCGCCGCGGACGGCGCCGGTCGCAGCGAGCGCGGAGGTCCCGGAGTGGTTCCGTTACGCCGACTTTAACGGCGACGGCGACGTCAGTCGGCGAGAGTTCCTGGGAGCCCCGGCGAGGTTCCAGGAGATCGACGGCGACGGCAACGGGTTCGTCGATGCGAGCGAAGCGATGCAGGTCGCGCAGCAGGCCTCGACGCCAACGCCGGACGCCGCCGCCACTGAGGCAAGCACGCCCGCTCCGGAATGAGCCGGCAATTCTCGGGCAGAAGTTAATTGACAGCGCTTTCAGCGGTATCTAGGATGCGAGCGACGCGGCGTCTTTTCTTTGCCCTTTTCGCTTCCTTCTCGCAACCAGAGTTACCTTCATGTCCCATCGGCGACAAGGGGCCGCTCGGCCTTGGCTCGCGGTCTGGCTGACGGCCGCGGCGACTGCTTCCGCGACGCACTGCTCCGCTGTACTCGGTGACGAGCCGAGCGGCGTCTTTCGCAGCGACGAGACGCGCCGCGCCGTTGCTTACCAGTTCACCGCCGAGGACGAGCGTTTGCTCGACGAAGTGCAGCGCGGTTGCTTCAACTATTTGTGGAACGAAGTCGGCTGGCCTAGCGGGTTTGCCAAAGATCGTCGCACGGCGTCGGTGGCGAGCCTAGCCGGCGTGGGGTTCCAATTGTCGGCGCTACCGATCGCCGTCCAGCGCGGTTGGATCAGCCGCGCCCAGGGCGAGGCTTGGGCCTTGCGGATTCTGCGGACGCTGCGGGAACGGACCGATATCCGCCGCGAAGGGATTTACTTCCATTTTGTGCAGGCGGATTCGGGCGGCGTCTATCCGCAGTTCAAGAACGAAGCGAGCACCGTTGACCACTCGCTGCTGCTGGCGGGAGCGATGCCGGCCGCTGTGTACTTCGGCGGGGAAACGGCGCAACTCGTCGACGAAATCGCCCGGGAGAGCAACTGGCGGGCGTTCATCAAACCGGACGACGGCTTTTTGAGCATGGGGTGGTGGCCAGCCGATAACAAATCGGTCGACGGCCCCGGCGAATTGATCCCGCGGACTTGGCATGTGGCGAGCGACGAAGAGCGGATTATCTACTTCCTCGCCGCGGGGGGCGAAAATCCCGAGTTCGCGCTTCCGCCGAAGGATTACTTCCGCTTGGAGCGGCAGTTTCGCCAACATGGCGAGCAGCCGCCGTTCATCGCGTCGCCGACAGGAACGCCGTTTACCTATTTTTTCAGCCACTGCTGGATCAACTATCGCGCGCTCGGCGCCGATGATCCGCGGAAATTCGACGTCGAGGGACCGCGAGTCGATTGGTTCGAGAATTCGCGGCGGGCCCTCGTCGTGCATCGCGACCGGTGCATCCAGATGGCGGGACGCTACAAAACGTTCGCCGTCGATCGGTGGGGGGTGAGCCCCTGCATGGGGTTTGAGAACGGCCGCGAGAGCTACATCGTGCAGGAGACGAAGCCGAATCTGTTCGACAAGGACGAATGGCAAGAGGGCACGGTGGCGCCGTACGCCGCCGGCAGCGCGATTATGTTCATGCCGGAGGAAAGCGTCGCCGCGTTGCGGGCGTACAGCGAACTGCAGAACGGTCTGGGCGCCCCGCTTGTATGGCGCGACCCGTCGCACGGCGGCTACGCCTTTGCCGACAGCTTCAATCTCGATCAGAACAAGACGTGCGACGACAACGTGTCGATCGACGTCGGGCCAATGATCTTGGCGATCGAGAACGCTCGCACGGGGCTCGTGTGGGAGCTGTTCATGAAGCACCCGCTAGCGAAGCGGGCGGTGGAGCGCTTAAAGCTGCAGCCGCTTGAAGACTGAAACTACCGACGACGATAGCGCTGGCATTGGGACGGCAGATCGGACCGCTGAGCGGCCCGTTGGGAGCCATGGGAGCGGGGGGGAAGCGTGTGGATACGAAGCAGCAGGGGCGAGCTCACCGCTTTTCGCGAGACGAAGAACTGTACTCGATGCTCGCTCCCGTTGATAAGAGATAAGAGTAGTCAAAAAACTCCGTAATCAGGTTGCGGAATACGACGGTCGCCGCCGCATCAGTCAATTCGACCGCGCAAGGCAAGGGGCGCCTGCCAAGTTGGCAAGCGCCCCCGCGATGCTCGTCTTCCGCTTGCGAGCGAGCATGGCCGTCAAGCTTTTCGTCGAGTCGCAACTATTGGATCCGACGACGCAGCGTCGCGATACCAAGCAATCCTAGGGCGCCCAACGCCATGCTAGTCGGTTCGGGGATTGGCGTGAAAGTAACGTCCTTAAATGTAGCCAACATGAAATCATTGACTTCGTCGGCCGGAGGCCCCTGAGCGTACATGCCCAGGTTGTAATTCAGCGGTCCGAACTCGATGTTCGACCACACGAGCGGGCCGCTGCTGACGGGCCCGGCGCCGATGTCGTAAATATACTCGACGAAGTTGGGACTGCCGCCGACGCCATCGCCGCCGCTGGTGACTTTCAACGTCATGTCGATCGACGTGCCAGGAACGTAGGTATCAGGAGCGATGTAGAAGGGCGCTCCTCCGCCGAAGGCGACGATTTCACCGTTGGTCTTGATAATGAAGAGGCCGTCCCCGGTAACGGGACTGTTGACGCGGAGGCCCGCTTCCTTGTGGGGCGGGTAAGCGCCGGCGGAAAGATTAACGGTGGCGCTCAAGGTCCAGGAAGCGTCGATATTGAATGTCGCGGCGGTTCCAGTCGCCGGATCGCCGCCGTCGGCGGAGAGGAGGACGTCGTGACGGTTGGTGAAACCGCCAGGTCCGAACGCTGACTCGCTGATGGAAACCATTCCGCCGTTTGCGTTATTGTCGTGCGTGATCGACAGCGTCGAGCCTGGACGATCGTTGAACACTCGCGGAGCGGCCACCATGCCGTTGATCGCTGGACTTTGCGCTAAAGCGCCCGCCGCGGGCAGCAATAGCGCCGCCGCACACCACGTAAACAGTCTTCTCATGATACTGACCTCCCGTTACTTCGTTGAAGTAAATCAAAGCTGCCTGGCGAGCGGCGCCGCCCGATGCCAATGCATCCCGGAACAGCGACGCCATGACCTGTAAAAAGACTCGCAAAGCTTGGCCAAGGACAAAAGTCCGTAATCGGACAAAAACTCCGTAAGTATGGGCGACAAGTGCAGTCGCCCTGCTCTCATGTCGTTTCCATGTTCGTTCTTCGACGAAACGCCGCGGCGAGCGCCGCTGTGCAGCCGGCGACGAGCGCTAGGGACGCCGGCTCCGGCACGGGGACGACAACGGCCGTCGCGGGCGCGCCAAATTGCATTTCCCAGATTCCAAGATCCAATGAATCGACTTCGCTATCGTCGTTCGCGTCACCGTCGGCCAGCAGGGCGTTGAGAGTTCCGAGGCCGCGTTGCCAGATTAGGAAGTCGGCGCCGTCGATTATGGCATCGCCGTTGAAATCGGCGTTATCCACCGCGTCGGGGCCGTCGAAATCGAAGTTAGCGAAGGTGGCGTCGACGAAATCAGGTTGAACAGGAAAGACGCCCGTCGCTTGGACATAAACGCCAACTTCGCTGTTGTTGATGATACCGCTCTCGGTGCCCGTGAACTCGATGACTGGACTGCTGACGGGGCCGGCGCCGCGGTCTATGACGTATTGAATCGTGCCCTTTTCGATGACTGCGGGCGGCATGGCGTCGTCGAGCACAGGGGGCGTGTAAATCATACGCAAATTGATCGTTTCGCCGGTGACGTACCCTGGTAGTCCGCCGCCTGGCGGGTCGGCCGAGACGGGAGCGGTGAAGCTGTAGAACGGCAGCGTACCGCCGAAAGCGACAATCTCGTCGGCGTCGGTGTTAATGATGAACTGACCGTCGAAACCGAAGAAGTTGACCCGCAGCCCAGCCTCTTTTCGCGGCGCATCAAAGCCAGCGCTGAGCGTGACGTCGACGCTGACGTCGAAGGCCTCTTGGTTTTGGAACTTTCTTGCGCTGGCGCCGCCGTTCGCGGAGAACATCAAATCATGGCGATTGAACTGCGTGGGGTTGCCGTTATTCGAAAAAGGATCCTCGTGAAGGGTCACCATGTTTGGGAACCCGGTCGCGTCAATCGTCAGGGTGTTGCCAGGATCAGCGCGGACGACGTTGGGTTTGACGAGCAATCCATTGACGTCGTTGACGAGCTGCGCCTTCGCCGAGGCCGCGGGCAACAAGCATGCCGTGAGTCCGAGAAAAATCATACCGCGCTGCGTGAACATGTTGAACTTTCCCTCTCTGAATACTTCCCGCCTCAGGGCGTCAATCTTGGATGATGCTGCATCGCGTGCTGAGCTAATCGAAACGGAACGTCGCCCGCCGTTCACAAATCCGAAAGGCTGACCACCTGGCCGTCGTCCTTGTTGCCGAGATAGATGAACGTGTCGGGGTCAATATCGTAATTGATGGTCTTGACCGAACCATCGGCGAAAACCGAGTTGATGCCTGCGCTATGCGCCGATCCAAAACTGTATGGCAATACGCTTGCTTCGTTTGGCGCGTTGTCCTGCTCCTCAGCGTCGGCCAATACGGGGAACATGGTGGAACGCATCGTGTCGGGGTCCCAACCGTCGGTCCAGCCGCGATCGTCGTGCCACGAGCCTGACTCGTACTTGCTCGGGACGAGACGTTTCTCGCCGATGATCATCGTATTGCTCGCTCCGTCGGAGATTTGACGGAAGGAGACGGTTAAGCCCCAGCCGACGTGGTAGCCCTCGCCCTGACTATCGCTGCGCTGGATGATTCCGCGGAAAATGGCCGGATCGCTCTCCGACGGCAACTGGGAAAAACATCCCTCGCAACCCCAGAATAAATCATTCTTGGCGGTCGGCGAAACGGTTTTCGTTGGATCAGATCGGTAAGCGTTGAACTCGGCCATATAGCTCGCGTACTTTGCCTGATCCTCCGATCGCGGAATTCCGCCGATGGCGCCGCCGTAGTCGATGAGGTAGTAGTTGCTAGCGCCTTTCGTCGGGCCGCGTCGCGAAGGGCAGTTGTAGAGCGGAACCGGATGGGTTCCGAGCGCAGCCGTGCCTGCCGCTGCATTCCCTGCGCTACCTGCGCTGCTGGCATTGCGCTGTGCATTGCCGTCTTCGATGAAGGGGAGTAACTGATATGGCCAACTGAGAAACTGCTCACGCGGACCATCGGCCTTGCCGCGGGTAAAACTTAGCTCGGCATAGGGCGAAGTCCCGCCCAACGGAAAAAACTTGTAAGTATCGTGGAAATTCTGACAGGCGAGTCCCATCTGCTTGAGATTGTTCTTACACTGCGTCCGACGTGCCGCTTCACGCGCGGCTTGAACCGCGGGAAGCAGCAGGGCGACCAAGACGCCGATTATGGCAATCACGACGAGGAGTTCAACGAGAGTGAAACCGCGTTCTCGCCGCCGCGTTAGCTTCTTCATCGTCCTGTATCTCCGAAACACGCAAAGGCTGCTATCTATGCCTTTTACCCTGCATGGGCACCGCGACGCGATCGCGCCGACGCTTCCAGGTCGACCGGATTCAGGCGACGAAAAGCGAAGTCGCCATCCCTTAGATTCATATGAAAAGTCTTGCCGCTTTTAGGGATTGTAGCTGTGAAGCCTATTGTATGCAAGCGCTTTCAGGCCTTTTTTCCCGTGGTCTCGCGATTTCGCATGTTTCGTTTGTCGACGAGACAGGGTTGGTCGCCGAGAGATGAACGTGAGGATCGCAAGGATGACAAATTGCGTCCGGGTCGCAGATTCCGGCACCGGCGCACCTTGGCTCGCGATAAGAGACTTAAATCCTCGCTGCCACCGCAAGAAGTCCGCTCCGTCGACGTCTCCGTCGCCGTCGGCGTCGCCGCCTGCGGACGTCGCTCCTGCCGCATCGCCGAAACCGGTCCGCCAAATGGCGAGATCAGCCCCGTTCGCCACGCCATTGCCGTTGAGGTCACCGTCGACGAAGACTTCATCCAGCGCTGCGTCGACCGCTGACAAATCGGCGAAGCGTCGGCTGGCGCGTGCGTCGCCTTCGAGATATTCGAGCAGGGCCATTGTCGAGAGGACGACGTTCCAGTTGTCTTGTAGGGCCGGAACATTTGTCGGGCCCGCGGCGCCGGTCGCCCAACGGGCGGAGTCGGCCAGGCCCAACGGCCCGCTGAGCAGATCATTGCCGGCCATCATCCGGAGCGCTTCTTCCGCTCCATCCGCGCCAGCCAATAACGCGAGGGCGACGCTCCACGGCATGAAGAGATCGTCTTGCCCGAAGTTGTTGTAGAGGCTGTATTGCTCGTAACCGCTGGAGCCGCCAAAGCCAGCGTCGGCTTGGAAGAGTCCGGCGCGGCCGAGCGCCTCGAGCTTCGCCGCCGTTTCGCGCTCATAGCGAACGAAGTTCTGCCACGGGTTCGTCGCGAGACTGCGATTTGGATAGTTGTCCACGCCGCGGTCGGAGGTGTCGACGAACAGGTTGAGCAGGGCTTGCTCGAACGGCGCGCGAAATTGTGACAGGCTGTGAACCAAGTGGGCGTCGTCGGGATTCGTCAGAAACGCGCGGACGCGATTCACGTCGCTGTTCCAGAGGCTTTCGAGGGGGACTTGGTGATCGGTCGAAAGCTCCGCCGCGAGCGAGACGACTTTGCCTTCGTTCGTGTAGCCATCGTAAGTGCCGGCAGTGAATCCCGAACCTGGAAAATAGGCTAGTCGAAAGCCGGCCGGATCCGCGAAGGCGTCGAACTTAAAGCGATTGACGACCGCATCGATGGAGGAGGCCAGCGGGGCTGGGGTTGCTGCTTGGGACTTGTAGTTGTGGAGCCCCAAGGCGATGAACGAGGCGTCGATGCTCGACTCTTCGTTTGATCCGCCGGGAAGTAGGGCACTCGACGGATTGATAAAGCGCGTCGGGAGGTAGTGCAATTGGTTTAAATTCGTTTGGTTTAGATTCGTGTTGAGACTGGCGACGACCTGCCCTGCGAAGACGTCGGCGTCGGCCTGATTGACCCAGCCTTGTCGCACCGCGGCGGGCAGCATCCAGAGGACGCCGCCCGTGGTGTTCATCGCTGCGAGGTTGGCGTCGTCGGAGGAGTTGTAGATCAGGCCCGTGGTCCGATGGCGCGCCGTCCACAAGCCGCTGAATTGCCGCTCGGCGAGACGCTCGACGACGCTAGCGATCGGCGCCGTTTGCGGATCGAGTTCGGGCCGGGCTTCGCGCAAGCTGAAGTCATCAAGGTAAATCGAACCAGAGACGCTCCCCGCTTGCGGCGAGACGATGAAGCTCGAAGCGTAGGTTCGCGCCAGATCGGGCGTGCCGACGACGGTCCATCCCGGCGAGTTGAGATCGAGCGTCGCCGAGAGCTTCGTCCAACCCGCCCCCGCGGGAACGGTGAACGTGCGATAGGCCTGATGGGCGAGGGAGTCGCGGTAATCCTTCAACTCATACTTCAAGTTGAGCGGCGCGCCAGTATCGTTGCGGACGTACGTCTCGAAACGCTCGTAGCGCGAGAGATCGCGGGTCTGGCGATAACTTTGCGGCGATGGTTCGCTGGAAAAAGTCTGGAAGAAGCCGCTGCCGCCCGCGGCGATCGTGCCGAGGTTGACGCGGACCGACGCGGCGCCGGTGTGCGCTACGGTCGCGTCGCGCTGGATCGAAGCGACGCTGCCTACGGAGAAGGGCCCCCCCCAGTTGTTCAGGAACTGCGACGTACCTAGAGCGCCGGTCCGCTCGCCGTCGAACAGTTTTACTATCGAGAGATCGCTTGCAGCGACACGCGTAGGCCAAGCGACAAGTGAACACGTCGACAAAAAAATCGTCGCGAGCGCGGTGCGGACGCCGCCACCCTTACCGGAATCGCGGTTCATAGCGTCACCACGATCCGATGTTCGCCGCCGTCATCGAAGAGCGGCACGACGGCGACTCCATTCTCGACGGCCGTTGCGACGCCATCGACGGTCGCCGCGGCGACGCCGCGTTCCTTGCCGTCTGGATTAACGATCTCGACGCGATACGTCGTCGCGCCATCCGCCAGGCGATAACTAAAACCGCACGACGGCCACTCAGCGGAGATGCAAGGATTCAATCGCAACTCGCGGCCGCCGACCACCTGGAGACCAAGCACCGACTCCACGGCGACGCGCCACATCCAACCGGCGCTGCCGGTGTACCACGTCCACCCTGCCCTGCCGACATGCGGCGGCTGGCTATAGACGTCAGCGGCGACGACGTACGGTTCGGCCTGATAGACGCTGACTTCGCTCGGCGTGCGGGCGTGATTGATCGGGTTCAGCATCTCCAGCAGTTCGACGGCCCGGCTGCCGCGACCGAGTTCTGCCATCGCGCGGATGAACCAGAGGACGCCGTGGGTATACTGGCCGCCGTTTTCGCGGACGCCGGGGACATACCCCATGATATACCCAGGGTCGTGATCAAGCTTGTCGAACGGCGGATCGAGCAAGCGGATTAACCCGGCGCGGTCGTCGACCAAGCGGCGTTCCACGGCGTCGACGCCGTGCATGGCCTTATCTTTGTCGCCGGCGCGGGAGAGGACGGCCCACGCTTGGACCAGCGCATCGATCTGGCATTCTTTCGAGGCGGCGGAGCCGACCGGCTCGCCGTCGTCGAAGAACGCGCGGCGGAACCATTCGCCGTCCCAGCCTTCACTGTTGAGCGCTTGCCGCAACTTTTGCGCGTGTTCGCGATATCGCTGGACGCGCGCCTGATCGCCGCGCGATTCGCAAACGGGCGTCATCCGCCGCAGCACTTCGCAGAGAAAGAACCCCATCCAAACGCTTTCGCCGCAACCCCCTTGGCCAATGCGGCTCATCCCGTCGTTCCAGTCGCCGCAGCCCATCAGCGGCAAGCTGTGGGCGCCGACGTTCAGCGAACGGTCGATCGCGATGCAGCAATGTTCGTAAACGTTGGCCGCAGCGTACGACTGCTGCGGGACGAGATACCGTTCCGCCTCGCCGGCGTCGAGCGCGGGGCCTTCGACGAACGGCACGCTCTCTTCCCATAAGGCCTCATCGCCAGTGGCGGCGACATACTCGCTGGCGAGCAGCGGAAGCCACAGGAGGTCGTCAGCAAAGCGCGTTCGCATGCCGCGGTTGTCGGGAGGATGCCACCAGTGGAGGACGTCGCCCTCGACGAACTGACTCGCCGCGTGGCGAAGGATTTGCGCGCGCGTGATCGTCGGGTCGTGATAAATCAGCGCCGCAGCGTCTTGGAGTTGATCGCGGAAGCCGTACGCGCCCCCCGATTGGTAGTAGGCGGAGCGTCCCCAGAGCCGGCAACTCATGTTCTGGTAGGGGAGCCAGCCGTTGACCATCACGTTGATCGCGGGCGAAGGCGTTTCGATCTGCACGGCGGAGAGCGTACGACGCCAGTTGTTCGTCACCTCGGCGAACGCGGCGTCGAGACTGGTCGTCGTCGAGTACTTGGCGATGAGCCAGCGCGCCTCGGCCTCGCTGTCGGCCTCGCCGAGCAATACCCAACATTCAGCGTCGCCGTTAGCCGCGATGGGCAGCGTCCGCTGCAACGCCAGACAGGGGTCGAACCCGGCGCCGGTGCGACCGGAAAGTTCCTCGTCGGTCCGGAGAGCGCGGGGCGCCGAGAGATCGTCCCCTCGGCCAATGAATTCAGCGCGGTCGCAGGTGTATGCAGCCTCGCCGCGCATCGTAGGACAAACCAGCGCGGTAAACGCCACGCGACCGGCCAGCAAGCGTTGCGAGTTGACGGCGAAGAGCGCCCCAGTGGCGTCGTCGCACCAGGTGCGAATCGAGTTGCGATGCGATCGTGATCCGTTGCCCAAAGCCAAGTGAGCGTACGCAAAGAAATCGAACTCCCGCGCTTCGTCGGCATGGTTGTGCAAACGCAGCCGCGAGATCTTCACTTGATCCTCGGCCGGGACGAATTGCAGCAGCCGTTGATCGAGGTCGGCGCACCGTTGCGAGTATTCGACATAGCCGAAGCCGTAGCGAACTTGTTGCGCGGCGCCCGAATCTGCCGGGCCGGCGGTCGGCGACCAGTAAGCTTGTGGGGCAGCCTCGCGCAGATAAAACGCTTCGCTATGAGGATCGCTGACGGGGTCGTTGCTCCAGTGCGTAAGCCGATTTTCTCGGCTGTTAACGGTCCAAGTGCAGCCAGCGCCGGTTTCGGTGGCGATGAACCCGGCCTGCGGATTGGCGACGACGTGCGACCATGGCAGCGGCGGCAAGACCAACCGCCCGTCGGCGTCACGACGCAAGCGGATGACGTACTCATCGCCGGGGGGGGGAAAGCCGCCGATGCCGTTGTCGAATTGCAGCGGTTCCGCCGCTTCCGCGATTTCGCTACTCGCGGCTGGCGCGATCAGCGAAACCAGCGGGCGATATTCGTCTCGCGCTGGCGACGACTGCCGTCGATGCGCGCGGTCAAGCCGCAGAGATTCGCCGTTCTGTTCGACCGCAGCGAGGGAACTCGGGCGCCCTGCCGTCGGCTGAGCGTGGGCGTACATCGCTTCGCGCCGGGCGAATTCCTCGGCTCGCAAGAAGGCGATATCGACTTCTTCGGTGCTCAACGCGTTGAGTCGCATCCCTAAGACTTCATCATCTCGCCGGGCCGTCGTCCCATAGACGATGGAAGCGCTTTCATTAGGGGCCAACAAAAAGATTGTCCGCAGCGACGCAATCGGGTCGAGTACCGGTCCTTGCTGGCCAATGAGGCACGCCGTTGCGGCGGCGGTCAATGCATCGGGAGCGGTCAGCGCACCGCCGCGGCCGATAAAGGCCATGCGATTCGTCTCAAACGATGCTGTCGACGAGGTTCTGCCCTCGATGCTCGCGATCCAATGAGCGCCGTTGAGGATCGTTTGGTGAGGATCACGGCGTCGGCGGCGCGCGATGATCGCTTGGCAGTCGGGCAAGAACTCGGTTTGGACGAACAGCTTCGAGAACGCCAGGTGCGAAGCGTCGGCCGCGGCGTCTTGCAGCACCCATTCGAGATAAGAAGTCAACTCGATCGTGCGCGGGCGCGACGAGAGGTTGGTCAACCGACAGCGACGGTACTCGACGTCGTTCTCGGGACAAATGCAGACGTCGAGTTCCGTTTGGATGCCGCGATCCGCGCGGCGGAAGCTGACGCGACCTGGTTGGGCTTCGAACTCGTATCGCTCCGCGGCGACGCCGGTCGGCTGAAGCGTCGCCGACCAGAAGGAACCATCTTCGAGATCGCGGAGGTAGAGGAACGAACCGTCGCGGTCGACGGTGGGATCGTCGTTCCAACGCGTCACGGCGAGTCCGTCGAACTCCAGGCGTCCCGTCCCTTGGGGCGAGAGGCTGCACGCGAGCCGCTGCCCAAGCAAACGCTGCGGTGCGGCTTCGAGTTGGTCCTCACGCGTCACATGACGCACAGGGTGGGACGATTGAGTGGTCGTGACGCCTTCCATCCGCTGAACCTGCAATCCTAGAGAAGTCGATCCAAGACAAGGGGGAGTAAAATGAATGCTTTGTCACAGCACAATTTTAAGTGTCAAAGCATTAACCTTTCACCCCGCCCACCATGATACCACCAATGAGCTGCCGTTGTAGCAGAATGAACAGGCCCAGCACCGGCAAAATGGTGATCAGCGACCCCGCCATCATCAACTCAGCGTCCTGGACATGCTCGGTCGAAAGGATCGCCAGTGCCACCGGCAGCGTGTAATTCTCGCTCCCAGTGAGGACGATGAGCGGCCACATAAAGTCGTTCCAGGCCGAAAGAAACGTGAAAATCCCCAGGGTGGCGAGCACCGGGCGCAGCAGCGGCAGCACGATCGTGAAGAACAACCGCCATTCGCTCGCCCCGTCGAGCCGGGCGGCGTTGAGCAAGCTGTCGGGGATCGCTAGTGCGTACTGTCGCACCATGAAAATGCCGTAAATCGTAGCCATTGAGGGGATGATCACCGCCCAATAGGTATTGATCAGCCCCATCTGCTTGAGCATGAGGAACAGCGGCAGCATGCCGACTTGCAGCGGCATGACCAGGGCCGCCAGCAACGTGTGGAAGACTTGCTCGCGCCCGGTGAAACGGAGCTTCGCAAAGGCATATCCTGCCATCGCGTTCAGCAACAGGCCGAACCCGGTGATCGAGAGCGAAATCGCGAGACTGTTGAGCAAGTAACGCCCGAGGTGGAGTCGGCTGAACAACTCGCGAAAGTTGTCGAGCGTCGGTTCCGCGGGCCACAGCGGAGGGGGATAGGTTTGGGCCGTGCCGCGCGGCATGAACGCCGCCGCGACCATCCAGAGGAGAGGCGCCACGACCAGCAGCCCAAGGAGGGCGACGGCGGCGTTCGTGATGAACAGTTTGAAGTAGCGCATCAGGCCCCCGCTCGTCGTTGGAGCCAGACCTGCAGCAGCGTCGCCGCGAGGGTCAGCGCGAAGATCGTCATCGCCACGGCCGAGGCGAACCCGAGTCGCCACCAGCGGAAACCTTGCTCGTACATCAGCATCACGAGGCTGTAGGTGCTTTCGCCCGGCCCCCCCTGCGTCATGACGTAGGGCTCGGCGAAGAGCTGAAAGAAACCGATCATCGTCGTGACGCCGACGAACAGAAACGTCGGGCCGAGCATCGGCAGCGTCACATGCCAGAAGCGCCGTGCCGGACCGGCGCCATCGACTTCGGCCGCTTCGTAGAGTTCAGACGGGATGCTCTGCAAGCCCGCCATGAAGATGATCATGTTGTAGCCAAAGTTTTTCCAGACGGCCAAGAAGATGACCGCCGGCATGGCCCACTGCGGATCGCCGAGCCAGTCGATCGGCTCGAAGCCGAGCTTGGTGAGCGCGAGATTAAAGAGGCCGTACTTCGTGTGATACAGGTATCGCCATACGATCGCCACGGCGACGAGCGTCGTCACCACGGGGGCGAAAAAGACCGTCCGCCAGACGACTTTTAGGCGGGTCAACTTCGAATCGAGCAGCAGGGCGGCGCCGAGCGACGCCGCGACGGAGAGGGGGCCGCCGATTGCGACGAAGTACAGGGTGTTGTGTAGGGCAATCCAGAACCGCTCGCTATGGAGCAGCTGGATGTAATTCTGTAGCCCGACGAAGCGCAGGTTCTGCCAGTCGGCGAGCGCGTAGATGTCGAAGTCGGTAAGGCTCAACAGAATCGACGCCGCGATCGGCGCCAGGAAGAAGACCGCAATGATGGCGACCGCGGGGCCGGCGAACCACCAGCCGGAAGGTGGGCCTTCGTAACGCCGAGTGCCTACTGACGCGGGCTGGTTGGGTGTAACGGCCCCCGACGTCGACGATGATTGCGCAATGGTTGTCATGCGGAGTTACTGCTGCACGCGCGCTTGGCGATCAAGAATCCACCGCCGCTTTTCCAGGATCTCGTCGACGCGCTGATCGAGTTCCGCCAGCGCTTCGTCGACTGTCTGCCGCCCGTTGATCGCCGCATCGGCCCGCTTCACCAACTCGCCGGTGACAATGTGCTCCCACTCCGGCGCCGGCGGAACGGGCCGCACGTTTTGCAACTGCTTGTAGAATCCCGCGAACAGCGGATCGCTCCGCATTCCCGAAGTTTCCCAGGCTTTCGCTCCCGGCGGCAGGTTGCCGGTGCATTCCGTGAAGCGAACCTGCTGCCGCGGCTGAGCGAGAAACTCCAGCAGTTGCCACGCTGCGTCCTGGCGCCGTTCGTCGCTTGCATTCTCGAACATCACCAGGCTCGAACCGCCGGCAATGGCCACTCCCGGCCAAGAATCGTCGGGGCTCGGCCACGGGCAGGTCGTCCATTTCCCTTCTAAACTCGGCGGCAGCCGATCGCGAAATCCTTGCACGTTCCATGGCCCCGTAACATAGAACGCGAATGTGCCACGTTCGAATTCCTGGACGACGTTCGAGATCATCGAGTTCGAGTCTTTCGGCGCCAGTCCCTCGCGGAAGATGCCGACGTAAAACTCGAAAGCCCGCCGGAACGCCTCGCTGCTGAAATCGCCGTAACGGCCGTCCTCTCGCAGCATGTCGGCGCCCGCCTGCATGCCCAGAATCACCGGCGTTTCGAACTCGTTCGTCGGGGCGAGCATCGCGTAGCTGCCGGCGGGTTGGATCGCTTGCACGTCGCGCATCGCTTCCAGCCAATCGTCCCAGGTGCGCGGTAACTCGGCATGACCGGCCTGGGCGAGAATGTCGGTCCGCACGAACAGCAGCCGCGCGTCGACATACCAGGGCAATCCGCAGACTCTCTTGCCAATGACGTTTCCCTGCCAGACGCCTGGGAAGAAATCGTCCGGCTCGATCTTGCCTGCCTGCTCGCTCGCAGCGACGCGGTCGGTAAGGTCGGTGAGCGCCCCCAGGGCGTCGAACTCCGCGATCCAGGTGTTGCCGAGTTGGCAAACGTCGGGCAGCGAATTGCCGGCGAACGCGGTAAGCAGTTTTTCGTGAGCGGCGTTCCACGGCACTTGCTGCACACGGACGACGATCTCAGGGTGGGCCGCTTCGAACTCTTCGATCAGCGGCAGCGCGCGCTCTCCTTCGGCGCCCATCGCCCAAAAGTTGACGACTGTCTTCGTCTCTTGCGCTTCGCCGCAGCCGCTCACGGATGCGATGGCCATCACGACCGCTGCAAGCGACCAAATGGCGGTTGCACACCGCTGACGGTGATTCTCGGTGAGGCGGATCAACGTCATTCCCAAGGCTAAGAAAAGGCAACCGCCAAGGACGCCAAGGACGCCAAGGGGAATGCAGTTCAGAAAAGAGTGATATGGTTTAGGAACAGCTGATGAACGCAAATTGCTTTGTATCTGCGTCTATTTGCGTTGATCGGCGGTTCTATTCTTCAGCTCTTCGCCACCGCCGCCGCGCCGCACGACTCTCGCACGACGAGTTCCGTCTCCAGGCTCAACTTTACCGCCGGGCGCTTCGGGTTTTCGACCCGCTGGCAGAGCAGATCAATCGCTGCCGCCCCCATGCTCGACATCGGCACGCGAACCGTCGTGAGCCGCGGTCGCGTCATCGTGGCGACGCGCGTGTCGTCGAAGCCGACCACCGGCAAGTCGTCAGGCGTCGACAATCCCGCGGCCAGCGCGGCGTCGACAATCCCCGCCGCCATCTCGTCGTTCGCAGCGAACACAAACGCCCGCCGCCGGGCCCATTCGCGAACTTTCTTCACGCCCAGGTCAAACGCCGTGTCGTACTCGTAGTCGAGATGGTAAACGTCGCCCGCCGCGACCTCGATCCCCGCTTCGTCGGTCACTTCGCGGTACGCCTCGAGACGTTCGATCGTGTCGATGTTCGTTTCCAGACCGCCGACGACGACGATCCGCCGCGCCTGACAGTCCTCAATGAGATGCCGCAGCAAGGCAACGACGCCTGTCCGTTGGTCGATGACGACGCTGTCGTGCTTCACCCCTTCGACGTCGCCGTCGAGAACGACCAGCGGAATCTTGATCTTCTCCAGCGTCGCGCGAGTCCGCGCATTCACTTCCGAGATCATCACCGCCAACCCGTCGACTAGTCCGTGATCGCCGACGGCCGCCATCAATTCGCTGCCGTCATCCTTCGCGACGACGGAGGAGATCATGAGGTTGTAACCAAGCTCGCGGGCCCGCAGATTGGCGCCCCGGATCACCTCGGAATAAAACTCGCCGTGAAGATCGGGGAGTACGAGCCCCAGGATGTGGCTCTTCCGCAGCATCAAGCCGCGGGCGAAGACGTTGGGGCTGTACCCCAAGTCGCTGATCGCCGACTCAACGCGCTTCCGCGTCTCCTCGTTGACGATATTCCGCCGATTCAACACGCGCGAAACGGTGCTGATCGACACGTTCGCGCGATCGGCGACGTCTTGGATCGAAACGGACACGGGCCATGCTCCTGAGCCTGGGCGACTGTCGAGTAGAAATGACAGCGCTTTCAGTAGAGTATAGTCCCTGTTCGGAGGCTCCGTCAACTGTTAACGGCTCACGAAGAAGAAGGTCTTTCAGAGGCGTTGCAGTACGACTTGAAGGATTAGGCCCGACGGCGGAGGGCGATGGCTCCGACCAGGGCGCAACCGACGTAAACGATCGACGCCGGCTCCGGCACCGCTGCAACCGCGGCGCCGACATAAGTCACGGCTCCCCGCACCAGAACGCCGGGCCCGGCGAATCCGCCCCCGCCGAACTGCGACTTCCAAAGCGTCAGGTCATCGGCGTTGACGGCGCCATCGCCGTTAGCGTCGCCTTGCTCTTTGGTCGCACCAGTGGCCAAGCCGTTGCCGCGCTGCCAAGCGAGGAAGTCGGCGCCATCGGCGTCGCCGTCGCTGTCGAAATCAGCCGTCAGCACTGCGGGCGGCACGACGGCATAGCGGAACACGAGATCCTGTGCGCCCGCGGTGTTGAAGGCAGCCCCCAGATTTACTGTGGCCGCGGCGCCGACGCTGCTGCTGCCGGTGAGATATGATTCGCTGAGAACGCCGGCCGCGATTCCGCCTCCTTCTTCCCAGCCATTGCCCGATCCGTTTCCAGCGGGGAAGCCCGCTAGGTTCTGATCTTGTAGGCTAGTCCAAGTGGCCGGCTTCAGCGAACCGCCGACGCTCTTGATTTCGTAATAATCAACTTGAACGGCTGCCCCCGTCTGATTCTTGAACTGCACCTGCCCCGTCACCGTGTTTACTTCAAGCGACAGAAACTGCGGATTTGCCGTTTGGCTTACCTGGACGTCAACAAGGTCGATGTAGCCGTCTGTTCCGCCGTTCACGACTCCGCCAAAGAGAGAAACCCGCAACGTGGCCGTACCGACTGAGATGGCGCCAAATCCGGTCGATTGCGACCACACATTTTCTGTGCCTGGATCGCCATCGATAATTTCCGCGAACCCTTGAGAGACGCCTCCGGCATCCAAGTAATCGACCCTCAACCTGCCGAAGTCGTTGTCATTGAGATAGCTGCTCATCCAAGCCGACAAGTTAGCGCGCCCCTTCCCCGCCGCTATGGCGGCTGCAGTCGCACCGGTCGAAACGTCGATATCTTGGTAGAAGAGACCGGGCTCGCGGAAGTCGCCTGTCGCCGATCCCGGATTGTTATTCGCCGTGAAGTACCAACTCCCCGCTCCTGGCGGGTCATCGCCGTCGGCATAGTCGGGAATGCCGCCCGTGCCGTCGTGCGAATAGGCGAAGCCAGGTCCCCCCAGCCAATTGAGGATAGTCGGCGCACCATAGTCGCCCACCGTGCCAAAGTCGACCAACTCGAACCCAGGATTCGCCACTAGGTTCGTGTTCAAGTTGGCCGCCCGTGCCGCGGCGGGCGTCAGCAGGCCGCCGGCGGCAAGAGTGACCGCGAGTTTGCTGCGCCAGTTGTTGATCTTCATAGATGGCTCCGCGTCTCGTTCAGTGATCGGTGGATGCGTTAGTTAGTTCGAGTGGAGGAGTAGCAGACTTCTAACGACGAGTGGTCGTAGAATTAGAGCGACGCCCCCATCCAGCCAGCAGCGCCGCCGCGGCTCCGGCCATGGCTAGACCCGTCGGTTCGGGCACTGAAGCGACCATCGCCGCAAAGGCGCCCACGCCGTTGGCGGCGTCGTAAAGCGTTTTGAATTCGACGAAGTCGACATGGTTGTTTGCTAAATCACCGTTAAAGTCGCCCAGGCGGTAGGCCTGCGCGAGCGACTTGCCGCTTAAGCTGACATGCTGATTGGCCCGCACGATGGCCCAATCCGCGGACGAGATGACGCCGTCGATGTTGAGGTCGCCTTCGACGAGCGGCTGCCCGCCGGGACCCCCGACATACTCGACGCTTCCTTGGAAGAGTTGTCCCCCGGAGACATACTCGAAAGTCAAATCTTCGGTGGGATTCTGAACCCAGGCCGCTCCGAGATTGACCAAGCGACCGTTCGCTAAGGACGCGCCTGCGTTGCTAGGATCTGCTTCGGCCAGCTCGGTGAAATCGGTAGGCGCCGAACTCTCGCTCCATGCGTGCGTCGGATCGACTTGGTTCGGCCCAGGGTTGCCGCTGTCATAGTTGTCGGTAATGGAGAGCCAGCTTGTCGGCGCCAACGACTCTGATTCCGAGGTGATCGTGTAACTCGAAATATTCTTTACGCTGCCGGTCTGATTCGAAAGCGTGATGGCGCCCGTCGACCGATTGACGCTGATCGCCAACAGCGATGCGACCTGGAAGTCGATATTGTCGATGTATCCATCCGATCCGCCGCCTGCGAGAAGCGCCCCCCAGGCGGAAACCTTGACCGTCGCGGTGCCACTCGGAATGGCTCCGGTGACCGTAACCTTCGTCCAATCCGCTAGCGCGCCGGGCCCTGGAGTGACGGTTCCTGTGCCGAGAACTGAGTTCGCGCCATTCAGAAAGTCCACCTGAACGATCCCGTGGTCTGCCTGCGTCTGGTAGCTGTTGAAATACGCGCTGAGACTGAACTTCGCGTTGCCGGTAGCGATGAGCGAGCCGGAAGGTCCGGCGGCCACGTCGATAGATTGGTTGATCGACGTTTCCAGCGTATGGTGCGGCGTCCCCCCCTCGGCCGTCGAGGCGGGTGCGAAATAGTAGCTGCCGCCGTTTGCCAAGGGCGTGCCGTTGGCGTAGTTTGGCACCCCGCCGCTGCCGTCGTGGGAGTACGTGAACCCTTGCCCGGCCCAATCGTTGAGCAGCGGTCCGCTTGATGCGCCAAGGGTTCCGAAATCAACGGATTCAAACCCGCCGTTGACGACCAGATTCACATCCAAGTTTGCCGCCTGGGCGCCGCCCGCGCTCAATATACCCCCGGCGGCGAGCGTCGCGATCAACTTGCGTCGGATGTCGATGACCTTCATGGATCAATCTCCAATGGTGGCTTCGGCCTTCTCGGCGTCGAGCTGAGATAGGAGTTGTTTTGCGAACTAATCAACGATTGCTGCTAGGCGGCGACTTGAATTTTCCTTGGAAACGTTGGGCGGCAGGCTTGGCGATTTCACCCTTCAGCCACAGCATGTCGGGGTCGTCGGGGACAAGCGCCAATGCAGCGTCGCAGTCTTTGAGAGCAGCTTCGTCTTTTCCTTGTTCGGTCAGCAGTTTCGCCCGTTCGCGGTAAGACCACAGTGACGGTTCGACGGCAATTGACGCATTGAGTTTTTCGAGGGCGGCGTCTTTCTGCCCTTCGCCAATTAGCTTGCTCGCTTCGATAAACAGTTGATTTGCATTGGAGACTTGTTGTTCGCCGCCGCAACCCATCGCCAAGGTCAGAAGTCCGCAAAGCGCCGCATGGCTAAGGCGATCCTTCTTATTATGTGTTGTACGGAGTGGCTTTAGCATTGTTGAAAAGGTGAAAGTCAGGAGAAGTCCCGGACAAACGACTCACGCAACATGAAGCGAAAAACCTAGGGCGTCGGAACCTGACTATCTCTTGTCGCCATGTCCCGCCATACAATTGCGTCGATTCCATCGTTGATTAATTCCGCCGACCCGTCGCAACGCAAGACCTGGGCGCCTCCCGGATGTGCACTGCCGAAAGCGAGTTGAATCATCTGGCAGTCGGCGCCGCTGATGCCCGGCGCCGCGCAACCTTCGCCGATAGGAAACTGGTTTTGGTAGTTAATCGGGACGGCGGTCGAGCCGAGCGCCTCGGAAGGATCACGAGCAGCGTTTGCGCCTCCAGTCCCGTCCAGGTCGTCCGAGCCAAGCGCCCAGTGATCCTTGTAGCTGCCAAGCGCCGACTCCGCCGTCGCTCCGCGCTTCTCGACGGCGGCGGAATCGTGAAGCGCTTCGCCAATGAGCATTGTGTTCGACGTTCCGTCCAGCACGTCCTTGATGCCGATCTTGCTTAGGGAAAATAACACGCCGTCAAGAGACCCCATCTTGACGCCGGATGCGTCAGCCGTGTTTTGGCTGTTTACCAAGCCGGTGGCGCTTCCAATATACGACGCCGGCGAGCGCGCCATGACGACCCAGCTATGAGTCGATAAATTGTATTGATTCTCGGGGAGGTTCGCCGTCGGACAGCGGAAGAACGGGAACGGCGTTTCGCACAGAATGATGTTCGCGTAATTCTTGTCTCCCTCGATTTGTGCTCGCGAATAAGGCCCGCTGCTAGCCCACTGAAAGTTGCCGCCGGAGTTCTCTCCGACATTCATGCGCGCCTGGGCCGATGCCGCTTCGATGTATGGCAAGACGTAGTACGACCACATGGAACCTTCGCCGCTTGCAGCCCCGACTGGAAAGTATCCGGTCGCATCATGAGCCATCTGAAAGGACAACCCGAGCTGCTTCAAGTTGTTCTGGCACTGTGACCGCCGCGCTGCTTCCCGAGCCGCTTGAACGGCTGGCAGCAGCAAGGCGACGAGCACGCCGATGATCGCAATCACGACCAGCAGTTCGACCAACGTGAATCCGTTTCGGTTCTTTGGCGCGCAGGGCATCACATTGACTCCCAGGAGAATCCGATGTCGTGACGCCGGCGCCGCTTCATCGAGGCGGGAGTCGACGTTTGAGCGATGCTGCTTCATCCGACGAGCATCTTTCAAGCTGTCGCCGGCGCGGTTTTTCCGGCAGGAGAAAAGGCCAAGTCGACGAAAGTCTAAGGGCATTAAAGGCACGGATTGCGAGGCTCCCCGGAAGTCTGTTGAACATGCCGACTACCGTTTGTTGCCCGCCTACCATACCCCAATCATGTTAATTTCTGCCTGCTACTGAGCCTACATTTTCGCTGCGCAAAACATTTGGCATTTTGGCGGGGCGCTCGGGGATACCTATGGCAGAAGGGTCGCGAAACGTCAGCGTTCGCAGGCCCGTAAGTGCCGCCGGCTCTGCTGGTGGGCGCCTCACTGAAAGTCGAGCGCCAGCGTGGAATCGTCCACCGGCGAAGCCGGTGGCTCTGATGGACAAGAAGGAGGCCCCGCCGTCACTCCCGCCCTTCGCGTTCCTGCAGCCACAGGCCGCCATGGTGCTGCCGGCGGAACTCGCTCGGCGGCATCCCGACGCTCCGCCGGAACGTCCGCGAGAAAAGATCTTGCTGCCCGAATCCCGTGGTCCGGGCGACGTCGGCGATCGACCGGTCGGTTTCGATCAGCAGCCGTTTTGCCTCTTCGAGCCGCACGCGGCGAATTTCCGCCGCCGGGGTTCGGCCGATCAGTTTGACGAAGCGCTGCTCCAGCGTCCGCCGCGCCACCGAGAGTTTGCGCACCACGTCCGAGACGTAAATCCCCGCAGGCGCCTGCTGGCGGATCAGCTTCAGCGCGTCACGCACAAGCGGATCGTCGATCGCGAGCGTATCAGTCGAATGCCGCACGTCGATCCGGCTCGGCGGAAACAGGAGCGGCTGAGCCGGCGGTTTGCCGCCGGCCATCATCCTGGCGAGCATCTCCGCGGCTGCGTAGCCGACTTGCTCGGAGGGTTGATCGATCGTCGATTGCGGCGGGTACGAAATGCTCGCCATCAACTCGTCGAACTCTCCCCCTAGCACCGAAACTTCATCCGGCACTTTCAGCCCCGCGTAGTGACACGCTTCCGTCACCTGCCGGCCGCGGGCGGCGCTCCAGCACAGCAGCGCGATTGGTTTCGGCAAGCCCTTGAGCCATTTCACCAAGCTTGCCAACTGCACGTCCCAGCCGTCGTCTTGTTGTTGGACAGTCGGCGCCTGGTAACGATGCGCTCGATGGCCCGCAGCAGCGACGCCCTGTTCGAAGGCTTCGGCCACCAAGTCGACGTAACCGGGTCGATCGACCGGACCGCAGTAGGCGAACTCGGTGAAGCCGTTCGAGAGGAAATACTCGGCGGCCATCTTGCCGGTCTGCCGTTCGTCGACCGTGCAGCGGGCAATTTTCGGGCCAGCGTAGGGATACCACGAGACGTTCACCGCCGGCAGGCCGCTGGCGGTGATCTCGTCGGCGAGCGACTTGCGGTTGATCCTCGCGATAACGCCGTCGCCCTTCCAGCCCGTCGGCAGGTGGAGTCGCTCGTACCGTCCGCGCGGTTCGACGTGGATCAGCCAGTCGCCCGACTCGTGGGCAAATTGGTTGATTCCTTTGATGAGCCGAATTCCCCACGACGTGGAGGTATCGATCAACAGGGCGACAAGACGGCTCTTCGACATACGTTCGCTCGGCAGAACAATCTCCGGATCCCTCGGCGATTCACCATAACATGCCGTAACCAGGGCCGTTGGCAAGGGGGGACGGGGCTCTTCGGCGACGCGGCGCCGATTTGGCCAAAACTGTTGCGCACCGCGGCATTGCGGGCTGCGGCGCCTTCGCGAACACTGGAGGAAGTCTTTCGCGGCGACGCTGGTCGCTGCCTTCTGGTCGGTGGAACAGAGCCATGCAGCGGTGGATGCGAGTCGTCGTCCTGTGCTTTCTTTTCGCGCCGGCGGCTATCGGCGCAGGCGCTCCTGTCAGTTCGTTGAAGGTGTTGAGCTTCAACGTTTGGCATGCCGACGAGGGGAACGCCGCTAGCGTCAATAAGCTACGGGAAATCATTCAAACGAGCGGCGCCGACGTCATTGGCGTGCAAGAGATGCAGACCTCGGCCGGGGCTTCGATTGCCGCGGCGCTCGGTTTCAACTACTACCAGCAGTCGGGCGGCGACGTCCAGGTGATCAGTCGCTACCCGATTACCGCCGCCGCGAGCGGCGATCTCGGCGTGCAGATCGAACTCTCGCCGGGGCAGAACATCTGGCTCTTCAACGCCCACTTGAGCGCATATCCGTATCAACCATACGATCTCCGCGATAATAAGCTGCCTATGAATGAGGCGGCGGTAATCGCCGCCGCCAACAATGCCCGCGGCGGCGGAACGACCAGCTACCTCAGCAGCATGGCGAGCGCATTTTCCTCAGGAGCGACGGTCTTTTTCACCGGCGACTTCAACGAGCCGTCACATCTCGACTGGACCGCCGAGGCTGCCGCCGCCACGTCGCGACCGTACGATCTGAAGGTCGAGTATCCGACTTCGAAACGGATCGTCGACGCCGGCATGACCGACTCGTTCCGAGCCGTGTACCCCGACGAAGTCGCGAAACCAGGCTACACCTGGACTCCTGGCGAGCCTTACCCAAACGTTGCCAGCAACGAAGTTCACGACCGCATCGACGTAATCTACCACCGGGGCCGCGGCGTGACGGCGACGGCTGCGGCCACAATCGGCCCCGTCGACGGCAATCCGAACACTGACATTTCCATCGCAGGCTACAACGCCGATCACCGCGCCGTGCTGGCCACGTATTCGCTCTCACTGGCAGGCGATTTCGACGCCAATGGACTGATCAACGTCGCTGATTGGGCGATCCTGCGGGCAAATCAGCACGCCGACCTGACCGGGCTTAGTGCCGACGACGCCTGGCGCCTCGGCGATTTGAACGGCGATTTCCGCAACGACTTCGCCGACTTTGCCGCGTTCAAGACGATGTTCGACGGGGTCAACGGCGCCGGGTCGTTCGCCGCGATGTTGGCCGTGCCGGAGCCGGCCGGAGCCGTCGTGGCCCTGATCGCCATAGGCTTCCTCGCCGGCTCGCCAAAACGACAAATCTTCTGCGCGGAAAATCGTCGCCCGCTTTCCGTCCGCCAACGAAATTAGAAACCATAGGGTGAGTCCGCGATTGGTCCGCTGGGCTGATTGCCGCTCCCCTCCACTTGATTCGCTTCTCTGTTCCTCATCGGCAGCACGGCAAGGAATTTGGCTCGAAGACAAGCGCCCACGCTGCCCCGACTTACGCGGGAGATCGCCTAATGAAGATCGGCAACTGGTTCAAAAGCGTGCCGGCTGTGCTGTTGGCCGCTGGCTTCTGGATTCCCAACATCGCGTACGGCGTCAACATTCCGTTGGCCGACGCGAGCTTCGAAGATTACATCGTTCCTGCCGTCGGTTATGCCTACGCCGACGAATACCGTCCAACGAGCGCTTGGGTCGATGACCTCGATAGTCCGTCGGGGTACACGCAGGACAACGCGGACAGCAATTGGCTCTACAACGCCGCCTATGGCGAGTCGAGCGCCGCCCACCGCCGCCCCGCCCCGCGGACCGGCAATCAGGCGATGCATGGCTTCACGCAGTATAGCGCTCAGGAGACGAGCGCCGTCTTCGAAGCGGGCATGACGTACACATTCTCGATCTGGGCTCAAGGCGACATTGACGCCACCATTGGTGCAGGGTCGAGCGGATCAAGCCGCGTGTTTCTCTACATTTTCGACGGCTCGACTTCTTTCAGTGAGGCGAACGCGCTGACGTTCAAGCGCTACGCTCCCGATACGGGGGACTTCGTCAATCGCGATCCCTTGTGGACTGCCGCTCAAAGTCAGGCGGCTTGGCAACAGATCAGTTTGAGTTACGACGCTGTAGCGGGATCGCCGGTAATCGGCCAGCCGGTTGGCGTCGGTTTCTGGGGGGCGGATGACAACGCTCTCGACGACGCCACCCTGACCGCGCTGCCGACCGTGCCCGAACCTGCCACAGCCCTCTTGCTTGGCGCCGGTGGCGTCGCCCTCGCGGCGATTCGTCGGTGGCGTTAGCGCAAAGCTTGGCACTGAACGAGCGACCCTCGCGGCGGTCGTCTGCCGACTTGGCAGGCGGTCGCCGCTGTTTTTTTAGCATGTCGAGAAAGCTGCTCGGCGCCGTGTGATTTACAATGGACCAAGATGGCCCGCCGACCGAATCAGCCACCGCGAAAGAACACGAATGCGAGTCAGGGCGTCGGCGCCGGGCGCGGAAAACTGCCGGCAGGCTCATCCCCGCTGCCGTCGAAGCTCCTCCACCAGCCCGACGTACGCATCGACAAGGCCCAGCATGCCTGGGCCGCTCGCCGCTTCGACGAAGCGATTCGCCTATACGAATCGGCCCTCGCCCGCAATCCCCACAACCCCGTGTTGTTGGTCGACGTCGCCAGCGCGTACGCGCTGCGCTATCGAGCCGCCGACGCCGAGCGGCTAATCGAGCTCGCCGAACGTCTCTATCCCGCCGACGCTCATTTGCAGCAAATGCTCGGTCGATCGTATGTGCAACTCCAGCAATTTGATCGCGCGATCGCGTGCTTCGATCGTGCGTTGACGCTGGCCCCGGAATCTCCGGAACTTCCGCAGATTCTGCTTGAACTGGCGCGGATGCACGAACGACTCCACAATTTGCCCGACGCACGCCGCTGCGCGGAGCAATCCCTCGCCGCAGCCCCGCAACTGGAGCGAGCCCGCTGGCTACTCGCCATGATCGATCGCCGACTCGGCGATGTCGCGGCTGCAGAGGCAACCTGGCGATCAATCATCGACGCCAACCGGGCTGCCCCCATCGTGATCTCCGACAGCTGGTACGAACTGGCCGCCGTGCGCGATAAGCAGCAGCGCTACGACGAAGCTTACGACGCCCTCTGCAGCGCCAAGTCGATCCTCACTCGCGCTGCCGCTCCGCAACGGGAAGACGCCGGCACGATCGCCGCCGTAGGCGGCCGCACCGTGGCGGCTCTAACGGCGGAGCATGGTGAGCGGTGGGGCGAGCAGAAAACCTACCTCAAGCCGGTGCCCGGCCGAGTGGCGCTCCTGACGAGCCACCCTCGCAGCGGCACGACGCTGCTGGAGCAAGTCCTCGACAGCCACCCCGCCGTCACCAGCGCCGACGAACTGCAGGTGATGTCGGAGATGGTCTACGAACCGCTCGGCCAGTTCGCCCAGCCGGGCGAATCGGTCGTCGCGACGCTCGACCGCCTGACGACGACGAATCTCGATCCGCTTCGCTCCATCTACTGGTCGAGCATGGAAAGCGCCCTCCGCCGCCCGCTGCCCGACCAACTGTTGCTCGACAAGAACCCTGAGTTGACGATGCTGCTGCCCCTCGTCGCCCGGGCGTTCCCCGAGATGCGCATCATCTTCGCTCTCCGCGATCCGCGCGACGTGGTGCTGAGCTGCTTCATGCAACGCTTGCCGCTGAACGCCGTGAGCGTCCACTATCTGACCCTCGAAACTACGGCGGAGAAGTATGCCCGCACCATGCGAGCCTGGCTCAAGCTGCGCGAGATCATGAAGAACCCGTGGCTCGAAGTCCGCTACGAAGAAACCGTCGCCGACCTGCCCGGCCAAGCCCGTCGGGTGCTTGAGTTCCTCGATCTCCCTTGGGACGCCGCCGTGCTCGATTACCGCAGCCGCGCCGAGCAAAAACATGTCCACTCGCCGACGTACGAAGCGGTCACCAAGCCGGTCTACGCCAGCTCGATCGGCCGTTGGCGAAATTACGAGCGGCAGTTAGAACCATGCCAGCAGATCCTGCAGCCGTACGTCGAAGCGTTCGGCTATGAGTGAACTCCGGTACTTCAACCCCCGGCTCCGCCGGGGGGTCGGCTTCCACCCACGCAACGTCTAGCGTCGTGTAACCCCCCGGCGAAGCCGGGGGCTGAAAGCGTTTCTGATGGCCAAACGCCCACGCCACCAACACGCCGCCAGTCAGCCGGAGATGGTTGACCGCGCTCTTCCGCAGCTACGGGCCGCGATGAGCTTTTGGCGAGAAGGTCGCCGCCACGACGCGATCGCCCTCTTCAACGCGACGATCCGCGACGATCCCCACAACGTCCAGTCGTACGTCGTCCCCGCGCGGGCCTACGCCGAAAAGTTCGAGTTCGCCCGCATGGACGAGACGCTCGATCGGCTCGTCCGCCGCGCGCCGCGTCACCCCGGAGTCCACCACTACATCGGCGAGACGTATGGGATGCTTAAGCTCCCTGACCGATCGCTCGCCGCGTACGAAAAGGCCGCCAAGCTTCCCGGCGCGGGCCCGCCGACGTGGATGGAGCTCGCATTGCTCTGCGAGCGCGCCCACCGTCTCGACGAAGCGGAAGAGTTGATCGAACGTACTGTCCGCACCGGCTATTCGTTGCCGCTGGTCTGGTTGGTTCGCGGCCGCATCCAGCGACGGCTGAAGCGTCCCGATCAGGCCGAAGCGATCTTTCGCGACCTCATTGCGCGAACTCCGAACGACTCGCCCACCGTTTGGGACGCCTGGAGCGAGATCGCACTGATGCGCGACGCTCAAGGCGACTACGCCGGGGCCGTCGAAGCGATCGAACAGTGTAAGCAGGGCCAGCGACGACACGAGGCGTCGCATTGGGAGGTTTCGGAACAGATCCATGGCGAGATGCGGCGTCTGATCGACCGCATTGCTGCGGATGATTTCCGCCGTTGGCGCGATGAGGCGCCTGCGGCCGGTGCGCGCACGGCGCTTCTAACGGGCTTTCCCCGCAGCGGCACGACGCTGTTGGAGCAACTGCTCGACAGTCATCCCGATCTCGTCAGTTCCGAAGAACGCGACTTCATTGGCCGTGAACTGCTGCAGTCGGTCGCGAGTCGCCGCAGCGATCGCAACCTGCTCAGCGGCCTCGATGAACTTCCCGCCGATCTGCTGGAAACCGAACGCCGCCGCTATTTCGCCGCGATGGAGTACTTCCTAGGCGCACCGATCGCCGGTCGGCTCCATCTCGACAAGAACCCCGCCTACAACCTGACGATCCCGCTCGTGTTGCGGCTCTTTCCCGAGACGCGATTGATCGTCGCCCTGCGCGACCCGCGCGACGTCGTGCTGAGCTGCTATCTCCGCTACCTGCCCCTTAACGCGGTGAGCGTCCGCTTTCTCGACCCGGCCCGCGCCGCCGAGCGCTACGCCCTCGACATGTCCGCGTGGCTTAAGTTCCGTGGCTTGATTGAAACGCCGTGGCGCGAAATCCGCTATGAGGACACGGTGGCCGACGCCGCGGGGCAAGCTCGCCTTGCGCTCGAAACGCTCGGCCTGCCGTGGGACGACCAAGTGCTGGCCTACCGCCAACGGCTCAGCGGCGAGAAGAACAAGCAGGTGACCAGCCCGAGCTACGAAGCAGTCGCTCAACCAATTTACACCCGCGCGATCGGCCGCTGGCAGCACTATGAGGAACTGCTCGCCCCCGCCATGAAGACGCTCGAACCCTTCATCCGCGCGTTCGGTTACGCTTAGCCCCCCGTTCTTCAAACGGGGGGCAACAACGATGCGTCGCCCGCACCACTCCGCTCTGCCCCCAGCGTCGCCTCCGCCAACAACTCCGCAATATCCCGCACCTGCATCGTCGGCATCTCCGCCGCAACTCCGTCGCCGACCATGATCAAGCAAAACGGACACGACACGGCGACCGTCTCCGCGCCGGAGTCGACGATCTCCTCCACCCGCCCGCGACCGACGCGCTGACTCGGCGCGTCGTCGAACCACATCCGCCCTCCTCCTCCGCCGCAGCAGGAAGTCTCGCGGCGATTCCGCGGCAGTTCGATAATCGGCAGCGCGCTGCCCTCAGCGCCATTACTGTCACCCTGCCCTAGAACAGCGGCCAGCACGGCCCGCGGCTCGTCTGTAATGTCGTTCGCCCGCGCGAGGTAACAGGGATCGTGATAGGTGATCGATCCGCCGACGGCGGTTGTCGTGGGCATCGCAGGGAGCTTGCCGTCGGCCACCAACTCGCTCAGCAGCTGGCTGTGATGCACCACCTCGTACTCGCCGCCCGCCTGCGGGTAATCATTCCGCAAACTGTTCACGCAGTGGGGGCAATGGGCGACGATCCGCTTCGCGCGATGCGCGCCAAGCGTCGCCACGTTCTGTTCGGCCAACTGCTGGAAGAGCAATTCATCTCCCATCCGGCGGGCCGATTCGCCGGTGCAGCGCTCTTCCGGTCCCAGTACGGCAAAGTTGACGTCAGCCGCTTGCAGCAGTCGCACGACGCTGCGTGCAATCTTCTGAGCCCGCCGATCGTACGCCGCGGCGCAGCCGACCCAGTAGAGAACCTCGTAGTCGGGGTTGTCTTTCACCAGCGGAACGTCGAGCCCGGCGGCCCACGCCAGCCGATCCTTCTGCGGCAGGCCGAACGGATTGCCGACGCGATCGGTTTTCTGCAGCGCCGTCGCCGGCGAGCCGCGCAGCGCCCCGTCCCCGATCAGAAACCGCCGCATGTCGGTAATCATCCCCATCGGGCTCACCCCGAGCGGGCAAATATCAACGCACGCCCCGCAGGTGGTACACGACCACAGCGTTTCGTCAGCAATCACCCCGCCAGCCAACGGCACGGCCTGTCCCTGAATCATTCCTGATTCCCGCTCCCTGACTCCTGACTCCTTTCCCCCCACCCCCCGCACATTCATCACCCCGACCAAATCCTGCACCACATTCCGCGGCGACAGCGGCTTCCCCGCCTCGAACGCCGGGCAAGCATCCTGGCAGCGGCCACACGAAACGCAGGCGTCAAGCTCCACCAGCTGCCGCCGCGTGAAGTCGGCCAACTGGGCGACGCCGATGAGCCCCGTCTCTTCGACCTCCGCCATCGAAATCGGCTGCATCGTGCCGAGTCGATTCTCGCGCAGCGCGAGGTTGATCGTCCCCGCCAACGAGTGAAGCAGTCGTGAATACGGCATCCAGGCGATGAACCCCAGCGCCAGTACCGCATGGAACCACCAGAGCGCGAAGTGCAGCCGCCCGGCGCCCGCCTGATCGACCCCTGCCGCCATGAATAGACTCGCGGTGACATACCCCGCGGGCGACAGCCCCGGCAGCGGCGTCGCGGCGTGGATGATCCGCAGACCCTCGACCACATACCCGGTCAGGCCGATCACGATCAGCAGCACAAGCAACCCCACGTCGGCTGGCGCCTTCGCGAAGCTCCCCGCCCCGCGCAGCCGCCGTACCAAAAACATCGTGCAACCGACCAAGAAAGCGACGCCAAAGCTGTCAGTCACCAATTCATAGACGGCGTAGTACAACCCCTTATGAAACACAGGGGCGCTAGCCGGCCGCCCCAGCAGATCGGCCAGAATATGCTCGATTGCCACGAGCGTCGTGCCGACCAGCAGCACGAAGAACCCGCTGAACAGAAGCACATGGGCCAGCGACGCGAACGGTCGGCCACGGAACCGCCCTTGCAGCAGCACATCCCGGATGACGCGCTTCAGGGCCGCGGTATAGCTCACGCCGCCACTCGGTTTTCCCTGCCGCCACAGCCGCACGCGCCGGTAGAGGCCGTACGCCCACACCCCGACCGCAATCGCCGCGACGACGTAGAACAACCCCTTGGCCCAGCCAGGGATGTTCCCGAAAACCTCCCGCATCAGCGGCGGCGATGCCGCGGCCATGATCAGTTCAGCGGGAGAGGCCGACGGCATGAGACTCCAACTTCTCGATAAGCTCGGGCGTAATTTTGTATACGTCCCCGACCAAGCCGTAGTCGGCGACGTCGAAAATCGGCGCCTCGGGGTCGCTGTTCACCGCCACGATCGTACGCGAGTTTTTCATTCCCGCCAAATGCTGCACGGCGCCTGAGATTCCCAGCGCGATGTACACCTCCGGCGCGATGATCTTGCCGGTCTGCCCCACCTGCAGCTCATTCGGCGCGATGCCGGCGTCGACCAGCGCCCGCGAACTCCCCGCGGCGCCCCCCAGTGCGTCAGCCAGCCCGCCGACGTGTTGCTCGAAATCCTCGGCGTTCTTGAACGCTCGGCCGCCGGAAACTACCACGCGAGCCTCGGTCACGTCGGGCCGGGCGTTTTGTTTTGACTTGAGCCCTTCGTAACTCCCGCGACAGCTGAACACGGCGGCGTCGAGTTCGAGCCGTTCAACGCTATGCGCTTCGCCCGTTGGCTGCGCGGCGACGTATGCCGACCCACGGACAGTGACGATCTGCGGCGAACCCTGCAACACGACCGTCGCGGTCACTGCCCCCGCATACCGCGGCGTGTCGAGTTGCAGGCGTCCGTCCACAAGTTCATGTCGCACCACGTCGCTCGCCATTGCCCCGCCAAGTTGGGCTGCGGCCCGTGGCACGATGTCTTTGGCAAAGGTCGACGACGCGGCTGCGACCAATTCGAAGCCCCGCTCTTTCACAACCGTCGAAATCACCCGCGCGAATGGCTCGGCGATCGGATGCTCCAGCGCCGGCGAATCGACCACGAGCACAGGAGCGAATCGGGCCGCGTCCTGGGCGACGGCATCGACTTGGTGGCCCAGCACCAGCCAACTCACTTCCCCGCCGGTTGTCGCAGCCGCCGACTGCGCAAACGCCAACGCCGAGAGGCTTGCACCTCGCACGGCTGTGCCATCATGTTCCGCAACGACGACGATCCGCATGCTCATTCTTACGCTTGTGCCCCCACATCCTGCCGCAACCGCTCGACTAACTCGTCGACGCTCCGCAAGCGCTCGCCGCGGCGGACCGTTTCGCTCGAATGGTACCGCAAGACCTCGACGCGCGGCTCCAGCGCGACGCCCAACTCTGCTACGGGAATCACATCGAGCGGCTTCTTCTTCGCCTTCATGATCCCCGCCATCGAAGCATAGCGCGGCTCATTGAGCCGCAGATCCGTCGTCACCACAGCCGGCAGCGGTAGCCGCAGCGTCTCAATCCCGTGATCGGTCTCGCGATCGACGCGAATCTCGCCCGCGAGCAACTCAACCCGCGACGCAAACGTCGCCTGCGGCCAATCGAGGAGTGCGGCCAAAAACTGGCCCGTCTGATTCGCGTCGTCGTCGACCGCCTGCTTGCCCATCAACACGAGATCGGGCTTCTCGCGCAGCACGATCTCTTTGAGCAATCGGGCGACGTTCCACGGATCGAGCGACTGGTTGCACTCCACGCAGATAGCCCGCGTGGCGCCCATCGCCAGCGCCGTCCGCAGTTGTTGCACATAGTCGGCCTCGCCGATGCCGACGGCGATAACCTCGGAGTCGTCCCCCAATTTCTCGACGATCCGCACCCCTTCTTCCAGAGCGATCGCATCGAACGGGTTGACGACAAACGGCAAATGATCCGACGCCACGCCCGACCCGTCGGCCGTCGCGGTGATCTTCTGATCGGTGTCGGGGACCCGCTTGGTCGGTACCAGAATCTTCATCAGGCGTGGCCGCTGGCGACCGGCGTCGCCTTCTCAATCTTTGTGTAGTAATTCCCCGCCATGTCGAAGCAGCGCTGCTCGATGTCGGTGCGGGTCATGTACCCCGGCACCTCGAAGTAGCGATCGGCCTCGATCGACTCGCAATCATAGCTGCTCTGCCCGTCGAGAATCAGCTGCGACATAATCAGCCCGATCGTCGGGCTCTGCACGATGCCGTGACCCGAGAAGCCAGCACAGTGATACATCCCCTCAAGGTCGGGCATTTCGCCGCAGAACGGCCGGGCATCGGGCGTGAACGTCATGATGCCGGTGGTGATCGTCATCGGCGTCCGCTCGTCGATCCACGGGAAGCGGGCGTTGGCAGCCTCGAGCAGGCGGGCCACCTGAATCGAATCGCGGGCCGCCTTCATCCGCGACATGTCGAAGTCGACCGGCAGCTTCCGCATGTTGTACTGGTCGGGCTCGGCGTCGTAGATGCCGACAATCAGCCCGCCGCTTTCGGGCCGCGTGTAGAGCCGCAACTCGCGATCGCGAATCGCCGGGCTCATCCGGTCGACTGGGTGATTGGGATCGGGCCGCGTCGTCAGGTAATAATGCCCAATCGCCGCCGTCGGCAGCGTTGCGTTGGCGAGTTCGGCGTTCAGGTACGACCACGGCCCGCCGGCGTTCACCACCTTCGGAGCGTGGTACTCGCCCTCGGCCGTTCGCACCCCTTGGACGCGACCGCCGGCGTGCAGGATCTCGATCACCGGCGAGTTTGTCTTGTACTGGACGCCGCAATCTTTGCCGACCTTAAGGTAACCGCTCACCAACTCGGCCGGCTGCAGATGGCCGTCAGTTGGGCAGTAACAAGCGTCGAGCAGATCATCCGTCCGCATGTATGGCAACTTTTTCGCCACTTCGCTCGCGCGAAGGTGTTCGATGTCGAAGCCGATCGACTTCCCCATCGCCACCAGCGACGCGATCTCCGCGGCTCGTTCCGGCGTCTCGGCGACCCGCAACGAACCAGTCTGCACGAAGATTTCGGTCCCGGTCGTCTTTTCGAGCTGCCGAACGATGTCGATGCCGTCGATCAGCATCCGCGTATGTTCGACGTTGCCGCGCAGCTGGCCGAGCAACCCCGCCGCCCGGCCGGTCGAGCCGTTGCCGATCCGCTCGCGCTCCAGCACGATGACGCTGGCGCCGCGGAGAGCCAATTGCATCGCCGTGCTCAGCCCGGCGACCCCGGCGCCAATGATAATCACGTCGGCCGATTGCGTTGTCATATCGTTAATTGCCGGTCAACTCTAGTAGCCGCGGGTCAACGACCCGCCGGAGCGCCCCTCGTCAGATCTTTCCATCTCTCCGCCCGGTGAAAAACGCCGTTTCCCTGCCCCAAAACCGTGACCTTCACCGTTTCTTCACTCTAAATTGAGCCCGTATTTCTCGACAGGCCGGCAGGCGCAATTCTGATGGCAAAACGCGCGTCCCGCGGGCTCTTTACTACGGCAACCGTCATCCTGAGCTGAGCGAAGGATCTGGCCAACCGAATGGGCTTCCAGATTCTTCGCTCTGCTCAGAATGACGCCGCCGTTAACCACCGGGCGGGCTTATAGCTTCCCGTCCAACCCCTTCTGATGGTAGCTATGCACAATCTTATCCTGATTTTCCAGCAACCACTCGATCGTCGGCTCGCCGCTCATCGCCTTTTTGATCGCCAAGCGCATCGACTTCCGGTGCGTGTTGAACAGATCTTCATAGTCGAGATCGGTCGCCTCGACGACTTCTGGATAGAGCCAGATCGCCGCGATGATGCCGATCTTGTCGCACTGGTCCCGCGGAATCGTCCCGTCGCGCACCGCGTCGAGCACGCCGTGGGCGATGCCGGCCTGGACCGAACCCATCAAAATGCTGGTGTATTTGTTCTTCTTGACGGTCACTTTGCTGACCATCAGCGTCGCTGGCTTCACCGCGACGTCGGCGTTCAAGAGCGCCAGCACCCGCGAATGCCCTTCGACCTGCCCGCCCAGCAAATTGGCGAACGCCACGCCGACCGGGCCGTTCAAATCGCCAATCATCAATTCCGGCTCAGCCGCTGCCAGCCGATGCCGTTCGCCCCGAACAAGCGCTTCGCCAATGCGTGGATAGTCCATCGCCGTCGATCCTTGGTTTCTATGCGTGGTGCCCAATTCTTCACACTGTGAAGGAACCGCTCGATTCTGCATGACGGTTTCCGCATTCGTCACCCAGAAATTGCGCATCCGACCCGGCGATTCGCCAGATTTGTTTGGCACACGCCAGTCACGCCGCTATCATCGCCAACGAGGGGAAGGGCCGAGCGTTTGTCGCGACGCCGCAGTCGTTTGGTCCAGCAGTGCTAGGAGCGCCCGTTGAATCCCCGATATGAACGCTGGCGGTGGATCACCTTCGGCGTCACCTGGCTGATCTACGCCGCGCTGTATTTCACGCGAAATTCGTTCGCAGTGGCGAAGGTCGCCCTCGGCGACGACCCGCGCGTGTCGCTCAGCCGCGAAGACCTCGGCCTCATCGACTCGGCGTTCCTGATCACCTACATGCTGGGCCAGTTCGTGTTCGGCCCGTTAGGCGATCGTTTCGGACCGCGTCGGATCCTGCTCCTCGGCGCCGCCTTGAGCGTCATCGCCGCGGTCGCCTCCGGCTTCTGCACCGCGCTCGTCGCCTTCATGGTGTTCAGCGTGTTGCAGGGAGTCGCCCAGTCGAGCGGCTGGAGCAACGTCAACAAGACGATGAGTTCCTGGTTCTCCCTCCGCGAGCGGGGACGCGTCATCGGTTGGTGGTGTACCCACTACACCGTCGGCGCCGCCGTCGCCCTCCCCTTCGCCGGCTGGATGATGACGCTCTTCGGCACAGCAGGAACCGACGCTGAAGGCCAACCTCGCACCATTCCTTACTGGCCCGCCGCGTTCTGGGGTTGCGCGGCGGTGGTCGGGGTGGTGGGAGTAATTGCCTGGTTCCTCCTTCGCAGCCGCCCCGAAGACCTCGGCTTGCCGCCGATCGAAGAATACCACGGCGAGCCGAAATCCCTCCTAGAGGAAGAAGTCGAAGAGGGCGAAGTCGCGCCCGAAGGTTCTTGGAAACTCGTCGCAGACGTCCTCGCCTCGCCGACGATCTGGATGCTCGCCTCCTCCTACTTTTTCATCAAGCTCACCCGTTACTCGTTCATCTTCTGGGGGACGATGTTCGTTGCCGAGGCGGTCAAGAGCGACGCCCTCACGAGCGCCCTTATCGCCGCAGCCATGCAGGTCGGCGGCGTCGTCGGCGTCGTCGGCTGCGGCTACGTCAGTGACAAAATCTTCCAGTCCCGCCGCGCCCCCGCCGCCGTCCTGTCGCTGCTAGCCGCGGCGGCGATCATGTGCGGCGGTCTGTGGGAAATCAACAACCCCTACGTGATGGCCGGCTTCTTCTTCCTGGTTGGCATCTTTCTCTTCGGTCCCGATTCGGTGATCTCGGCCACGGCGTCGATGGATTTCGGCACCAAGCGCGGCGCCGGCACGGCGACTGGCATCGTCAACGGCATCGGCTCGATCGGCGGCATCCTCGGCGGCTACTTGCCGGGTAAAATCACTACCGGCGGCGATTGGACCGCGCTCTTCGCCGTCTTATTGATCGGCCTGATGATCTCCGCCTGCCTGTTAGCGCCCCTCTGGAGAACGAAACCTCCAACCGCGTAACATGCGTATTGCAGCCCCCGGCTCGGCCGGGGGGTCGGCCTCCATCCACGCAACGTCCAGCGTCACGCTACCCCCCGGCGGAGCCGGGGGCTGGAAGCACGCTGGCGACAACGCCCATGACCACCTACCACGCCGCCACCGCCCACCGTTACTACACCTTCGGCAGCCTGAAGGAACTCCTCGCGAAGGCCACCCCCGCGCGCAGCGGCGATTATCTCGCCGGCGTCGCTGCCGAGAACGACCGCGAGCGCGTCGCCGCACAACTCGCCCTCGCCGAAGTACCGCTCACTCGTTTCCTCGAAGAGCAACTGATCCCCTACGAATCAGACGAAGTCACCCGCCTGATCATCGACTCCCACGACGCCGACGCCTTCGCCCCGGTCGCCGACCTCACCGTCGGCGACTTCCGCAACTGGCTCCTCCGCTACGAGACCGACGCCCTGGCGCTCGCCGAACTCGCCCCTGGCCTCACCCCCGAGATGGTCGCCGCGGTCAGCAAGATCATGCGGAACCAGGACCTCATCCTCGTGGCCAGCAAGTGTCGCGTCGTGACCCGCTTCCGCAACACGCTTGGCCAATGGGGCCGCCTCGCTATCCGCCTGCAGCCGAACCACCCGACCGACGACCCCGCCGGCATCGGCGCCTCGATCCTCGACGGCCTCCTCTACGGCTGCGGCGACGCCGTCATCGGCATCAACCCCGCCACCGATTCGGTTGACGCCGTCATCCGTCTGGTGACGATGATCGACGAGCTGATCCAGCGCTATCAGATTCCAACGCAATCCTGCGTGCTGGCCCACGTCACCACGCAGATGGCCGCCATCGAGCGCGGGGCTCCCATCGACCTCACTTTCCAGTCGATCGCCGGCACCGAGGCGGCTAACGCCAGCTTCGGCGTCAACCTGAACCTGCTCGACGAGGCCCTCCACGCCACCCGCGCCCTCAATCGCGGCACGGTCGGCGACAACGTCATGTATTTTGAAACGGGCCAAGGCTCCTGCCTCTCGGCCGAGGCCCACCACGGCGTCGATCAACAGACGCTCGAGGCCCGCGCCTACGCCGTCGCCCGCCGCTTCGAACCGCTGCTGGTGAACACCGTCGTCGGCTTCATCGGCCCCGAGTATCTTTACGACGGCAAGCAGATCATCCGCGCCGGCCTTGAAGATCACTTCTGCGGCAAACTCCTTGGCCTCCCCATGGGCTGCGACGTCTGCTACACCAACCATGCCGAGGCCGACCAGGACGACATGGACAACCTCCTCACCCTCCTCGCCGCCGCCGGCTGCAACTACTTCATGGGCGTCCCCGGCGCCGACGACGTGATGCTGAATTACCAGTCGACCAGCTTCCACGACAGCCACTACCTGCGGCAGTTGTTCGACCTGCGCCCGGCGCCCGAGTTCGAAGAATGGCTCGAGTCGATGCACGTTATCAACGATGACAACCGCCTGCTCCCAATCGCAGAAAAGCACAAACTGCTCGGAGTGGTGGAGCCGCAGTAGCCATGCCCGAAAACCTCCCCGCCAAGCCCGTCCCTGTCACGCTCGACCCATGGTCGTCGCTGCGCGCCGGGACCAGCGCCCGGATCGCCCTCGGCCGTGCCGGCGGCAGTTTGCCCACGCACGAATGGCTCGACTTCAAGTCTGCCCACGCCGCCGCCCGCGACGCCGTCCACAATGTCTTCGACGCCGACCAACTCGCCGGCGAGATCGCCAAACTCGGCGTGCAAACTCTCATCGTCGGCAGCGCCGCACCCGATCGCGCGACGTTTCTCCAACGCCCCGACCTCGGCCGCCGGCTCGATCCGCCGTCGCAGCAGTTGCTCGAAGCCTTCGTCCCGCCCCCCGAACGACCTGATCTCGCCATCGTCGTCAGCGACGGCCTTTCCGCCCTCGCCGTCCACACGCAAGCGGCGCCGGTGCTCGCTGAACTCCTACCAAAGCTCCGCAACGACGGCTGGCGCCTCACCCCGATCGTCGTCGCCCACTTCGGCCGCGTCGCGCTCCAAGACCAGGTCGGCAGCCTCCTAAACGCCCGACTCTCGCTGATGCTGATCGGCGAACGCCCCGGCCTCGGTTCCCCCGACAGCCTCGGCGCCTATCTCGTCTACGACCCCAAGCCCGGCAATACCGACGCCCAACGCAACTGCGTCTCGAACATCCGCCCCGCAGGCCTGCCGATCCCCGCCGCCGTCGACACGCTTCATTATCTCCTGAGCGAGTCCCGCCAACGCCAACTCAGCGGCGTCCAACACAAGGATCAGCGCCTCCTCCAGTAGCCGCGGGTCAACGACCCGCCGGAGCGCCCCCCCACGCTCGGGCGTGCGTCACTAGAACCAAAAGAGTGCAACGAACACCTTCAGGCTTGCTTTTGGCCGCGCGAACAAATATACTGAACGCCCGTCCATTTCCGCTCTTTGGCAACCAGACAAATTCAACGTGTGCCGCCGCATCCAAACGGCAGCGGCGCATATGGCTCTGCTGCGCGCTGAGGAAGACGACGTCTGTTCCAAAAGATGCCAACGGCGACATGCCTGTGACGCCTTCTTGTCGCGACAGAAGCGACACGAGTCGCAGCTACTCATTGCCGAAATCCAAACAGTGAAATGACTTAAGTGATGTGTCGTCCTGTCGCCAAAAATCAACTTGGAGACTTGGAGACTTGGAGACGTGCGACGAGGCGACAGCTACTCGACCGCGGCAGACGCTCCCTGAGCGATTGGCTCTCACTGCCAGGCGCCTGCAGACGGAATCTTTGTCCGCCGCTCCAGCGGGGCGTTGACCCGCGGCTGATTTATCTCAGAGCGCAATTCTTCACCCGCGCTGCGCAATTTCGGGGTAAAACCATCTTCCTGCCTACGGCAAAATAAACGCGCCGCAGGCTGCGGCCCGATCGCTCGCATTGTTTCCGCAGGAATCTCGTGACATGCCCGCTACGAGCAGCCCCTCCTCGCTCACCCCGGCCGAATGGCAGACCGTTCGCGAACTGGTCGCCCGCCGCGATCCCGGCTACACGATGCCGGGCGAGCTCTACCACCATCCGCTCGTCTACCGGGCGGAATTGGAACGAATCTGGCGGCGCGGTTGGCTCTTCGTCGGCCATACGTGCGAAATCCCGACCGCGGGCGATTACTTCACGTTCGATCTCGACAACGACTCGCTGATCGTCATCCGCAACGACGACGGCGCGGTGAACGCCCTTTGGAACGTCTGCCGCCATCGCGGCACGCTGATGTGCAGCGAACCGCAAGGCCGTGTCGGCCGGCTTGTGTGCCCCTATCATCAGTGGGCGTACGCCCGCGACGGCGCCCTCGTCTCCTGCCGCGGCATGCACGACGAAGTCGACAAGTCGCAGCTCGGCCTGCTCAAAGCCCACTGCCGCGAGCTTGAGGGGATGATCTTCGTCTCCCTCGCCGACGAGCCGCTCGACTTCGACGTCGCCGCCGAAGCGATCGCTCCCCTCATCCGCCCCCAAGGCTTCGACCGCGCCAAGGTCGCCAAGACCGTCGACTACATGGTGGATGCCAACTGGAAGCTCGTCTGGGAAAACAACCGCGAGTGTTACCATTGCAACGTCAATCACCCGCAGTACATCAAGGCGAACTTCGACCACTACAACGCCGACGACACAAGCCATCGCATTCAGGCGAAGATCGAACAAGCGGTCGCCCATAGCGAAGAAAAGTGGTCGTCTGCAGGGCTCGCCGTAAGCCATCGCCGCACCGGCATGACCGAGTTCCCCGGCATGGGCCCCCATGGCTGGTTCGCCGCGAATCGGACGCCATTGGTCGAAGGCTTCGTCAGCGAAACGCTCGACGGCCGGCAAGTCGCGCCGCTGATGGGCGACTACGCCGACGCCGACGTCGGCACGTTGAGGGTTCGCACGCTGCCCAACATGTGGAACCACTCCAGCTGCGACCACGGCGTCAGCACGCGGCTACTCCCGATGGGGATCGATCGCACCGCCGTCCGCGTCACCTGGCTCGTCCACGAAGACGCGGTCGAAGGACGCGACTATCGCCTTGATGAGATCATGCCCTTCTGGCAAATGACCTCCGAGCAAGATTGGGAACTCTGCGCAGCGGCCCAAAAGGGGGTGAGCTCGTCGCATTACGTCCCCGGGCCCTTCTCGACCCACAAGGAATACAACGTCGACGCCTTCGTCACCTGGTGCCTGGCGCATCTCAGCTCTCCAGGAGAGCCGGGGGCGTAAGCCCCCGGACGCCCGACGCCGGTCCCAAACCTCACAATCAACGTCGCCCACAACCGGCGGCTCACGCCGCCGGCTCGCCGACATCGCCCCGTGTGGGGCTTCACTTAGAACGAGACGCCCTGCATGTCCACCACCCCCACCCGCGCCGAGATCGTCGTCATCGGCGGCGGCGCCGTCGGCTGTGCCGTCGCCTACAGCCTTGCCAAAGCCGGCAAGACCGACGTGCTGTTGCTGGAAAAAGAGCCGACCGTCGCCGCCGTCACCACGCCGCAGGCCGCGGGGCTTGTGGGGCAAGTCCGCAACACTGTCGAGCGGACCAAGCTCGCGATGTGGTCGGTCCAAACCTTCTCCGAACTGCAGCGCGACGAGCAGGCCAATCCTGGTTGGCGGCAGGTCGGCTCGCTCCGCGTCGCGCTCAACCCCGAGCGCGTCGCCGAGTTCCAGCATATGAAGTCGGTCGCCGACGAGTCAGGGCTCGACTGCGATTTCATCTCCAGCGCCGAGGCTAAGGCGAAGTGGCCGGCGCTCAACTTCGATCGCGCGCAGGCCATCCTCTGGTGCCCCACCGACGGCTACCTGCAACCCTCCGACCTCACGATGTCGTACGTCGCCCACGCGCGGCGGTTTGGCGCTCGGTTCCAAACGAAGACTGCCGTGCAAAGCGTCATCGTCAAGAACGGCCAGGTTCGCGGCGTCGACACTGATCACGGCGTGATCGAATGCGATATGGTCGTCAACGCCGCCGGCGCCCACGCCTATCACATCGCCCGCAGCGTCGGTCTCGACCTGCCGATCGTCCCCGTAAGACATGAGTACTTTGTCACCGTCCACGCCGAAGGCTTGCAGCCGAATCTGCCGGTCGTTCGCATCCCCGACTCGACGCTTTACCTTCGCGCCGAGATCAACTCCCTCCTCTGCGGCGGCTGGGAACCGAGCGCGATGTCGACCGACCCGCGCAACTTTCCGATTGGCAGCGAACCGCCGACGATCGATCCCGACTGGGACGTCCTCGGGTGGTTTGCCGAGCAACTCGGCCCCGAGATGCCGCAGGTCGAAGAGCTCGGCGTCCGCAGCGTCTTCAAGGGGTGGCCCACCTTCACCCCCGACGGCCGCTTCATCGTCGGCCCGAGCGCCAAGGTGAAGGGCTTCGTGATGGCGGGCGGCTGCAACGCCCACGGCGTCTCCGGCTCCGCCGGCATCGGCCGGCATGTCGTCGAGTCGATCATGGACCCGAACCCGTCGCCGTACGTGCGAAGCCTCAGCCCCGACCGCTTCGATCGCGAACCGTGGGATTGGGAATCGGCGCGCCGGAGTGCGCAGCACTACTATGAGACGTATTACTGTTTGGGGCATTGAGCGATGTCATTCTGGAGTGACGTCATCCTGAGCAGAGTGAAGGATCTAGCATCTCTATCGAGTTTCCAGATTCTTCGCTCGGCTCAGAATGACAAGTTCTCAGCCCTACCCACTCACCCGCGCCTTTCCGAAATCTCCCCCGTCCGCTTATCTCGCACGATCAACTTCAAACTCCCATCCATCATCCGCTCTTCTTTGATGAGAATATGGTCCGCGTCGTAGTCGCGTATCGCGGCCACGTTGGTCGCCGTCGTCGCCCCGCGCCAAATCGGCAGCTCCACTGGCGCCCATTGCCGCGTGGCCATCGAGGCGTACGCGGCGTCGACGATCGCATTGACGACGTATCCGTCGTAAAAGGTCTCCCGCGGCGCGCGGCGATCCTCGATCGCGTCGAACATGTCGGCGAACATATCGACGTACCCCAGCGCGCCCGGTTCGTCGCCCACGGGAAACAGCCACCCCGTCGCCGACTCCGCCTTCTCCGCCACATACCCCGACTGCCCCACCGCGGTGAACATCTCGATCCCGGTCCGCAGCCAATGGTTCAGCCAAATCGTCCCGTCGGTACCCGCCACCTCGTCGCGCAAATCCATCCCGCCGCGGAAAGTCCAACTCACCTCGAACTGCCCGACGGCGCCATTTTCGTATTTCACCAGTCCGACTGCCGAGTCCTCGGCGTCGATCGGATGGACCTGCGTATCGCCCCAGCACATCACTTCAACGGGGCGAATCTCCTTGCCGATGAAGCTCCGCGCGATCTCGACGCAGTGGCATCCAAGGTCGATGATCGCCCCGCCGCCCGAAAGTTCCTTGTTCCAGAACCAGTCGCTATGCGGCCCAGAGTGCGTCTCGCGCGACCGTACCCACAACACCTTCCCGACGGCGCCTCCGCGGACCGACTCCAGCGCGTGGAGCGTTTTAGGCGTGTAGCACAAGTCTTCGAGATAGCCGTGAAAGACGCCGGCCTGCTCGACCGCTTGAAGCATCCGCCGCGCCTCGGCGGCGTTGCGGCCGAGCGGCTTCGTACAGAGGACCGATTTGCCTGCTGCGGCCGCCGCGATCACCGCCGCCTCATGCAGGTGATTCGGCAGCGCCACGATCACCGTATCGGTATCAGGATCGCGGATCGCCTCTTCCATGCTGGTGCTGAACCGCGGAATCCCCCACTCGGCGGCGAACGCCTTCGCCCGCTCCGGCGACCGCGAGTAAGCGACGCCGACACGATCGCGCCCCCGCCGCCCATGCAGCGCCATCGTGTAAAACATCCCGATGAGTCCCGTCCCCAGCAGCGTAATCCGTCGCATCCCAACTAGCCCCGCAAGAAGAGTCAACCGAGCGCCAACGCCCATTTAGCCCCGCCGCTCGCGGCGGGCTGCCGGCCACCAGAATATAACCGTTCCACGCCTCGCAGAAAGCCAAGCCATGTCTTCTTCAAGACCAATCGTCAGCGCGTTGATGCTCGCGACGATCCTCTTCGCCGTCGCCAATCAATCCTTTGCCGACGCTCTGCGCGTCATGAGCTTCAACATCTGGGTCGGCGGCGAATCAGGCAAGCAGCCGATCGAGCAGACCGTCGCCGTGATCAAAGCCGCCAACGCCGACGTCGTGGGCCTGCAAGAATCGCACGGCCACGAGCGCGACGGCGTTCGCCCCGACGCCGCCGCCGTTATCGCCCAACAACTCGGTTGGCACTACTTCGACCAAGGCGACGACGACACCGGCATCATCAGCCGCTACAAACTCGTCGGCACGACCCCCAAAAAATGGGGCGCCCGATTCGAATTGCCGTCAGGTGAAAAGTTCTGGCTCTTCAACGCCCACTTCGCTCACGCCCCCTACCAACCATACCAACTGCTGAAGATCCCCTACGCCGACGCCCCCTTCATCGACAACGCCGAACAAGCTGTGAACGCGGCCTGCGACGCTCGCGAGTCGCAGGTGAAGTCGATGCTCGCCGAGATCGAAGCGGTGCGCAAAGAGGGCACGCCGATCTTCGTCACCGGCGACTTCAACGAACCTCCCGCCCTCGATTGGACCGCAGCCGCCCACGAAGCCGGCCTTCACCCCGCCGTCGTCTGTTGGCCCGCCACCGAGATGCTGCAGGAAGCCGGCTTTGTCGACGCGTATCGCAAGGTTCACCCCGATCCCGTGAAGCAACCCGGCTTCACTTGGACGGTGCTTACCAAGGAAGACGACCCCGCCGACCACCACGACCGCATCGACTTTGTCTTCGCCACTCGCAAGAACGTCGACGTGAAAGCGGCGAAAGTCATTGGCGAGCGCCCAGAGCGCGCCGACATTCTGGTGACCCCCTATCCCTCCGATCACCGCGCCGTCGTGATTGAGGCCGAACTCAAGTAGCCGCGGGTCGTTGACCCGCGGCTACACCACCACCGGCCACTTAAACGTACTTGCCAACTCAATCCGCCGCCCCGTCCGCTGCGACTCCCGCGCCGCCGTCATGATCTCCACCACGTGCAGCGCATGCTCCGGCGTGAAGAGCGGCTCCTTGCCGGTTGCCAAACACTCCGCCACTTCCGACGCCCCCTGCTGCCAGACGTATCCCTCGGCTTCGGTCGCCCGCCGTTCGAACGCCGGCGCCGCCTCGGTCGCCACGTCGACTCCCAACGGCTCCCAGTCGTAGCCCACGAGCCCCATGCTGCCGCGCGACCCGTAAATCGCTACCGTATGCCGGCTCTCCGCCTTCCCCTCGTGTCCATGCGGATTGAAGAAGTTGAACCCGCACTGCACGCAAGAAATCTTCGCGTCGCCATGGTCGAGCAGCACCATGGCGTTGTCCTCGGCCTCGACGTTGATCTCCCCCTTTTCGTAGATCTTCCGCGTCGGCGTGACGATGCTCGTCATCGCCGCCACTGATTTCGCCGGCCCGAGGAGTCCGGTGAGCGTCGTGAGATTGTAAACGCCAAGGTCGGGCATGCTGCCGCCCCCTGCTTTGTAGAAGAACGCCGACCAATCGGGCCCCGTATGTCCGTAGTCGGCCTTCGCCGACGCGATGGCTCCAAGTTCCCCCGCCGCAATCGCCTTCGCCATCGCTGCGAACTGCGGACTGGCGACGACCACCGGCGCTCCCCACACCCGCACGCCTTTGCCCTTCGCCAGTTGCAGCAACTCCCGACCCGCGGCGAGCGTATTCGCTATCGGCTTCTCGCTCCAAATGTTCCGCCCCGCCTCGATCGCCTGCCGATTGAGCCGCTCATGCTCTTGCATATCGGTCAAATTGACGAGCAGATCAAACGGCGCGCCGGCGAGCATCGCATCGATGTGCGGGTATTGGTTCGGGACGCGAAATTCCTTCGCTCGCGAAGCGGCCCGTTCGGGAATGATGTCGCAGACGCTGACGATCTCGACGTAGGGACATTCCGCAAGATGCGGCAGGTATCGTCCCGAGACGCTCCCGCAGCCAATCACCCCGACGCGAATCATTTTCTTCGCATCGCCTGCCGCATTACTGGCGGCAACTTTCTCTGCGGTCTGCGCCTCGAGACCCACTGCCGCAACAGCCGCACCCATAACCGCCGCTTGACCCAAGAACCGTCGCCGATCCACCGCTTCCGCCGACATGGCATGCGCCCTTCGTGCAGATGAAATGTGATGAGAGATACTGAAAAGAAGCAAGACGCCATGCAGCGACCTCTTGCCCACGGTTCACTTTACCAAACCGGAAACGGACATCCGCGCAATCCGCCCCAACAAATCGCGCAACCCGTAGCCGCGGGTCAACGACCCGCCGGAGCGGTTCGGATACTCACCGCCAAGACACGAATTGCACGAAGAAAATACGAAGGAATGTAGAAAGTGAATTCGGCACACAAAGCGTGCGCGAAGCCGGAAGTTCCCTACTCATTCCCAATTCTGGTTTTTCTTGGTGCGTCTTTGTGTCCTTCGTGCCTTGGTGGGTAATCTTGCTCGTCGCTCCGGCGGGGCGTTGACCCGCGGCTACCTGTCAAAAAAAAGTCCTGGCCGCAGGGCGAACCCGCGGCCAGGACCGTTACTTACTTTGCAGAAAGCACTTCACTCAACCAACCGACTTCCGTCGCATTGCCAATCCAAACATCCCCATCGCCAGCAGCGCCACGCTCGTCGGCTCCGGAATGTTCACCGTGTACAACTCGAACGCCAGATCCTTCGAGAACGCGCTGATCGGCGGCGAAGCGGCCGTACCAACGCCCGGCCCGTCGGCGAAGTCCATGTAATGCTGCGGAACCATGTTTTGCTGATCGATGAACGGCATCACCAACCCGCCCGAGGTCGTCGTATTGATCCGCACGTCGCCCTGTACCGAATCATCTTGGAAGTGCCACACCGGGGCGCCGGCGCCAACCACTCCGACCACCTGCTCGCCTGGCGCCACCGCCGGCGACGCCAACGGGTTGTTCACCGTGTAGTCGCGGTTGTGCCAACCCCATTGCGTGATTGGGATTGGGCTGTTCTGGGGATTGTAAGGATCGAAGGTCATCCCCGGGAGCGCGTCCACAAGGGCCACGATCTTCAGCCAGTAAACAGTATCCTTGATCTCCGGGAAGTCCTTCCCCAGGTGCAGCTCGGCGTTGTATTCGTACAGCGATTCGTTGACGACCGGATCGGGACCGCGGATCAGTTTCTCCGTAAAGGTGCCCGATCCCGGCGCCAGCGGATTGCGAAACACTACTTGGTTCAATAGCGGCGTGCCGGGATGACTAAACGGATTATTTGGCCCCTGCGGCACGTCGCTCTCGAATGAGATAAGAAATTTGTCGACTGGCATCGCCGGGTTGATCAAGTCCTTAAAGTACGACCCCCACCACTTCACGTGAACCACGGGACTGCTCAACGTATCGGCGAAGTCGTCCGCCATGAACTTCCCTTGGTAGAGCGGAATGGTTGTTCCCGGTTGGCCAAATCCATACGCGGTGCTCAACTCATCGTGTCCGCCGTAGGTTGTGACGGTGCCGTTGACGTCCGGAATGGGCGTCGCGACCATTGGTTTTTGCGAGAACTTCAGTAGGTCTCGACCTGGCAAAGGATCGGCCGCGGCTTGATTAAGAGTCGAAAAGGATCCGATGGCGAGCGTCAGCGCGACGCTCAGGCGAGTCAATGTTGCGTTCATGAGATCAGCTCCTAAGAGTTGAGTGATTCGTGGGATTCAGATAGATAAGTTGATCGCAATCGTTAGCCGCACGCCGATCTACAGAGTCGCCGTCCTCCGCCGTCGTACCTCCGCGATCCCCGCCAGGCCAGCCGCCGCTAAGGCGAACGTTCCCGGCTCGGGAATCAGCGAGTAGTCCCCGCGAATCTTGTCGACCCGCAGCCCCGTCGGTCCCCCGGCGTTCTGCACCAGAAACTCGATCGTGTTCAGCCCAAGCTGAAATCCGCTGGTAATGCTGAACGGCACGAGCGTGGTAAACGCGGCGCTAACTTGGCCGGTCGAGAAATTATTGATCTCGATGTCGAGCCCTGGATCGTCGGTCGCCCATAGGCCGCTGACGTTGACCGTGGCCAGATTCGTGTTCGCCGGCAGGACAAACTGCGTCGCGTAGGTGTAGTTCCCCGCCGGTCCCTGACTGGATTGGTCAGGCCCGATCCAACGCGAGTTCGCGTTGTTCGGCACCCACGGCCCGCCGAAGATGGGCCAGATCGCGGCATCGACCGTCACCGGCGGCCCGGCCGTTGGCGACAACGTGTAAAAGTAGTGGATGTCGGGGACGTTGGCTGCTCCCCAGGCGGTGTTCGTATTGTCGGTCCCCGTATTGAATAGCGGAATCGGAATCGCCTTCGCCGTGCCGCCCCAGACGGCGAAGGTCGCTAGTACCGCCGCAACGGTCGCCAAGCAGCGTTTGATCAAGCGTGGTGTCATGTGATCACTCCAGATGTTGAGATGAGTAAGAGAAGCATTTGGTAAGGCGAAGCTCCCGCCGTGCCACAGGCTGACGAAGCGCCGCTCTGGAATCGACGTGCATATATTCAGTGAGCGTCGGAGTTATAGTCGCATCATTTCGACGTTGCCCGCGGGGAGTTCCCCCGTCGGCTCCGCCAGGGTTGATTGCGGCGGCTGCTGCGATGCCGGGCCCGGTCGCTTCCCACCGGCATCTGCCCGTCGCGGTTCGGTCGCAGCCTCTGAAAGCCCGACAACTCGCCGCACGAGTCGCAGTTCTCTTGTTCCAGATCAAACGGCAGAACATAGGCCACGGTCATGAGATCACTCCTTATGGAAAATTGAATTGGCGTCAGTTGTCTAATAGGTGAGTGCTACGGCTAGGTTATTCAGCCCCCGGCACCGTCGGGGAGTCGCGCCGCCTGCCGATCGATCTCACGGCGCGAATCAGAATCGGCCGCTAGCTCAACGACTGCGGCGCTCCGCGCCGCTGCGCCGGCCGCGAAATCGCATCCCGACAAAGCCGTAGCCAGGCTCCGTTCACAGGCTTGCAGAGATACGCCGAGGCCCCCGCAGCGCGAGCCGCAAGTTCATCCTCGAGCGAATGCTCATCGGAGATCAGAAAGACCGGACAGCGTCGCACGCGCTGCCGGAGCAGTTCCAAGAAGCTGACTCCCGTCATATCGGGGAGCCGCGTGTTCACCATCCACAAGGTTGCGCGGGATGGATCTAGTTGTCGCAGGGCCGCTTCGCCCGAAGCGAACTGCCGGCAAGGAATATCGTGCAACCGCTCGTCCAAGAAGAGCGGCGCGTAGTCGTCAGGCGCAGCATCGACGACAATCAAGTCGTCGACTCGCTGAGTTGTAGCGTTCATGAGCGTCCCCCCATACGTTGGGCGCCACTGCCGGCTCGCCCTGCAGTGCGCGGCGGAGATGCGGCATTCCACAGCTCGCGTTTCCGTCGTATCGAACGCATCTCTTAAAGCACGCCGTGCGCCTAACCTGTGCGACCATAGCGCCATTCAGCGCAAGTCGCGCCTCCGGCGCAGGTTGAGTCTCTCTCGCCGAGAAGGTCCGCCGCGAACAATCGATCGCGGCGTCCGAAAAAGAGTAGAAGCGTCCGCATCCGGACGCGGCGTGCAGCGACCGCTCTTCTCAAAAACGTCCGCATCCGGACGTATCGTAGGCTGGGGCAACGCCCCACCTGAATCTCGCTTGGGCATGTTCTTCCATGGCGCCGGTGGGACGTTGTCCCAGCCTACAACTCGCCTATAAGGCAGGGCCAACAATCCCGTAGCGCTCAATCTTCCGCAGCAGCGCCTGCCGGCTAATCCCTAACAGACGCGCGGCCGCGGCGCGATTAAAGAAGGTGAGCTGCAACGTCCTCGCCAGATGTTCGCGCTCCAACTCCGCCAGCGTCGTCCATGCGGTGCGACTGACGCTCGCCGCGACGGGCAACGCGATTTCGTCCGGCATCGAGCGTACATGGACGTTGTCCGCGGCAGACCCGTTCGCTTGGTCCGCCCTCTCTTGCTCCCATTCCTCTTCCAACAATGGCATGACGTCGTGCACATGGAGCAGCGGCCCCTGGGCCTCAATCACCGCCTGTTCCAATATGTTCCGCAACTGCCGTACGTTCCCCGGCCAGGCGTACGCCATTAGAGGTTCATGCGCGTCGTCGGCAAGCTCGCAAGCAGGCAACCCGTCGGACGCCAGTTGCCGCAGAAACGCCGCCGCTAACTCCGGAATATCGCGCGGCCGCTCCCGCAGCGGAACAGTCTGCAAATGGACCACATGCAGCCGATAATAAAGATCTTCGCGGAACCGTCCGGCGCGCACTTCGTGCAGCAAGTTTCGATTCGTCGCCGCCACGACCCGCACGTCGATCGGCCGGCCTTCGTAGCTGCCGACCGGCGTCACCACGCGCTCTTGCAACACGCGCAGCAGTTTCGCCTGCAGCGATAACTCCAACTCACCGATCTCATCGAGGAAGAGCGTGCCGCCGTGGGCCGCTTGGAAACAGCCGAGCGCCTCGCAGTTTGCCCCGGTAAACGCCCCGGCGACATGGCCAAAGAGTTGGCTCGCCATCAACTCGCCCACGAGCGAAGCGCAGTCCACCGGCACGAAGGGGCGACCCGCGCGAGCGCTTTGGGCATGCACTTCGCGAGCGACAAGCTCCTTGCCGGTGCCGCTTGGCCCCGTGATGAGGACATTCGACGCAAAGGGCGCAAAGCGCGCAATATCCGCGCGCAAGCGACACGTCGCCGCCGACGACCCGACGAGCCCCCTCGCCTCGACAAGCCCCGTAAGGTGCGGGGGGCTTGCCATCCGGCGCGTACTCATGAGTCCATTCCCTGCGGGCGAGCGAATCGTCGCACGCACTGAAGAAAAGAGAGGACGAACGCGACGCACGCCTCAGCGCTGCTCCTGCGCAGCGGTTAGTTTAAGCTCGGCGCCGGAATCGCCAAATAAATAGGCGCCAGAATCACAAAAAATGTTTTCGATTGACGCAGAGCCTTCGCATCGCCACAACGGACCAGTGCGCCCACTCCGATTTGTGCAATAAACGAGAGCTTCTCCTGGTTGCTGAGTGGATTGCCGCGCAGGCTCCAATAGATTAGCTAGATCCTTCGCTCCGCTCAGGATGACCGACTGAACCGCTCAGGATGACAGACTGAACTGTTTAGGACGAGAGATTGAAGCGAACTCTATTTCTCCTGCTTCACATTGAAGCACCAAAGCGTCCCCCAGTCGAAGATGTAGAGCTTGCCGTCGGCGACGACGGGGTAGGCCCACGCCTTCGACTTGCCGCGGTCGGGGGCGTTGGGGGGCGTGAACTTGCCGGCCTCGCGGTATTCCTCGGGGGTCGCTTCGACGAGGGCGACGTCGCCGTTTTCGCCGTGGAGGTAGAGCAGGCCGTCGGCGTAGCAGACGCCGGCGGCGCCGATCGAGCGGTCGCGCCAGACGACCTCGCCGGTGGCGAACTCGACGCACATCAGCGAGTCGCTGCTCGTGCCGTAGAGATGATCGCCGACGAGGACCGAGCCGCCGATTGCGCGGGGGAGTTGCGGCTCGAAGTAAATTTCTTCCGCCGTGAACTTATCGCCGTCGGCGACGATTTTTACGAGGCCGCCGCCCCCCTTGCCGCTGGCGCTATAGATGAAGTCGCCGCTAACGACTGGGGTGGGGATGTTCGCCATGCTCCCTTGGGCCGTGTGGCCATATTGCCAGAGGAGTTCGCCGCTCGCCGCGTCGACGCCGACAAGTCCCTTGGAGAGAAACTGCACATACTGCGTCCGGCCGGCGAGATCCGCTTTCACGGCGGACGCGTAGGCGGCTTCCATCTCGGGGATCGCCGATTTCCAGGCCAACTCGCCGGTCGCTTTGTCGAGACCGACGATCGTCGCCTCGTCGCCGCCGGGGGTGGCGATCACCACGTCGCCGTCGACGAGCGGAGATTCGGAGTAGGCCCACTCTCCCGGCTTGCCGCCGAAGTCGGTACGCAGATTTTTCGTCCACGCGATCTCGCCGCTCTTCACGTCGAGCCGGGCGAGGTCGCCGTCGGAGCCGAGGGCGTAGAGGGCGTCGCCGTCGACGGTAGGCGTCGAGCGGGCGCCTGGATATGGGGGTCGCTGGTCGGGGTTGCCGATGTTGCCGAGGCGCGTCCGCCAGACTTCATCGCCGTCGGCGGCGTTGAGACAGAGGACGTACTCATCGTTTAATCCCTCGTTGCCGAGGAGGTAGATCCGGTCGCCGACGATGGCGGGAGTGGAGTAGCCTTCGCCGAGGTTGTCGGCTCGCCAGACGAGCTTCGGGCCTTCGCTGGGCCACGTTTTGAGCAGCCCCTTTTCCGCGGAGATGCCGTCGCGCTCCGGGCCGCGCCATTGGGCCCAGCTGGCTCCTTGGCTCAAACCGCCGAGGGCCGCTACCGCGAGCAGTGCAAGCGACGTTGCGGCGACGTGCGCCAGATTCCGTGAAAGTTTCATCGTTCCTCCTTGTTCGCGATCGGGTATTCTTGAGCGATGGTCAAACTTCTCTTCGCTGGGTCGTTGATTGTACTCGTTGCCGGCTGCCGCGGGGAACCCGCTGGGCCGAACGTCGCGTTTGTGGAGACGCGAGTCGACGAATCGCAGTCGCCGCTGCCGTTTGTGATTGCGCTGGCGAACAGAGGCGGCGCGGCGACAGATGTCGAGGGCGTCGGCATCGATGTCGTTGAAAGCGTCGTATTGCCGGGCGGCGACAAATCTGCCGATGGCGATGATCTGGGCGTCGTGAAAACCAGCGACTGTCGAATCGAAATGCGCGAGGGGCATCCGACCGTGATCCCTGCGCGGGGCGACGGCGTGGCGTGTGGATTCGTGAAGTGGGACCGGCCGCAGGGTTCGCCCGTCGCGGTTGCTGCGGTGAGCGCGCGTTTTCGGGTGAAGCTGGCGGATGGGGCGACGATCGACACGCCGCCGCGGGTGCTGTTGTTGTCGAGCGACGCTGGCGAGGTTGGCGCCATGATCGATGCGCTGGCGCTTGATCGAGGCGAAGCGGTCAAACTGCTGGCCCGCGTCGAGGCGTTGGCAGGGGAACCGACTGAGAACGTCGATCGCCTGTTGGAGAAATTGCAGGCGCTGGCGAAGTGACGCCGGCAATTTGTCGCCCTGGGCACTTCTGTCGCTTGATCGAGAAATGGCGACAGAAGTGACGCGACATCGAGCTTCTGTAAATTGTCGTCTGCGGAACTCTCTAGCAGGCAGCGAGTTGTGGTTTGTGTCGTCGGCGCAAGAGTGTGTCGCCCTGCGGAGCGACACAGATGGGCGGACTGATTGTTGTCGTGTGTGTCGCGAAGCGCGTTTTTGGCGACAGGTATGGCGTTTGGCGTCACTTCCGAATTGGGTCGCCGGCGGAAGCCTTGTCCTGGCGACAGGTTGCGCATTGTGTCGTCCTCCTAAGTTTGTGTCGCGACTGGCGAGCGACAGCAATCGGCGCTCTTGGCAACCTTTCGCGTGCTCGCTCAATCGACTTAAACCTCTTCCATCTGGTAGTGTTCATGGCCTTCAGGCAAAGCGTTGCAGGCAACGCCATGGCGCCTAGGGCGTTACCCCCTAGGCTACGATCGCAGCAGGGCCTTCGGCCAACACAAGCGATCCGCCTTGTCTTGCATCACGATGCGTGGAGTCCAGATGCGGTCCCGAATTGATCCTAGCGAGTTAGGCGGCCATTTTCTGTAGGAAAGTTTTAAGATTGTCTGACGCTGGCTAGGCTCTGGGAAGAGTCTCTCGCAGAGGCGCGGAGACGAAGAGGGGTTCGCTCAAGACCCCTTCGGAAGCAGCCTTCAGCGTGAACAGTTCAATGGCGCGGCCGGCGGGAATTGAGGCCGAAAATGGCGCAAGAAATTATGAGCAGGCTGACTGAGCGGAGTTCCGGGACCAGCGCGAGCGAGATCGTTACTTGCGGCTTGAAGGCGTATTTCGAGACGCCGAAAGCACTATCAGAGAGCAGGATTTCGAAGGGGGAACCGTCTCGATACGTACCGGTGAGCGTGACATTGCGTTCGGAGATGGTGAGTGGTTCGCCGCCCAGCAGTTGAGCGGTGATATCGACGCCGTCGAGAGCAAACTGAGTCGCGTGGATACGCACTTCGCACCTCGTCCAGGCATAGAGATGCGAGGCGATGCTGCCACCGTGGAGATCTAGTCTGCCGCCGTAGAGGTCCAAGGCGCCAATCATGCCGCCGTCCATGCGAGCGACTCCGTTGGGGTCGACGCGCAAGGAGTCAATGGAGCCGCCGGCGAGCTTAGCTACTCCTCTAGCCCCGACGTTTACGGACAGGGCTCGACCACCGCTCATTTCGAGGAGGCCGTTATCGGACACTCGCGTCTCGCTCCCGATGGTTCCGCCTAATATCTCTAATGAACTGCCGCTACCGACGTCGAGAGAGCCGGCGGTGGTGTAATGACCATTACTCGCGTACCTACCGCCGACGACGCCCCCATAAACTCGAATCGTGCTAGACAATTGTGCGGAAAAGAAGCTGCTACCGAGGCCTGCGTGGGCGTTGTCATAGATGTTCAGCGTGCTGCGATCAAAGGCGCTTGCATTGCGAATGGTCGCCCCATCATAGAGGAAGGCGGAGGAGCCGCGATTTAGCCTGAGATAACCATTCAAACTGGCGTTGGCGATTTCGATAACTCCGCCGTTATACACCGTCGAACCGGCCATACTTCCGCCAGTGATCGTGAGCTTGCCGTTGTAAACGCCGAAACCGCCCGAAGGTCCATTTGTAACATGGGCAGTGCTATTGGAAACGTTTAGAATCCTTACTGCTCCGCCGGTAAGCGTGAGTTCGCTGGCGTCTTTAAGCCCGATGTCTTCAATCGCGCCGCCGCTCACGACGACAGCGCTGCCGGTGGCAGTGATGGATTTGACCGTTCCGCCGGAAATGTTCAGTCCGGCGCCGTCGTGCGCTGAAAAGGGGTCCCCGATCGTTCCCCCGGAGACATTGACGACGCTGCCTCGATAGGCGTTGAAGCCGCCGCCCACGACGCCGCCGAGAAGATTGACTTCGACATTGGCGCTCGAGCCATCGATTGCGCCAGCGCTGAACCCCGCTCCGATCGAGCCCCCATCGAAGAGATTCAACTGCGTGTTCGAATCAATCGAACTCTGTGGGGGAAGGCTCGTGCCCGCGGGTATGTCGATAACCGTCGCAAACTGCGCACGGGCCAGCGGAGGCAAAAGAAGAAAGATCGCGAACGGGGTCACTAAGACGCGACACCAGCCATGGGAAAGAATGCCTCGCAGAAAAAGCTGATGAGTGCAGCCTCGTGCGTCGGCAGAATGATAAGAAAGGGGGAGTGACATGTGGCGGTTCCGTGTGTTCCCCCCACGGTCAGCCGTCGCAAATGTAGTTGATGCCGTGACGCGGCGTCAACGCAATTAAAGATAAAACTCGAAAATGCGATCGCGGTATCAGAAGCCTATCCTCTCCAACGCATTCGAGCTTTACCCCGGCCAATTGACTACTAGGGCGCCAGCATCGCTTAGCGAGCGAACTATGAATCTAAGCGTCGCCTTTGGGATCTCTTCGTGAAAAGGTGGGAGTTTGCGGCCTGCGGCTCTAGAGTCTCATCCCATGAGCAACGACCAACTCTCTGCCTCACCGTTCCGACTGACGATTCGCAGTCTATTTCTTTGGACCACCATCGTGGCGCTCAGTTTTGGCGCCATCTTGTTTGCCAATGAATGGTGGTTAGCGGCGCTCTCGCTGTTAGTTGGGTTGGCCGCGACTTGGGCGGCGATTGTCGCGGTCGTGGAGCGCGGCGTGCGGCGGGCGTTTGCCGTGGGAGTGCTCGCGTGGATCCTGATGCAGGCGTTTGTGCTGCCGGAGTTGTTGGGGACGGGGAGCCGATTGCCCACGACGCGATTGATGGAGGCGATCTATCCGCTGGTGGCGGGACCGGAGCTAGTCGATTATCGGAGTCCGGCCGCGGTGCAGCGATGGCGGCAATCGCGGGGGCGGTTTCAGCAGGAGTACTTTATTCCGGTGGGGGATTTGCTCTGCACGCTGCTCTTGAGCGGGGCATGCGGAATGGTTGGCCGGCATGTCTATTTACGACGTCTGCGGCGAGGCGAGCGACAAGGCGCGGCGCCCGTAATTTCGACATGAGCCAGGGCGCGCCTCCGTCCGTGACATTTCCGTAAGGATGGCCGCGCGTCTGCGGTGACAGGCAATCTTAGCGGGAAAGCGGGCGGTCGTCGTCGTGGGCTCGGTGGCCTATAATCGAGTTTTTGCCGCCTGGGGAGCGCCGACTCCTGACGAGTTTCAGGCTGCGCGAACGCTGTTTTCCTTGGATCGCACGCTTAACGGAGAAATGATGTCGGAGTCCGAGAACGTCGGATCAGATAGTCGTCGTACGAAGGAACCGATGTTGGCGGACGCCCACTCGGCGACAACTGAGGGGCTGACCATTTCGCCGGGACTCGACACGACGTTGGAGCGGGCGCAGACGCCTTCCCAGTATTCGCCAATCGATCGCCGCGTGTTGCAGGTATGCGGCGTGGCCCTGGTCGTGGGGGTGGCGGCGTCGTTGGTCGCCCAGGCGCTGGTGATGCTGATTGCGTTCACTACCAATTTAGCGTTTTACGGGCGACTTTCGTTGGAAGAGTCGACGCCGGCCGATGCGGTTCCGGCGCTTGGACTGTGGGTCGTGCTTATTCCTGTCGCCGGCGCGTTGATCGTGGGCATGATGGCACGGTACGGTTCGAAAGCGATTCGAGGGCATGGCATCCCCGAGGCGATGGAGCAGATTCTGACGAATCAGAGTCGCATCCCGGCGCGGATCACGTTTCTCAAGCCAGTGTCGGCGGCGATTGCGATTGGGACCGGCGGGCCATTCGGCGCCGAGGGGCCGATCATTGCGACGGGAAGTGCGCTGGGGTCGCTGTTCGGACAGTTGATTTCGATCACGGCGAGCGAGCGTAAGACGCTCTTGGCCGCCGGCGCCGCTGCTGGCATGACGGCGACGTTCGGCAGCCCGGTGGCGGCGGTGCTGCTGGCGATTGAACTGCTGTTGTTCGAGTATCGGCCGCGGTCGATCATTCCGGTGGCGCTGGCGGCAGTGACGGCGGACGGGGTGCGGATGTCGCTGGTCGGCATGGCGCCAATGTTCGCGATGTCCGATTTAACGCAGCCTGGCGGCGCCGCGTTGGCGACGTACATCTTGTTGGGAGGCGTGATGGGGGCCGCAGCGGTGGCGGTCACAAAGCTGATCTACGCCATTGAAGACGGATTTGAACACGTGCCGTGTCATTGGATGTGGTGGCCGGCGATGGGCGCCGTGGCGGTCGGGGTGATCGGTTACTTTGTGCCCGATACGCTCGGGATCGGGTATCAGAACATCAACGGCGCCTTGGATAATAAGTTTACGGCGGGGTTCATGCTCGCCTTGGCGGCTGCGAAGCTGGCGTCGTGGTCGATTTCGTTGGGGAGCGGGACTTCTGGCGGCACCATGGCGCCGTTGTTCACGATCGGCGGCGCCCTGGGGGGCGCGATGGGCGTTGGGATTAGCACGATCGCGCCGGGGTTGGGCGTCGACCCGCGACTGGCGGCGCTGATCGGGATGGCGACGATATTCGCCGGCGCATCACGGGCGATGCTGGCGTGTGCGGTGTTCGCGTTTGAGACGACCATGCAGCCGGTCGGATTGTTGCCGCTGTTGGGAGGGTGCGCGGCGGCCTATTTGAGTTCGAGCCTCTTGATGCGGAACTCGCTGATGACGGAGAAGATCGCGCGGCGCGGGATTCGAGCCCCGTCGGAATACGAGGCCGACGTGTTGGACCAGGTATTCGTGCGGCAGATTGCCTCGAAGACGCTGGTAACGCTGCGGGCCGAGCAATCCGTCGCGTCGGCGCGGAAATGGATTGAATCAGGCGCGAGCGGGACGTCGCACCAGGGCTTTCCGGTGCTGAACGACCGCGGCGTGTTGGTGGGAGTCGTGACGCGACGCGATCTGCTGGAACCCGAGACGGCCGATGATCGCTCGCTCGCGAGCGTGCTGAGGCGTTCGCCGAAGTTCGTCTATGAGGACACGACCGTGCGGCAGGCGGCCGACCATATGGTGAATCACGGCATTGGACGACTGCCGGTGCTGCGTCGCGGCAAGCCGCCGATAGTGATCGGCATGGTGACGCGGAGCGACGTCTTGTCGGTGTTCCAACGGCACGTAGACGATTCGCAGCGGCAGGCGCCTTCGATTCGGTGGCGCCGGGCGGCGGCGCGTTGATGCACCATTCTCGCAAAGGCGCAAAGCGAAAAGAAGACATGGAAGGACCGACTAATTCGGTCATTGGCGGCTTGTTCTTTTGTGTCTTGGAACGTCCGCGTTGACATCTCTTGGTTTTCTTTGCGCGTCCTTTGCGCCTTGGCAGCTTTGCCATCTCAAACAGCCGCGCCGAAGAGGGCTCCAACAGTGGCGGTCAGCGCCATGGCGAGGGCGCCCCAAAAAGTGACCCGCCAAGCCGCTTTGACGACGGGGGCGCCGCCGGCATGGGCTCCGAATCCTCCTAGCATCGCAAGGAGGATAATGGAAATTCCGATCACGGCGGGAATCAGCATCGTGGTCGGCGCGATCAGGACGGTCAGTAAAGGGATCGCGGCGCCGACGGCGAAGGTGGCGGCTGACGCGAGCGCGGCTTGGATGGGGCGCGCGGTCGTGATTTCGGAAATGCCGAGTTCGTCGCGGGCGTGGGTCGTCAGGGCGTCGTGCGCCATCAGTTGTTCGGCGACCTGCTGCGCCAGCTCGGGCTGCAGGCCGCGACTGACGTAGATGGCAGCGAGCTCGTTGCGCTCGAAATCGCCGTCGGCGGCGAGTTCGCCTCGCTCGCGGTTGAGGTCGGCCTGTTCCGTATCGGCCTGCGAACTGACCGTGACGTAGCCGTGCTGCATACACCGGCCACAATCAGGCCACCCCC
>JBGSMO010000063.1:0-31464 GCA_041740115.1 Pirellulales bacterium
CTCGCCGACGCGGCGGCATCTCACCGCCGGGATGGCTGGCGCCGACTCGTGGGCGACCGACGGCCACAAGTGGCTCAATTTTCCGTATGACTCCGGCATCATCCTCATCCGCGATGCGGAGCTGCTGCGTCCGACGATGTCGGCCCGCGCCGGCTATCTGCCGGAAGGGGATCTCGATCCGATGCATCACACGCCGCAGTCTTCGCAGCGTGCGCGAGCCGTCGATGCCTGGGCAGCGCTCCGGACGCTTGGCCGTTCGGGGCTCTCGGAGTTGGTCGATCGTTGCAGCGACCACGCTCGCCGATTCGCCGCGGGGCTGCGCGCCGCTGGCGTCGAGGTACTCAACGACGTTGTGATCAACCAGGTGCTGGTCGGCTTCCGCGACGACGCGACGACCGATCGCGTGATCGACCACATTCAACGTTCCAGCGAGTGCTGGTGCGGCGGGACGATGTGGAAAGGCCGCAAGTCGATGCGGATCAGCGTGTCGAGTTGGGCGACGACGGCGGAGGATGTGGAGCGGAGTTTGGCGGCGATGATTGCGGCGGTGCGGGCTTGTGGATGAGGAATGGTGCTCTGGGCGTCTGCCAGAAATCATCCTTCTGGTCCCCACCCCTGGAGGGGGAAACAATTCCCACAGCGATTCGACGGGGAACTGCTCCATCGTGAGCGCGACCGCCATGCCGGCGAGGCCGGTGATGATCGTCGCGATGCGGCCGACGCGAACGCGACTCGTCGGGCTCGCTTGCGGGTGCATTTGCTGATAGAAGTCGGTCACCACGGCGGTGGCGACGCTGTTCAGGCTGCTGGTGGGTTGCGCGGCGGCGAAAATGCGGGCGACGACGAAACCCGCGAGTCCCGGCGGCAGTTCATGGACCATGAAGAAGGGATAGATCGCGTCGATGCGCGCCAGACTCGGATCAAGATGATCGGGGAACTGGCGATAGAACAAGTAGAGAGCCGTGCCGACGGCGAAGATGAGCATTCCCGAGGGGAGCGAGAGCCAGGCATTTACCCAGATGGCCCGCGCGGCCTGCTTTTTCGTCGCTGGTGGTCATGAATCGCTGGACGACTCCTTGGTTCGACGTGTACGAAATGAGCGTGGCGAAGAACGTGCCGAGGACGAGGACCCAGATCGACTCGACGGCGAAGTCGGGCGAGACGGGAATCGGCGGAAAGAATTTACCGTCGCCGGCCGCGGCTTGAGCGCTCTCGGAGATCGAACGTGGAACGAGCTGGCCGAGGGGGCGCCGGAGGCGCGCTGGATCCACTACAACACGCCTCGCGGGCACGTTCGCATGCTTGGCGCTGAATATCGCAAAGCCCGCGCGGCAGCGAGCGGCTTTTTGGAAGACGACGGCCGGACGCGCTCGCCGTATCAGCCGCTGCCGGCCGGGGACGTCGAGCGACTCGCCGCCGACTTTCGCAACTATTGGTCGGAGGAACTCGCCGCCGAGCGTTTCTCCGCCAATCGCTAACGAGTAGACTGATGAGGGGATTCGCAACCATGCATCGACGCTTCAATCAATCGATTGCGGCATACGCTGTCGCGTTTGGCACGCTGCTCGTCTGTTTGACGTCGTCGCCGCTGCGCGCCGCCGAGGCCAAAGGTGCTGCGGTGGCCGGCAGCGAACCTTACTTACACTCGCAACCGCTGTTCGAAGCAGGCCGCGACAACTACCGCACCTATCGCATCCCGGCGATCGCCGTCGCTCCGCAGGGCGCGATTCTGGCCGCGGCAGCCGGTCGCTACAACGGGCACGGCGATTGGTCAAACACCGACCTCATGCTCCGCCGCAGCACTGACGGCGGAGAGACTTGGGATGAGCAGCAAGTCCTCGTGAACGACGGCGTCAACACGGTCGACAACCCCTGCTTCATCGTCGATGCCAAGCGCGGTGAAGTTCACCTGATGTACCAAATCGGCTACGCCCGCGCGTACGTAAAAACGAGCCGCGACGACGGCGCCACCTGGTCGCCGCCGCAAGAAGTGACCGCGGCGTTCGATGAGTTCCGCACTCGCGACGGCTACCCGTGGCAGGTGATCGCCATGGGACCAGGGCATGGCATCACGCTGCGTTCGGGTCGACTCGTCGTCCCGGCGTGGCTGGCGACTGATAAGAAGCATCGCCCGTCGATCTCGACGACGGTGTACAGCGACGACCAGGGACAGACCTGGCACGCCGGAGACGTGATCGTTGAGACGACTGAAGAAACGCCAAATCCGAGCGAGACCGAACTCGTGGAGCTCTCTGACGGTCGCGTCCTCGCTAACGTGCGCAATGAATCAAAACGCCATCGTCGACTCTTTGCGGTCAGCGCCGACGGCGCGACGGGGTGGAGCGAGCCAGCGTTTCAGGAAGCCCTCTACGAGCCGATTTGCATGGGGGGGAACGCGACGCTCACGGACGCCGACGGGGCGACGGCGGCCCTCCTCTACTCGGCGCCGAACAGCGGTCCCGGCACGGGGCCGACGGGCAAGGAGGGAAACCGCGAACGCCGCAACCTCACCGTTCGCCTCAGCGCCGACGACGGTAAGACGTGGCCGATCTCGCGCGTGCTCGACGCCGGCCCCAGCGGCTATTCGGACATGGCCGTCGGCCCAGACGGCACGATCTATCTGCTGTACGAAGCAAAGAGCCTCGAACCCACAGGCCCTTTCATTCCAGCGACGCTGACGCTGGCGCGGTTCAACCGTGCATGGCTCGAAGCGACGGTGTCGCCCGAGGAGAGCGCGCCTGCCGCAGCGCGGTAGCTACCCACCGGGAGGGCGAGCCTCCGGTCGAGCCGCTCGCGCTGCGACTAGACGACCGTCTGGCGTTCCGCCATGAAAAGGGCCGACGAGCGCGATGCGCTCGTCGGGCCACACAGCACGATCGGATTGCTGACTCAGTGACTCACAAACGTTACCGTGTCGGTTGACCCGTCGCGGGCCGCTGCGAAGTCTGCGACTGCGAACCCTGCTGATCCTTCAGCTGCGACATAATCTGCTTCGCCTGGTCGAGATGCTGCTGCGTCATCTGTTCGCCTTCAGTGATCACCTGCTGCAACTGACCTGACGCGAAGTTCTTGCTTCCGCGCAGTTCCGCCAACATGCCGATGTGAGCGCAGACTTGTTGGCCCATGTAGGCCTTATCGAATTCAACGCCTTGGTTTTGGGCAAGTTCCTGCTGGGTGAGATTCAGGCACTCTTGCTTCACGGCTTGCGCAAGTTGCGCACCATGTTGGTCGTGCCCAGCGTTTCCCGCTGCAGCGGTCGACGCCACTGGCTCCTCGGCGGAAGCAGGACGCACGCCGGTACGATTGGGCGAAGTTGCTGCTTCTCCTTCCGCACCGCCCCGCAGTTGCAGGTTAAGGCCGGCGACTTCTGGAGCCGCTTGATTGATTTTCGAGATCGCCTGTTGGTGGTGCTCGATCATCTGCTGAGCGAATTTTTTGACCTGCTCGTGCTGACTTCTCTGCTGGGCGAACTGAGCGAGGGCGACTTCTTCTTGGTTACCGAGCAACAGGCATACGGCAATCTTTTTATCGAGGTTGTCGCCTTCGGCGGTAGCGCCGGGACGAGCGACGCCAGGCCGCGTTGCCGTACCGGGAGTTCCGGGAGTTTGTCGGGCGCGCTCAACGGTCGATTGACCGGTGGCGGGCTCTACCGCCGTTTGAGCGAGCGCTGTCCCGGCGATCATCCCGCCCATCACAGTGAGACAGAAGGCGCCAATCCATTTCCTTGTAATCGTCATTTCCAGTTCCTCCGAGAGAAATAGGAGCGCGCACGCTCCACGGTCGATCGCGTCATCCAGAATTCACAGCCGCCGTGCGACGCGATCAGAATGGTGAGGATCGCAGAAGAAGCAAGGTCCGTACCGGTCCGTGCAGTCGGCGGCCGCGTCGCGTGACATGTCCCCGGCTGGGAGCGAGAGGCGGCATTGAGCGAGGAATGCGCACGATGGCGCTAACGGCGCGTGGCGACGACGCCTTGATCGTGTGGCCGCGCAGAATTCAGGCGGCGCGCTGCGCGACCAGCGCTAGCGTTTAGCATGCGTCAAGGCGATGCCGCCGAGGCGTGAGGCAAACCCTACGAACCCGCAAACTTCGTCGGCTCAGCGCGACAGCCGCCGCTTCAGCGCCAACATCCCCATGCCGCCGAGGGCGAGGAGAGAGGCCGCCGCCGGCTCTGGCACGCTGCTGGCCGGTTCCGGATCGGGCGCTGTGACGATGGCCGGCGCCGTCCCCAGCAGGTACCGCTTCGAGACGAATCCCGGCAGCAGTCCGCGCTCGCCGAAGTTGTAGAAGTTGCCGCGAGAGTCGGCTGGCAGCGCGATGTTCAAGAAGGCGTCGGCCGCGACCGTGCCGACGTTGGCGCCGGCGGGAACCTGATTGTTGTTCAGGTTCCGAATGATCCCGAGCGTGTCGATGCCGTCGAGATATCCCACCGGCTGCGACTGCCGAATCGCGTACGTCCCGGCGGCCAAGCCGCTGAAAATGTACTCGCCGATGCTGCTCGTCGTTGTCGTGGAAAGCAGCGTCTCGGTTGTGCCCGAAACGCTGAACAGCTTCACCTCGACGCCGCTGAGGACCCATTCGGGCTGCGCGGCGTCGGCGAAGGCGAGTTGGCCGTCATTGTTGCGGTCGATGTACGTGTAGCCTGAAAGCGAGCTGGCGGCGTGAGCGGGCGACCAGGCGACGGCCGCGAGCGCCAAGGCTGATAGGGCCGTCGCTAGTGCGCGACGTCCCCGGCGGTGTCTGTAAGTCATGTGATGCAAAATCCCAAGGTGGACTGTTAGAACGCCGGTCGCAATGGCGAGCCGACGGTGAATGATGAAGGGCCGGGACGCTTCAGGAGCGTCCGAAGTCCGTCATTAGTCCTGCCTCCGAGAAGTGGGAAATGCGAGTTGAGGCGACAGAATGAGCCGCCCCCTATTTCCACGCTAGTTGGAGCCCGGGAAACCGCCAGCATTTTCGGGCGAGTTCGTCCCCTTAATCCGTCCAGCGAGGGGGTGCGAGCGTCCGGTTGTAGGGGCGAGCACCGCGGGGACCGGCAAGCCCGGCGGCGGCATTGCCGATTGCGGTGGCCGTTGCCTTGAGCAGCGACGGCGACTGGGGAGGTCCTGCGACACGGTGTCGCAGTGTCGCAGTGTCGCTGTGTCGCTTAGCGGCTGAGCGATTTTTAGCGACACTAGGCGACAGCCGTAAGTCATTTTATAACTGGGACTTAGCGTCTAGCGTCGCCGACGACCTGTCGCCTTTGACGCGACAGGGAGGCTTTCTGTCGCCCTACGGCCGGTGGGGGGCGTTCGGGGACGGCGCATGCGGCGGCTCCCTCCTATGACGGGATTGGCCCGCGGAGTCTGACTTGCTGAGTGGAGTTGCCAAAGAACGGCATATGTACGCCCGTCCATTATCCGGAATCTAGTGGCCAAAAGCAAGGCTCTGCCTGCGAAGGCAGGCCTGTCACTCCGAGGTACTCCGAGGAGTCTGGGCGGACCCCCTCGGAGTACCTCGGGGTGACGAGGTGAGGACTCGCCTGCCGCTCTCCTCTAAATCGTCGCCCTCCCCCTGCTCTGGCCGATTGTTCGCTTTCCGGTCAAACTGGGCCGGGCTCACTTCCCTCTCCCCTCAGCACCGCCATGCCGCCCGTGCCCGCACACGCTCACCCGACGCACCACCGCCGCCGGGTCGTCGTCGGGCTGGCGAAAATGGCGGTCGCCGCCGCGATTCTCGGCTTCCTTGTCTACCGCCTGCGGGGCGAAGGGGTCTTCACGCGGCTGGTCGAGGAGCCGAAGGATTGGGGGCGACTCGCCGTGGCCCAATGCCTGGTCCTCTTCGGCATCTCGCTCAACTGGGTCCGCTGGCAGGTGCTGGTTAGGGCGCTGAAGCTCGATTTTTCGTTTCGTGACGCCTTCCGCCTCGGCGCCCTCGGCCATCTGCTGAGCCAAGTGTCGCTCGGCAGCGTTGGCGGCGATTTGTTCAAGGCGATGGCGGCGGCGCGCGAACATCCGGGGAAACGTACCGAAGCGGTGGCGAGCGTCATCATCGACCGCGTCGTCGGACTCTACGCGATGCTGCTGGTGGCAACGGCCGGCACGATCGCCGCGGGGGAAGCGGCGCCGTTGACGACGGAGTTGAAGACGCTCACGACGCTGGTGGTGACGCTCGCCATCATCGGTACGGTGGGGATCGCGCTGCTGATGACGCCGGCGCTTACGGGCCCGCATGTTCGCGACTTGCTCCACAAGATTCCGGTTGCCGGCCACACGCTCGCCCGGCTCTTTGGCGCGGCCGACGCGTATCGGCATGAGCGGCGGTACCTGTTCGCCGCGATTGCGATCGCCTGCTGCACGCACGTCTCGCTGGTGTTGGCGATGTGGCTGATCGGCCAAGGCCTGCCGGTGGAGGCGCCGACGCTGGCGGCGACCTTCCTGGTCGGGCCGCTGAGCCTGTGCGCCGGCGCCATCCCGCTGACGCCGGCTGGACTTGGCACGTTTGAGGCGGCGATGAACCAGCTCTACACGGCGGTCGGTAGTCGCGCCGGGGATGGGTTGCTGGTGGCGATTTGCTATCGGGCGATGACGTATGTCGTGGCGGGGATCGGGGCGGCGTATTACGTGACCGCGCGGAAGAAGGTCCGCGAGGTGCTGGAAGAGGCGGAAGCGGAGGCTGATGCGGCGGAGGATGGGGAATAGAAGCCACCGGCTCTGCCGGTGGACGCGCCACGAATCGACGTGATCTCCGCACCTCGTCCACCGGCGGAGCCGGTGGCTTCTACGGAAAGCGGTGCGAAACTCCGCGTTCTGGCTCCCCTGGGTTCGTGGCTTGAAATCCCTTAAACTAAAGCGTTTACGGCGAATTCAATCACCCGGCTGGCCGGTTGTGGGTCATCTTGAGCGGAGCTTGATACTTATCCTCTTGCCCCCCTCCCCCTTGAGGGGAGGGGGGTAGAAGCCAAACTCCGGCCTCAATCACCCCTCCCTAACCCTCCCCCTCAAGGGGAGGGAACCGGATGATTCGTTGACCTGAGCCCAGCCGGTAGGCGACCCCCTGGCGGAGCCAGGGGCTGCAAATACCAGTCACCCGTCACCGATCCCTGATCACCACTCCCCCATGTTCCCACCTGTCGATAAAGACCGCGGCTTCCCTGAGCGTGAGCTCGACGTCCTGCGCTTCTGGAAGGAGCAGGGCGTTTACCAGCAGACGCTTGCCGCCCGGGCCGACGCGCCGCCGTTCATCTTTTACGAGGGGCCGCCGACGGCGAACGGGATGCCGCATCCGGGGCATTGCCTCACCCGGTCGATCAAGGATCTTTACCCGCGCTACAAGACGATGCGCGGCTACCGCTGCGAGCGGAAGGCGGGGTGGGATACGCACGGGTTGCCGGTAGAGGTCGAGGTTTCGAAAGAGCTCGGGATTCACTCGAAGGAAGAGATCGAAAACTACGGCGTTGAGCCGTTCGTGCAGAAGTGCCAGGCGAGCGTGTGGCGCTATATGCAGGAGTGGGAGAACCTCACCGAGCGGATCGGGTTCTGGGTCGATCTGAAGAACGCTTACGTCACTTATCACCAGAGCTACATCGAGAGCGTCTGGTGGTCGCTGAAGAATCTGTTCGACCGCGGGCTGCTCTACAAGGGGCACAAAATTGTTTGGTGGTGGGCCCAAGGGGGGACGGCGCTTTCGAGCGGGGAGGTGGGGCAAGGGTATCGCGAGGTGGCGGATCCTAGCGTGTATGTGACGTTCCTCCTTCGCGACGAGAAGCGCGAAGTCACCGGCAAGCAGCTCCTAGTTTGGACGACAACGCCTTGGACCCTGCCAAGCAATCAATTCGCCGCGGTCCATCCTGACGTCGTCTATGCTGAGGTCGAAGACGACGAATCCGCAGGCGGCACGCTCATTCTTGCTCACGACTTAGTCGAAACGCTCGCGGCGAAGACTAAGCGCACGTTTCAAATCATCCGGACGTTCAAAGGGAGTGAACTTATCGGGAGAGGCTACGTCCCATGCTTCGCGGGATATTACGACCACGACGACGCAAGGGCGTGGCGCATCGTGGAAGCTGACTTCGTAACGACCGACAGCGGAACAGGCATTGTTCATATCGCCCCCGCATTCGGCGAGGATGATTACAACGTGCTCCTTCGCGAGCAGGAACGATTAGGGAGCGACGCACCGAGCCTGATCAACTGCGTTGGTCCCGATGGAAAGTTTACGGAAGAAGCTCCCGAATTCGTTCGCGGTCGCTGGGTGAAAGAATGCGACAAAGACATCATCCGGCACCTCAAGACTCGCGGCTTGCTCTACCACCAGGAGCAGTATCTACACGACTATCCCTTCTGCTGGCGGGCCGAAGAGGACCCGCTGATCCAGTACCCACGTGAGAGCTGGTTCATCCGGACGACCGCGTTCAAGGACGCGATGCTGGAGAACAATTCGAAGATCAACTGGCTACCGGATCACATCAAAGAGGGACGCTTCGGCAAGTTTCTGGAATCGAACGTCGACTGGGCGCTGAGCCGCGAACGGTTTTGGGGGACGCCGCTGCCGATTTGGGTTTGCAGCGAGACGGGGCAAATGGAGGCGCTCGCCGGGTACGACGAGTTGCTGGCCAAGCCGGGCGTGCAAGGGACCGAGGTGTGGGCCGCGGCGAAGAAGAAAAATCCAGAGCTAGTCGAAGACTTGAAGGTTCACAAACCGTACATCGACGCCGTCACTTACGACTCGCCGTTTGCGCAGGGCGCCCGGATGGAGCGCGTCAGCGAGGTGATCGACGGCTGGTACGACAGCGGGGCGATGCCGTTTGCGCAGTGGGGGTACAAGGGAGAACCTGCAGCGGGTACAAGCGCCGCGTCGACTCAGGGTTCATCCCCCCTCCCCCACCCCCTCCCCTCCGGGGGGAGGGGGGCGGATGAAGCTGCGGAGAACTTTCACAGCCAATTCCCGGCTGATTTCATTAGCGAAGCGATTGATCAGACGCGCGGGTGGTTTTACAGCCAGCTCGCGGTGAGCACGATGTTGTGGGGTGCAGCCCCCGGCTCTGCCGGGGGGTCGGCTTCCACTCCGGTGGGCGTCGCGTCATCGCAGGGCGACCCCCGGGCGGAGCCCGGGACTGAAGTGCCCTACCCTCACCCGTTCAAGAACTGCATCGTCCTCGGGCTCATGCTCGGCGAAGATGGGCAGAAGATGTCGAAGAGCAAGCGGAACTACCGTGAGCCGCGGGAGATTTTTGATAAGTACGGGGCCGACGCGCTGCGGTGGTACTTCTTTGCCAATCAGCCGCCCTGGACCTCGATTCGGTACAGCGAGCAGGCGATCAAGGACAGCGTGCCGGAGTTTTTGCTGCGGTTGTGGAACGTGTACTCGTTCTTCACGATTTACGCGAACATTGATGGGTTCGAACCAACGCAGGGTTCTGCCCCCCACCCCAACCCTCCCCTCCAGGGGGAGGGAGCCAGAGGAAGTGCAGCAAGCGGTCAACGGCCTCTGCAGCAGCGGAGCGAGCTCGATCGCTGGATCGTCAGCGAGTTGAATCGCACCGCGGCGATTGTCGTCGAACGGATGGACGCCTACGACAACTTTGCCGCCTGTGCGGCGATCACCGAGTTCGTCGATGCGTTGTCGAACTGGTATGTCCGCCGCAGCCGCGATCGGTTCTGGGCGACGGACAAGCAGTCGGCGGAGAAGCTGGATGCTTACTGGACGCTGTATGAGTGTCTCACCACGACGGCGCAGCTGATCGCGCCGTTTACGCCGTTCTTGGCGGAGAGCCTTTGGCAGAATCTGGTCGCGAAGCCGATGAACGGCGAGAAAGCGGGCAGCGCGGCGGAGAGCGTGCATTTGTGCGATTACCCCGCAGGGGACGCCTCGGCCATCGATGTGCAGCTTTCGGAGCGGATGAACCTCGTGCGGCATATCTCGTCGCTGGGGCGGCAGGCGCGGACGGCCGCCAGCCTGAAGGTGCGGCAGCCGCTCGCACGGGTTGAGGTGATTCTCGCCGACAACACTCATCAGCGGTGGCTCGAAGAGCATGCCGAGGTGATTGCGGAAGAGCTGAACGTGAAGCAGGTCGAGTTCAGCGACGAGCCCGACAAGTATGTGGAGCACGAGGTGCTGCCGAACTTCAAGTTGCTCGGCAAGAAGCTCGGCAAGTTGATGCCCAAAGTGAAACCGGCGCTCGCCAGCCAGAGCGGTGCGGAGCTGCTCGCCAACTTGCGCGACAACGGCATGATCGATCTCGTGATCGACGGCCAAGCGGTGGAGTTGCTGCCCGAGGAGATCGAGATTCGCTTGCAGGCGAAGCCGGGGTGGGCGGCGGCGAACGACAAGGGGGTCGTTGTCGTGCTCGCGACGGAGGTAACGTCGGAGTTGTTGGCGGAGGGGCTGGCTCGCGATTTGGTGCGCGTGATTCAAGATCGCCGTAAGGAGACGGGCTGCGAGTTTACGGACCGGATCAACGTCGGCGTCGTCACCGACTCGCCAGAGTTACGAGCCGCAGTTGAGTTGTTTAGCCAGTACATCGCTGCGGAAACGCTTGCCGTTCGTGTCACGCTCGGGCCGATCGAGGGCGTTGAGCCCGCGAAGGTAACCATCGGCGAGTATTCTGCTGACGTCTACATTCGGGTGGTGAAATGAGCACCGCTGTAAAGCAACCGCTGAAGATTGCCGTGCTGATTTCGGGCAGCGGGCGGACGCTCAAGAATTTTCTCGAGCTCGCCGCCGAAGGGAGTCTGCCGGTCGATGTGCGGCTGGTGATTTCGAGCAGCCCGACGGCCGGCGGATTGCAGTACGCCGTCGACGCGGCCGTGCCGACGGAAGTGCTCGTGCGCAAGAATTTTTCGTCGGCGCAGGCGTATGGCGATGCGATTTTTGACGCCTGCCGCGCGGCGGGAGTTGACTACGTCGTGATGGCGGGGTTCTTGAAGCTTGCTCCGGTCCCGGACGATTTTGCGGGCCGCGTGGTGAACATTCACCCGTCGCTGATTCCGGCGTTCTGCGGGCATGGGATGTATGGACATCGCGTCCATGAGGCGGTACTCGAATACGGCGCCAAGGTGACCGGCGTGACGGTGCACTTCGTCGACAACGAGTACGATGCGGGGCCGATTATTTGGCAGCAGCCGACGCCGGTGTTTGATGACGACACGGCGGAGACGCTCGCGGCGCGGGTGTTTGAGGTGGAAAAAGAGGCGTACCCGCATGTGCTGCGGCTGCTGGCGGGGGGGAAGATCAAGCTCGAAGGGCGACGCGTGCGGATTGTGGCCTCCGCGCGACGCGGGGCGATGATTGACGATTAATGCCAAGGGTGTCGGGAGCCTTTTGCGACTAGGCAACTAACCTTTTCAAGACACGTTTCCAGTCGCAAAAGGCTCCCGACACCGTCAACGACACCACACTATGTCTGATATCGAACAATACAAGCAAGAGATCTGCGACATCGGCGACCGGCTGTACAAGCGCGGGTTCGCGGCCGCGAACGACGGCAACATCACCTATCGCGTCAGCGAAAACGAAGTCCTCTGCACGCCGACGATGGTGACGAAGGGCTTCATGAAGCCGGCCGACATCGCGCTGATCGACATGGAGGGGAACCAGCTCGCCGGCGACCGGAAGCGGTCGAGCGAAGCGCTGCTCCACCTGGAGATCATGAAGGCGCGGCCCGACGTGAAGAGCGTCGTCCATTGCCATCCGCCGCATGCGACGGCGTTTGCCGTGGCCCGCGAGGCAATTCCGTCGTGCGTGTTGCCCGAGGTGGAAGTTTTTCTCGGCAACGTCCCGATTGCGAAGTACGAAACGCCGGGGGGGAAGGAATTCGCGGAGACGATTCTGCCGTTCGTCTCTCAGTCTAACGTGATGATCCTCGCGAATCATGGCACGGTTAGCTACGGCGAGAGCGTCGAGCGGGCTTACTGGTGGACCGAGATATTGGACGCCTACTGCCGGATCTTGATTCTGGCGAAGCAGGTCGGACGCGTGGAATATCTTTCCGCCGAGAAGGGGTGGGAGTTGCTTGCCCTGAAGAAGCGCTTCGGCTTCGACGACCCTCGACATGACCCGAGTTACGCCGGCGCCGATATCTTTGCGGATGATATTTTCCGCGAAGCGTGGGCGGAGAGCGGCGTGAACGTCGGGGCCTTCGGCACGCCGGCGTGGTCGCGGGCGGCGAAGGAATGGCCGAAGAGCAGCGCGGCGCCGTTGGATGAAGAGGCTCTCATTGAGCGGATTGCGGAACGCGTGGCGGAGAAGCTGCGGGAGAAACTGAAGTAAGCATTCTTCTGTGCGCCTTCGCGTTTTTTCGTGAGACATCTCTTCAAAAGAATCGCACGCAAAGGCGCGAAGGCGCACAGGAATTCGAGGAAGCGAAAAACATCATGTCGACTGCCGTGGAATTGCCGGAACCGCTCGACGTCATTGCCGTCGGAGCCCATCCCGACGACGTGGAAATCGCTTGCGGCGGGACGCTGGCGCGGCTTGCTGAGCAGGGGTACAACGTCGGGATCATCGATCTGACCGACGGGGAGCCGACGCCGAATTCGCCGGGGCCCGAAGCGCGACTCGAAGAGGCGCGGGCGGCGGCGGCGGCGCTGGGGATTCACAAACGGATCGTCCTGCAACTGAGCAATCGTAAGCTGTTCGATACGTTCGACAACCGCGTGGCGCTGGCGATTGAGTTGCGGCGGTATCGGCCGAAGCTGGTGATCGGGTTCGGCGAGAAGACGCCGATGGCTTCGCCTGATCACTGGCAGGCGATGCAGATCACCGACGCGGCGATTTTTTACGCTCGGCTCACCAAGTGGGACGACCAGTTCGAGAATCTGCCGCCCCATAAGATCGCCGCGCAGCTGTACTACACGCTGGCGTTCTATTCGGCGACGCCGCTGGTGGGGGCGGGGCACATGATCTCCGACATCAGTGCGACGCTGGAGAAGAAGTTGGCCGCGGTCCGGTGCTATGCGACGCAGTTTCCGAAAGAGAAGGAGCACGTCTTTGGGCGCGTGGAGGCGCAGGCCCGGCACATGGGGGAGATCGCCGGGTTTGAGGCGGGCGAGTTGCTGGTCACGCCGCGGACGCTGGGGACGCGCGATTTAATGGGGGCGATCTTCGGGGACGTCGTCGTGTCGCCGCCGTCGGATGCGCCGATGTAATGCTGATTTCAGCCCCGGGCTCCGCCCGGGGGTAGCACCACGTTGGACGACGCCGACCGGTATGGTGACCGACCCCCGGGCGGAGCCCGGGGCTACAGAATGCGACTAGCGCGGCGTGGCGTCAGGCAACCCGCCGTCGACGGGGATCGTGGCGCCGGTGGTGGGGCTTTGCCGCGAGACGAAGTAGAGGACCGCGTTGCCGACGTGGCGGCCGGTGACGGACGCTTTGAGCAGATTGCGGTTGCGGTAGTACTCGTGAAGTTCCGCCTCGCTCACGCCGCGAGACTTCATGCGGTCTTCGCCCACGAGATCCCAGAGGCCCGACTTGTATTTGCCTTCGGCGAACACGGCGTCGGGGGCGATCATGTTGACGCGAATGTCGTGCGGGGCAAACTCGACGCTCGCGATGCGGCCGAGTTGGTGGCAGGCCGCCTTGGTGGCGCTGTAGGCGCCGAAGCCGGCGCTCGGCGAGGGGACGTTCTTGGTCGACATGACGACGATGTCGCCGCCGGCCGCTTTCTCGATCATCCGCTTGCCCGTTTCCTTCAGCACGACTAACGTGCCGTCGACGTTCACCTTCTCGAGCAATTGGAAGCGGGCGACGTCCATGTCGACGATCTTCGACACGTACGCGATCCCCGCGTTGTGAATCATGATGTCGAGCCGGCCGACCTTGGCGTAGATTTCGTCGAGCGCGGCGCCAACGCCTTCCGGACTGGTGACGTCCATCGGCAGGCCAATCGATTGGCCCGGTGCGAGCGCGTCGAGATCCTTCGCAAAGGCGTCGAGCTTCTCGCCCGGCAGATCGGTGGCGACGAGCGTGGCGCCATTTTCCAGCAGCACCTCGCAGATGCCGTAGCCGATGGCGCCGGCGGCGCCGGTGACGACCGCGACCTTGCCGCTCAAAACCTTATCCACTGATTTGCTCCAGCATGAACTGAATATTCTCAGCCGGGTTGCCGGCGAACGCGGCGCTGCCGGTGACGATGCCGTTCGGGCCCATCGCGGCCAGTTGGCCGATGTTGTCCTTCGTGACGGCGCCGTCGACGAAGATGACGATCCGCTCGTTCAGCGCGCGAACGGCGGCGATCTTCGCGGGAAGATCGTCGATGAAGCTTTGCTTGCCGGTGGTCGGGCCGACGGCGAGCAGCGTTACCGCATCGATCTTGTCGACTACCGCCGCGATCGCGTCGACCGGCGTCGCCGGATCGAGCGAGACGCCGCGGACGATGCCGCGGGCGGGATCGTTGGCGTTCTGCTGCTGGCCGATCAGATCGAGCGTTGCGGAAACGTCGCCGCAGTGCTCGATCGAGAACGAGATCACGTCGGCGCCCGCCTTGGCGAACGCGGCGACGTGTTTCTCGGGCTCCTCGATCAGCAGATGGACGTCCTTCAGCAAGTTGGTGCGCAGTCCGGCGAGCACTGGCGCCCCGGCGGTGATGTTCGGCCAGACGCGGCCGTCCATCACGTCGAGGTGCAACAGGACGTCGAACTGTTCCAGCAGCTTTACGCCGGCGCCGTAGTCCATCGCGTCGGCGGCAAGGATGCCGACGCTCAGTTTCGGTGGCTTCGATCGCAGACTGTCGATCACCGCGGACTGGCTCACTTCTTGTCCGCCTTCAGCGATTCGAAGAGTTGGAGCGCTTCGGCCGGCTTCATGTTTTCGTGAACCACCTTGTTGACGGCGGTCATCATCGCCTTGGGGGCTTCCGATTGGAAGATGTTGCGGCCCATGTCGACGCCGGCGGCGCCTTGTTGAACGGCGTTGTAGGCCATCGTCAGGGCGTCGAGTTCGGGCAGCTTCTTGCCGCCGGCCATCACGATCGGCACCGGGCAGGACGAAGTGACCGTCTCGAATTCTTCGGCGACGAAGTAGGTCTTCACGACGTGGGCGCCGAGTTCAGCGCACATGCGGCACGCCAAGCGGAAGTATTGAGCGTTGCGAACCATCTCCTTGCCGACGGCGGTGACGGCCATCACCGGGATGCCGTACCGCATCCCCATGTCGACGAGCTTCGTCATGTTGTGGACGGAGCGGGTTTCGTGCTCGCCGCCGATGAAGACCTGGATGCCGATGCCGGCGGCGTTGAGCCGGATCGCGTCCTCGATGTCCATCGCGATTTGTTCGTCGGAGAGTTCCTTCAGGATGCTTGGCCCGCCGCTGGCACGCAGGAATACGGGCTTCTGCACGTCTGGCGGAATCATCGACCGGACGATGCCGCGGGTGCAGAATAGCGCGTCGCACATCGGCGCGAGCGGGACGATCGTTTGATCGATCCGTTCCAGGCCGGTAGTGGGGCCTTGGAAGTAGCCGTGATCGAAGGCGAGCATCACGGTGCGGCCCGTCTTCGGATTGAAGGTCTGCGCGAGACGGTGCTTCATGCCCCAGTCGAGGTTGCCGCTTCCCTTCAGAAAGTAGCCGGGGGTCTGCTGCGGCACGTCCGTGTAGTAGTTCTTATCCTTCTTGCTGACGTCGACTTCTGGCATTGTTCGCTTCCGTTATTGAATTCGCATCGGACTCAAGATCTCTTGAGACTCGCAAGCGAGCCATTTTAACATCACCGCCCCAGCCGTCTATTGGGGCGGATTTTCGGACATTTTCTCGGATCGGCGCGCCGCCTGCCGCATTGGCATGGTGACGCAGACGGGGTCTGGATCCTTCGACCGCACTCGCTAGGAACGCTTCGCAAGTGCATCGCGGATTTCACGAAGGAGCAAAATCTCCTCAGTCGGAGCTTTCGGCGGCGGTGGTTCCTGTCTTTTGAGCTTATTCATGATCTTTACGACCAGGAATAATGCGAACGCGACAATGACGAACTCGATGAGTGATTGCGCGACCGTCCCCCAGGCGATCACCGCCGGTTTCTGTCCGGCCAAGGCCGGAGGTAATTCTGACGACAAATCGGAGATATCTGTGTTTCCAGTCATGTAAGCCGTGATCGGCGTAAACACGCCGCTCACGAGCGCGTTGACGATCTTCGTAAAGGCGGCGCCAATGACGATGCCGACCGCGAGGTCGATCACATTGCCGCGCATCGCGAATTCTTTGAATTCTTTGAGCATGCCCATCGTCGCTCCTCCTGATATACCGCGGGTGCGTCGCGAATAGCGTGTCGCGACGGCGACCGTTCTATCACGATTCGCCGCCGCTTCGCAACACTTCGAGGACTCGCGCTATATCTGCCGGCAGCGGCGCCTCGACGGTCAGCGGCGCACCCGTCGTCGGATGAGCGAAGCTCAATCGATGGGCGTGCAGCGCGTGGCGCGTCAGCAGCACTTTGTCGTCGGGGGCGTCGCCCCCCATCCGCTTCTGCCGCGTAACTTGCCGCATCTCGCCGAGGGTAATCCGAGAGCGGCTGCCGTATTGCTTATCGCACAGCACCGGGCAGCGGAGGTGGGCGAGGTGGACGCGAATCTGATGCGTACGCCCTGTCTTCGGACGCGCTCGAACCAGGGCGAAGCCCGGGAAGCGTTCCATCACTTCAAAAAATGTCTCGGCAGGACGGCTGTCGGGATGGTCGGGCCGCACCGCCATCTTTTCGCGATGCGTCGGGTGATGGCCGATTGGTTCGTTCACGCGATCGGCGTCGCGATCGAGCCGACCGGAGACGATCGCGACGTACTCCTTCTGCACCAGTCGATCGTGGAACTGTCGCGCGAGGGCTTCGTGGGCGGCGTCGTTCTTGGCGACGACGATCACGCCGCTCGTCTCACGGTCGAGCCGGTGGACGATGCCGGGACGAACTTGCCCGCCGACGCCGCTTAGTTGCTGATCGAAGCGATAGACGAGCGCGGCGACCAGCGTCCCCGCCCAATGACCCTTGGCGGGGTGAACGACCATCCCTGCGGGCTTGTTGACGACGGCGAGCGCCTCGTCTTCGTAGAGCAAATCGAGCGGAATCGGCTCCGGCAGCGGGGCGTCGACGCTCTTGGGAACGCGAACTTCCAGCCGATCGCCGACAACAACGCGATGGGAGGCCTTCTGCTGCTCCCCATTGATCGACGCCAGTCCGCCGTCGATCGAGCGGCGAATCCGGGCGCGGCTAACTCCAGCGATTGCGGCCGCAAGATAGGCGTCGAGCCGCTGGCCGCTCGCGCTCTCGTCGACGACGAGCGTGAACAGTTCCGGCAGGTCGATCAACGAGCTAGGGGGCGCGACCTCGTCGTCCCAAGCTTCGCTTTCGCCAGTCTCGCCGTCGCCTGCGGCGGAACTCATTGCTCCGCCGGCTTCTCAGCGGCGGGGGCGCCTGCCTCGCCGGGGATCGATTCCTCGGCTGGCGACGTCGCGGCCGGAACGGCAGGCGTCTCGACCGACGGTGGCGTTGCATCGTCTGCCGGCGCCGTGACCGAGGGCGTCGTTGCATCGTCTGCGGCTCGCTGCGCTTCGTCTTCGTACCGCTTGCCGTCTTCGGCGTCCTGGATGCCGCCGAGAATCTCCTCCAGCGATTGCGTCGAATCGAAGTTCAAGCCGCTCTTCGCATCGGCTGCCGGCGGCGTCGCCTCGAAGCCGGGACGGGCGCCGGGGATGCCAGGCCCCGTTGGAGGGGTTCGCTTCGGAAGCTCCACGGTGGTGAGCCATGCGACCGTCTCGGTCGCCGGCTTGGCATCGAGTTGCTTGATCCGCTCTTCGGCTAGCAGAGCGAGCGCACCATCGACCAGGGCGTACTGGGCCTTCGCTTCAGTCAGGTCGCCCTGCATTTCGCTCACGCGGGCCAAGCCGAGACGGGCGCGATTCTTGAGTTCGGAACTGGAGGCGTTGTCGGCGAATTGTTCGTAGACTCCCTCGACGCTACTGAGTTTCTTCTTCGCCTCTTCGCGGTCGCGGAGATAAAGCTCCGAAGCGAGCCGCAATTGGCGATCGGCCCACGCCATGTAGGCCCACTCCTGCATCTCCGTTCCCTGGTACTCCTCGCTGTTGGCCAGCCGTTCCAGGCTGCGGGCATCGCCGTCGCCCCCGAACAACTCGAGTTCGAATTCATGCCACGCGGCTGCGTTGCGGTCGGCCTGATACTTGTTCCAGAACGACGTGATGATGAAGATCACGAGCAGCGCGGCGATGATCGCCAAGATCGCCGAAACGTAAGGGCGTAGCTTCTCGCTCCAGGTGGTGATGCCGTGGGCGAGGGCGTTGTTTTCGAGCTCGTGTCGTCGTTCGGTATTCATGAAGATGGAGAAATGAGTGGGCAGTAGGCAGTGGGCGGTTGGGAAGCCGAGGGGCGCTGCTGCCGGGCGAAATGCCAACCGCAAGAAGCCGCCTCCAAACCCGAAGTGTAAGGCCATCAAACGACTTGCGTCAAGGCTAGCGTCGGGCGAGAGTTCAGTCAGACTCAATCCGTTGGTTCGAACTCAGGAGTACGGCCGCGCGATTTCATTGAACCGCCAAAGACGCCAAGAGCGCCCAGGAATACTGGGAGAATTGGAACCGCGGATGGACGCTGATGAACGCGAATGAGGAACAGATGCGGGGATGTGGCTTTGGGCCCTTCGCCGGCCCTGTCCCTTATTTTCCTCTTATCAGCGCTTATCTGCGTTTATCAGCGGTTCCTCGTTCTTCTGTCTTCTCCTTGGCGTCCTTGGCGTCCTTGGCGGTTATTCTTTTAACTCCGCAGTTTACCTGGGCTCCCTCAGCGACGACTGTTCCACTCGTGGCGGCGATGGCTAGACTAACGAGTTGCGCGGCGCTGCAGCCCGCCTAGTTTTCCCGCCCGCCTGCACGGATGCCCGATGGCTCACGGACTGAATCCCGCCCAACACGACGCCGTCGAGACGCTCAGCGGCCCGTTGCTCGTCCTGGCGGGCGCCGGGACCGGGAAGACGCGGGTAGTGACGCACCGCATCGCCAATCTCATTCGGCATCGGATCAAGCCCGACCGGATCCTCGCCGTGACTTTCACGCGGAAGGCAGCCGGAGAAATGCAGGAGCGGGCGATGGCGCTCTTGAGCACCGGCGGCAAGGGGAAAGGAAAGCCCAAGAAACCGAAGGTGCGGCCGCAGATCTCGACCTTTCACGCCCTCTGCGTCCAGGTGCTGCGGCGGCATATTGTGAAGCTCGGCTATCCGCCGCAGTTTGCCATCTGCGACCGCGGCGACCAGGAGTCGCTCGCCCGCGCCGCGTTGCGCGAGATTCGCGTGCCGGAAGATTCGCTCCGCCCCGGCGACTTGCTAGCGATCATCAGCGGTTGGAAAAGCCGCTCGCTCCGGCCCGCCCAAGCAGCCTCGGTCGCCGCCAGCGATCGCGAACATTTGGCCGCGGCCGGATACCGGCGCTATCAGAGCAGCCTGATGGCCCGCGGCATGGTCGACTTCGACGATTTGCTCCTCTGTACCGAGGAACTGTTCGTCAATCACCCGGCGATTCGACGCGAAGAGGCGGGGCAGTTCGATCATGTGCTGGTCGATGAATACCAGGACACCAACGGCAGCCAGTACCGCATCGTCAAAGCCCTCGCGATGGGGCACCGCAATCTGTGCGTCGTGGGAGACGATGACCAGTCGATTTACGGCTGGCGCGGCGCCGAGGTCGAGCATATCTTGCGATTCAAGGAAGACTGGCCTGAAGCCAAGGTGGTCCGCCTGGAAGAAAACTATCGCTCGGCCGGCGCCATTCTGCACTACGCCAATACGCTTATCGCGTTCAACAAGCATCGCCACGACAAGATCTTGCGGCCCGCACGCGGCGCCGGGCAACGGCCGGTGATCATGCAGTTGCCGGACGAAACGCAAGAAGCGGAGCGGATTGTCGCCGATATCCAGATGCAACTGACGCAGCCAGGAGTGAAGGCGAACGACTTCGCCATTCTCTGCCGGACGAACGAACAGCCGCGCGCGTTTGAAACGGAGTTGCGGCGGGTGCGCTTGCCCTACATCCTGGTCGGCGGGCAATCGTTCTTCGATCGCAAGGAAGTGCGCGATTTGCTGGCCTACCTCAAGACGGTGGAGAACCCGACCGACGAAACTTCGCTGCTGCGGATCATCAACACGCCGCCGCGGGGCATCGGCAATGCGACGGTGAAGCAACTGCTCGCCGAAGCGGTCAATCGCGGCGAACCGATGTGGAACGTGCTGCGTGAAGCGGCAAGCGGCGGCGGGGCGACAGGCTGTGCCATCGGCAAGTTCGTCAAGCTGATCGGCGAGTTGAAAGAGATCGCCGACCGCGGGGCGCCGGTCGACAAGCTGGTCGACGCGGTGGTCGATCGCGTGCAATATCGCCGCGAGCTCGATCGGCTCTACCCCGATCCGATGGAACGCGAAGCCCGCACCGCGTCGATCGAAGAACTGATCAACGCCGGCGCCGCCTACAATCAAGGGAAGAAGTCGAAGAAGGATGAAGAGGAGCTTCCGCTGCTCCGCGGGTTCCTCGACGACGTCGCCCTCGGCGGCAGCGACAACCGCGACGAAAAAGAGGACCAGCTGCAGCGAAATGCGATCGCGCTGATGACGCTCCACTCGGCGAAGGGGCTGGAGTTCCCCTACGTCTACATGGTGGGGATGGAGGAAGGGATTCTGCCCCACAAGCGGACGCTGGAGATGCCGGACGAATCGCAAATCGACGAAGAGCGGCGGCTCTGCTACGTCGGCGTGACGCGGGCGCAGGAAAAGTTGACGCTGTCTTTCGCCCTCACCCGTCGCAAGTGGGGCAAGCCGCGGGAAACCGTGCCGAGCCGGTTTTTGTACGAGATGACGGGACAAGCGGAGAATGCCGCGAAGGCGCGGCGTGCGGGGACGGCGGCTCACGCGGCGCCCAAAAAGCATCCGGCGGCGAAAGGGCCCAAAGGTCCGAAGGGCGCCAAGGGCTCGCGAACGAAGTCGCCGCGGCGTTAGCTCGCTCCGGCCACGGGCATCTTTGACGACGGCGTCAGCACGTACTCGCGCTCAATCGCCGCACGCATCATCTCCCGTCCCTCGCGGGCGTCGATCTCCGGCAACGACTCAATCTGTTTCGCGGCGGCCGTGAGGTCTTCATCTTTGACGCAGGCGTCGAACCATTTCGAGTAGTCGCCTTTTTGGCGGTGAAATTCCCAGGTTTCGTCGTCGACGCCATCGGCGATTTGGAGAAACACCATGAGATTCTGCGCCCGAAGGTTGAGATTTGCCTCCGGCCCGCGGAAGAAGAAGCTGCGATCGGGCGGCAATTCGCCTTCGACGTACTTGCGGCGATGGCGACGGCGCTCGGTCTTGCAGGGATACGCTGCGACTTTCATGGGCGCATGGTCGCTGAGACGAAACCAAAGCAACACCTCGCCCGACTCAAGTCTCGGCGGTTCGAACTCTGGGCAGGGCACGCCGGCGGATTCGCAAAAAGTCGCCGCCATCTCCTCAGCCTTCTCTCCGACGACCATCAGCGTGTCGACTCGATTGAGCATCGCTGGCGCCAGTAGTTCCGGGTGGACGGTGATCATGATCACATTCTGAAACTTCTCCGGCAGCACGCCCTCAGGCGGCCGCCAATCTGCGGGCAGCAGATGGTGGGCTTCGTCGAGAATGAGCCAGTGAGGCCGGCCGCTGCGCGTGCGCATTTGCAGGAGTGGGCTAAGCATATCGAGGAACATGGGTGGCCGATCGGGGATCTTCATGCCGGTGAGATTGACGATGGCGTTCGAATCAGGATTGCCGAGAAGCTGCAGCACTTCATCAGACGCCGGCGGGGCGTCGGGACTGCCGAATGCAACGGCGCCGGCAAAGTTCTCGTAGTCGCCTTCCGGATCGAAGAGGCAGAATTGGTATCGCTGTTCTGCGAGCGATTCGACGAGCCGCGTGACGAGCGTCGACTTGCCGCTGGCAGACGGCCCGCAGATTAAAATGCAGGGGCCGTGCGAAGGGATTGTGATTTCTTCCTCGCCGCGTTTGCCGAGCGGGAGGTGATGCCGTGACAGCCGATGGTCGAATTTCGCCAAGTCATCCTCGATCATCGCCGCGATCAGCTGCGCGACGCCGTCGCCATGATCAGCCTGGGTCACGAAGTCGGCCGTCTCCTTGACCGCCGGCAGGGCGTTCGCGACGGCAGCAGAGAACTCGCACAATTTGAGGAAGGCGTGATCGTTTTCAGCGTCGCCGACGCCAACGACGTTGTGAGGCGAGAGGCCCATTTCCTTTAGCGCCGCGGTGAGGCCGCTCGCTTTGTTGACGCCCGCCGGTAGCGCCATGACAGCTCCCTTATTGAAGATGACATGCCATTCGAGGCCGAGATCTCGAATCGAGTCGAGAACCAGGTTCTCGAACGGCTCCCAAGTGGCGACGATCACCCGGCCGACGGAGATGCGTTCGACGCCTTTGGTTTGCAGCAGTCTCAGAAACTCTGCCCCTGGCGGGTCGGCTAACGGCCGTTCTTGCTTCGTAGAAGGTTGGTAGAGCAAGCCGCCATTTTCGGCGACGACCCATTCGAAGAGTTCGATTTCTGGAAAGACATTCAGTAGATCGGGCAGTTCGCGTCCCGTGACGAGGATGAGTCGACGCCCGGTCGCCAGCAACTGCTTCAGCGAGGCAATAGTCGCTTCGCTGACGCGACCGTTATGAGCGATAGTGCCATCGTAGTCGGTGGCGAGAGCCTGATATCGCATGTATGCTCCGTTGTTGTTGGAACTCAAACGTTGCATGGCGAACGTCGGCCGCCAGCGTCGAAACAGTCAAATTGGAGCAAAAACAATGCCGCGACTCATTGAAGCCCCGACGCGGATACACGCCCACGGCGAGCCGCCGAAGGTAATCGAAGAATTTGTCGGCCGAGTCAATTCCCAGACAACCGCATTGAGCGTCGCCCGGATGGTCAGTCCCTCCGGCTGGAGCGAACCGGGGCAGACGCCGGACTTCGCCGAGTACACGCTGGTCCTGCGGGGCACGCTGCGAGTCGAAACGCGCGAGCGCATTTTCGACGTTGAAGCGGGGCAAGCGATCGTCACCGAACCGGGCGAGTGGGTTCGCTATAGCAGCCCCGGCGCTGAAGGCGCCGAGTATGTCGCCGTTTGCCTGCCGGCGTTCTCGCCCGCTACAGTCCATCGCGACGAGTAACCGCGCATGCCGTCTGATCAACTCCCTTGGCTCGCCGCCGGCATTCTGCTAATCGCGTTTCTCTACTCGTCGGTCGGGCACGCCGGCGCGTCGGGATACATTGCGGTGATGACGCTGTTCGGCCTGGCGCCGGCGGAGATCAAGCCGACGGCGCTGGTGCTGAACATCCTCGTCGCATCGATTGGCACCTGGCAGTTCTGGCGCGCGGGGCATTTTCGCTGGGAGTTGTTCTGGCCGTTTGCGATACTCTCCGTGCCGATGGCGTTCGCCGGCGGGTATCTGAACCTGCCGGCGCACCTGTTCAAGATCGCCGTGGGCATCGTGCTGCTCTTTTCTGCGGCTCGATTTCTTTACGATCCGAAGGATGCCACGGACGTGAAGCCGCCGTCACGGGGCGTTTCGCTCGTCGTCGGCGGCGTGTTGGGACTGCTCTCCGGCCTTACCGGCACCGGCGGCGGGATCTTTCTCACGCCGTTGATGATCGTCATGCGATGGGCGACGACGAGGACGGCGGCTGCGACTACCGTCGTGTTCATCCTGGTGAACTCGATCGCCGGGCTGCTGGGCAACGTCACGGCCACGCGCGCGATTCCGAGCTTCGCGCTGGTGCTGCTGATCGCAGCACTGGTGGGCGGCAGCGTCGGCTCTTACTTGGGTAGCCGACGGTTCTCGGCGCCGGCGATCAAACGGCTGTTAGCGGCGGTGTTGATTATCGCCGGATTGAAGCTGATCGGCTTGGAACTGCCCATCGGCCGTAGCGAACCACAGCCCCCTGCGCCGGCGACGAAGACTGCCGACGACGCTAACTTTTCGTCGCCGCGACCAAAAACGCTGGATTGAGCGAATTAAGTCGCAGGCGTTGCAGTTGGTCGGTGCCGCGCGAGACGCTCAGCATCCAGACGTTTACATCGGAAGTGACGGCGGCGAGGGTCGATTTCACTTCGTGCAGACCTTCGATGCTCGCGACGCTGGCGACCAGACGGCCGCCCGGTTTGAGCCGTTCAAACGCCAGTTCCGCCAAGCGAGCAATCTCGCGGCCGCTCCCTTCCATGAAGACGGCGTCGGGGTCCGGCAAGTCGGCCCACACTTCAGGAGCGCGTCCGACGACCGGCGTAACGTTCTCCGCGGCGAAGCGATCAGCGTTCTCGCGGATCAGGTCAACGTCTTCGGCGTCTTGCTCGATCGCGAAGACCTGTCCCGCCGGCGCCAAGAGCGCGGCTTCAACGCTCACCGAACCGCTGCCGGCGCCGACGTCCCAGACGATGCTGCGCGGCGACAACGCCATTTGGGCGAGCGCCACGGCGCGGACTTCGGCCGGGGTCAGCAAGCCATGCTTCGGCTTCGATTGGATGAACGCTTCGTCCGGGTTGCCGAACGGGCTACGCGTCGCCGCGTCACGGGGCCGGTCGGGAACATCGCCGCTGCGAACGAGGATCATCACGTTCAGCGGATCGAACTTCTGCCCCGCAATATCGGCGAGCGTCCCGCGGGTGACGCGTTCGTTACGGGCGCCGAGGTTCTCGCAAACGTACGCGGTGAAGTAATCGATCTTCCGTTTGACGAGAGCCTTGGCCACGGCGTCCGGGCCATTCTCGTCGGTCGTGAACAGCCCGACTTTGTCGGCCGTGCGAATCCGCTCGACGACCGCTTCCAGCGAATGATTCGCCAAATTCGTGAGATAGGCGTCGTCCCAACTCTCTTTCACCCGTGCGAACGCGAGCTGCATGCTGCTCACATGCGGCACGATCTCGCAGCGGTCGATGCCGACGCGGTCGCAGAGGTAGCGGGCCAAACCGTAAAACAGCGGATCGCCTGAAACTAGCACCGCCACGCGACCATGCTCCGCGGCGATGCGATCGGCGGCCGACTCCACGTCGAAGCCGAGCACCAACCGCTCCGTCACGCTGCCGGGCACCAGCGCCAACACGCGGTCGTTGCCGACCAGCAGATCGGCCTCGCTGATGATGCGCCGCACCGCTTCCGACGCGCCGTCGAGGCCATCGTCGCCGATGCCGATGATCGAAACGTTCGAGCGTGATGCCGCCATGGCCGCGATGTCGTTGTTCGAGTTCTGAGTCAAAACGCAGTAGGCCGTAGACGCGAGGAAGCTCCCCGGCTACGGCCTACAGCGTACAACTTTGGGCGTTTCTACGCCACGTAGCACCGCATCGAGTGATGAACCAATTTCACGCGTCCGCCGGCGGGGACTGCGGGGCCGTTCACGCCGGGGTAGACGTCGCCTGGGGACTCAGCCGCCGTGTCGACGAACAACCGCCAGGGAAGCCGTCGCACGGCCGCCGGGATGGTGAAATCTTGCGAATCGCCGCCCGCATGAAGCATCAGCATGATGTACCGGGCCGACGGGTCGTCGAGACCCGCCGTACCGAGAACGCAAATGAGGCTCTTCTGCTGGGAACTCCAATTCACGCCATGGCCCTCGGGGCCGTACCAGCTGACGTCCGGGATCTGTCCCTCGCTGGCCGCCTGGCCGGTAAGGAACGATGGCCGCCGGACGTTCGGCTGCGCTTTGCGAAAATCAATGATGGCCTGCGTGAACCGAAACATCTCCGCATTCTTCTCGACCAAATTCCAATCGAACCAGCTCGTAGCGTTGTCTTGGCAGTAAGCATTGTTGTTGCCGCGCTGGGTTCGCAGGACTTCGTCGCCGGCGACGATCATCGGCGTCCCTTCGCTCAACAAGAGCGACGCCATCATGTTCTTCGCCTGACGCCGACGGAGCTCGACGATGTGTTTCCGCCGCGTCGGACCTTCCACTCCGTAGTTCGCGCTGTTGTTGTTGTTCTCTCCGTCCCGGTTGTCCTCTCCGTTAGCCTGATTGTGCTTATGCTCGTAGCTGACTAAATCGTTCAGGGGGTAGCCGTCATGTGATGTAATGAAATTGATGCTGTGGTAAGGATGCCGACCGCTCGATTGGTAGAGGTCGCTCGAACCCGACAGCCGCGTGGCCATTGGGCCGATCATTCCCTGGTCGCCGCGCCAAAAACGGCGGACGTCGTCGCGGTAGTGACCATTCCATTCAGCCCATCGCTTGTCGGCAAAATTGCCGACTTGGAACGCCCCGGCGGCGTCCCACGCTTCGGCGATGATCTTCGTATCGGCAAGCATCGGGTCTTCGGCGATCAGCTCGACCATCGGCGGGTTCGGTACGAGTTCGCCGTTCCGGTTGCGGCTGAGGATCGACGCCAAATCGAAACGAAACCCGTCGATGTGGTAGTTGTAAACCCAGTGGCGGAGGCAGTGGAAAATCATCTCGCGACAGATCGGGTGATTGCCGTTCACCGTGTTGCCGCAACCGGAGTAGTTCTTATACGTGCCGTCCCCGTTGAGCATGTAGTAGACACGGTTTTCCAGCCCCTTGAAGCTGAGCGTCGGGCCCAAGTGATTCCCTTCGGCCGTGTGATTGAACACGACGTCGAGAATCACTTCAATGCCGGCCGCGTGCAGGGCCCGCACCATTTCCTTGAACTGCCGCACTTGCCCGCCTGGCTCGTTGCCGTGCTGGTAGCCGCGGTGAGGCGAGAAAAACGCGAGCGAATCATAACCCCAGTAGTTGGGCCGATCGAGCTTGCTGCCGAAGACGCCGTTTGTGGGGAACTCGTGGATCGGCATCAATTCGACGGCGGTGACGCCAAGCGACTGCAGATACGGAATCTTTTCGATGACGCCTTGGTACGTGCCAGGGTATTCGACGTCGCTCGACGGTCCGCGGGTAAATCCGCGGACATGCATCTCGTAAATGACTGATTCCGAAAGGGGCCGCCGCAAGTGGCGGTCGCCTTGCCAATCAAACGTTTCGTCAACGACGACGCACTTCGGCGGGCGGATGATGCCGTCTTCGGAGGCCTGGAACTGCCCCGCCAGCGCCCGCGCGTAGGGATCGATCAATCGCGCGTTGGGGTTGAAGCGATGGCCGCGTTCGGGGGCGTACGGCCCGTCGGCTTGATAGTGGTAAAGCGTGCCGGCTTCGACGTCGGGAACGTACAGGCTCCAGATGTCGCCCCAGCGATCGGTCGTGCGATTGAAGTCGACGACGCGGTAGGGTTCACGGTCATTAACGCGCTTGTAGAGCAACACCCGCATGGCCGTGGCCGAGCGGCTGTAAACGACGAACTGCACCCCGCCGTCCTGCAGGAGCGCACCGTAAGGCAGCGGGTAGCGAAACTGCATGAATCGCTGCGCGGCTGGCATGACGGGGGTAAACGACGGCGTGGTGAGCGTGGGGGTCCATTGAGTCAGCATGGATGGGAAGGCTCTCGGGATGACGGAGGCTAGCTTCAGGATTTGGCCCCGAGTGCCGCCGCTGCACCTTGCTTCCCTGAAGGCGCAGCGCTAGGGGCTACGCCTCTTGATTCGACTCAATCTCCCAATAGTCTTGAAAACGCAAATGTGCCGCGGCGCACCTTCGCCCTGCCGCACACGCGCGTCAACCCGTGCCTCCGCTTCAACATAGCTCAAGCGGAGCAGGCAGGCTGACCGTCGCGGCAGGCTTTGTTTCGCTACGCGGCGCCACTGTCGGATCACGCCGGCCGCCGTCGCTCGCTTACCGATAGGACCCGCACAATCGTACCCGGCTGAGAGCGAGATGCCACCCCTGAAGCTGTTTGCGGGGCCAGGGATTGAACCGCCAAGGACGCCAAGGACGCCAAGGAATACTGGGGATTTGGAACCGCAGATGGACGCGGATGAACGCAGATGGGGAAGAGAGTGGAAACGAATGCACGCAGTGACTGTTCTTCATGGCATTTATCAGCGTTTATCCCCGTCCATCGGCGGTCCTATTCCTTCCCATCTCTCCCTTGGCGTCCTTGGCGGTCAAAAAAGCAGCGGTCGAGGCTCAACGTGGTGAGGCACACGCCGACCCTCGACGCTCGTCCCCTTGCCCCTTAAAATCGCTCCCTTGCAGCCGTCTTCACGCAAGCAAGATCAATGGCAAAACTGACTTACAAAGACTCGGGCGTCGATCTGGCCACCTACGAGGAGTCAATGTCGCGGCTCCCTCGGCTGATGCGGCGGACGCACTGTCCGCGGGTATTGCCGTGGGCCAACGGGTTTGCCGGGCTGTTCAAGCTCGATTTCGCCGGCGGGTTGTTCGCACGGAACTACAAAGAGCCGGTCCTTGTCTCCTGCACCGACGGCGTCGGCACGAAGCTAAAGGTGGCCCAGTTGCTCGGCCGGCACGACACGGTCGGCATCGACCTCGTGGCGATGTGCGTCAACGACGCCATCTGCTGCGGCGCCGAGCCGCTGTTCTTCCTCGATTACGTCGCGATGGCCGCAGACGATCCGGGACTGTTGGAGCAGATCGTCAGCGGCATCAGCCAGGGGTGCCTCGACTGCGACGCGGCGCTGGTGGGCGGCGAGACGGCGATCATGCCCGACCTTTACCAGCCGGGCGATTACGACCTGGCCGGTTTCTGCGTCGGCATTGTCGAACAGTCGCGGATGCTCACCGGCGCCAATGCGACGCCGGGCGACGCGGTGATTGGCATCGCCTCGAGCGGCATCCACTCGAACGGCTACAGCCTCGTGCGGAAGATCGTCCTCGATCACGCCGGGTTGAAAGTGAACGACCGGGTCGACTTCAGCGAGCAGACGGTCGGCGACGTGCTGATGACGCCGACGCGACTCTACACGCGCCCCGTCCGCGACGTGCTGAACCACTACAAGGTGAAGAGCGTCGTCCATGGGATCGCCCACATCACCGGCGGCGGGCTGCACGAGAATCTCGCCCGCGTCCTGCCCGGCAACGTCGACGCCGAGATCTTCCGCGACAGCTGGCCGATCCCGCCGGTGTTCAGTTGGTTACAGAAGCTCGGCGACGTGGAAGTCGACGAGATGTTCCGCGTCTTCAACATGGGCATCGGACTCACCCTCGTCGTGAGCGAATACTACGCCGAGAGCATCCAGCAGCAGCTCACCAGCCAGGGATTTGAAAGCTGGCGGATCGGGCGGATCGTCGAGGGAAGCGGCGAAGGGCGCTGGGCGTAGGAAGAAATGCGTTTTAACCACCAAGGCACAAAGACCACCAAGAAGCACGAAGGAATGCAAGAAAGAGAAGAGCGAAAAACGAAGCGCCGAAGCCAATACTCCGGAATACCCTCTTTCTTCCTTGGTGCGTCTTTGTGTCCTTCGTGCCTTGGTGGTTAGACTTTCTCGTCGCTCCGGCGGGTCGTTGACCCGCGGCTACTTTTTGTCTGACGTCACCGCGGCGGTTTTGGGGTCGAGCGACGGGCCGGCTTCGGCGAGGGCTTCGAGGACTTGCGATTTTGAGAGCAAATCTGGCAGTACCTGGACCTCGCGGCTGGGGTCGCCGGGGTAAATCGCCAAGAGCGGGATGCTTTGGCTGTTGAGTTCCAACAGCGCTCCTTTGATCATGTCGTTCTTGTCGGTCCAATCGGCGACCAAGGTGACGACGTCGTTCTCTTGGACGACTTGCTTTACTTCCTCACGATTGATCGCGAGTTTCAGGTTCGTCTTGCAGGTGAGGCACCAATCGGCGGTGAAGTCGACCATCACCGTCTTACCTTGCGCCCGCGCGACGGCGAGCGCCTGCGGCGAGTAGGGCTGCCACGGCAAGGCCGACTCGCTTGGCGTCAGGAGCTGAAACGAGCCGTACCCAATGATCGAAGCGATCGCTGCTCCGATGATCCAGCCTCGCGCGCGTTCAGTCGCTTCCGCGTAGATAGGCACCCGACCGATGGACCAGCAGGCGAACCAAATGCCGAAGAGGAACGAGAGCGTCGCCAGGAAGTAGTCTTGATTGATCGTCGAGAAGAGGTAGACGACCGTCCCCAACAGGACGAAGCCGAGCAGATGCTTCAGCGTCTCCATCCAGGGGCCGGGCTTCGGCAACCAGCTGACGAGCGAGGGGAACAAACCGATCAGCAAGTAAGGCAACGACATGCCGACGCCGACCGAGCCAAACACTAAAAACGTGACCGCCGCGGGCTGGCTGATGGTGTACCCAAACACCGGCCCCAGGAACGGCCCGCTGCAGGGGGTAGCGAGCAGCGTCGTGAAGATCCCCATGCAGAACGCCCCGAACGGACCTTCTTCGGCCGAAAGTTTTGAGGCTGTGCTCGACGCGGCGAAGCCAGGGATCGGGATTTCCCAGACTCCAAGGAAACTCAGGGCCATCGCGAAAACGAGCGCCGCCATCGCCACCTTGAACCAGGTGAGCGTGTAAAGCTCGCCCCAACCGAAGTTTTGATCGTTCAGGCCGAGTTGCACGCCAGCGGCGAGCGTCGCCAAGATCATGAAGACGGAAAGCAAGCCCGCAACATAGGCGAGATTCAGGCCGAGTACTTTCGCTCGGCTGCGGCCGCCCTGTTCCGCAAAGGAGAGGACTTTGAGGCCGATAACCGGCAGGACGCAGGGCATCAGGTTGAGGATCAAGCCGCCGAGCAGGCCGTAGCAGGCGACCTTCCAGAGGGGGATGGCCGACGACGAACTGGCAAGGCCTGCTGATGCTGCTGCGGTCGGCGACGCCGCAGGGATCGCGATTCCCTTGCCGACTTTCGCGGTGAACGTCGCTTCGACCGGCGTGCAGGAATTGGCATCGCAGGCCTGACCGTCGAGCGTGCCGCGGATCGACGCTTTCGCCGGGTCAGTGCTGGCGGCGAATTCGACCGGGGCGTACCAGGTCACTTCGTCGTAATGCTCGCGAAGCTCCAGCCCTTTCCAGACGACGTTGTCGACGTGCGACTTCGGTTGCTGAATGTGCTGAAATGGCGCGAGCAGCTTCACGTCTTGGCCAGCATCGAGCTTGATGACAGTCGTGCTCGGTCCGTCGCCGTCGGCAAGCTTGCCTTGGTCGATCGCGTAGAGATGCAGGCCGGGGACGATCTTCGCCGTGACGAAGAGCATCGCCGGGGCGTCATCCATCGGGGGCGTGAATTCAGAAGTGACGGTAACCTTCTGATCCTGCTTGCCGAATCCCCCCAGACCGCCGCCGAGCTTGCTTTCGAAGTTGCCGAAGTCGGGAACCTGAGCCGTGGCGAGGTGAGCGACCGCGAGCATCCAAACAGCGGCGGCAGCAAAGCCGAGTCGGCCGTTACGTCGTGATGAAGCCATTCCGTCGAATTCCTAACGATGGGAGGGGGGCGTCCGCGCGCGGAAACCCCGCAAGCTCTGGATGTCAAGATTTTACGGTTGGGGGGAAAACCGGGTCAACGGCGATCGGTGGCGGTTAAGTGGCGTCTTGATGAGATATCGGCACTCTGATCGCCTCTTCGCGGGGTGCCACTGGCGCGTCGCCAGTGCAGAAGTGGGTACTCGCTCGGCATTTCTCACTGGCGACACGCCAGTGGCA
>JBGSMO010000067.1:0-13495 GCA_041740115.1 Pirellulales bacterium
GTCGCCGACGAGGAGCAGCCGCTGCGGACCGACGGCCGCGAACTGTGGGGCGTCGACGGCCTTTGCGGCGCCACGCTGGGGATTGCCGAGCTACACCAGCAGCATCCCGCCCTGAAGGTGATTTCCGAAGAGATCCGCAACGATCCGGGCGGGGTGACGCTGATCGCCGGCGGCCCGCTGCACAACATCGCCGCGGCGTTCCAGATCGACCCGGAACTGGCGCTGCAGGTTGGCCACCTGATCATCGTCGGCGGGACGCTCGACGGGCCCGGCGACGTCACGGCGGCGGCGGAGTTCAACATTTACTGCGACGCCGAATCGGCCCAGCGGGTCTTTCGTTCGCACGCCACGACCACGCTGTTGCCACTCGACGTGGCGCGCAAGGCAGCCCTCACCTACGAACTCCTCAGCAATCTGCCAAGCGAGAGCTCGTCGATGGGACGGTTGCTGCGTGCGATTCTGCCCGGCGCGTTCCAGGCGTACCGGCAGCGGCTCGGCTTGGAGTCGATGTACGCGGCCGAGGCGGTGGCGGTGATGGCCACCATTCGGCCCGAACTGATCGTCACCGAGGCGATGCCGTGCGACGTCGAAACGGAAGGAATGCTGACCTACGGCGCGACGGTGATCGATCGCCGTCCGCGGACGTTCGATCGGCCCAACATGGACGTCGCCGTCGACGTCGACGCGGCGGGCGTGGTCGAAGGGATCCTCCGCGGCCTGCGCGACAGCTTTTAACATGGCAGCCCCTGGCTCCGCCAGGGGGTCGGTCACCATGCCGGTTGGCGTCGCTCCGCGCGACGCTACCCCCTGGCGGAGCCAGGGGCTTAAGTACCGCGTTTGCCCAACCAGAATCGCGACAGCGAGTCGGGCGATCCCAGCGTCGCCGAGGCATGCTCCAATCCCGCCACCTTCGCGGTACTGGCCGGCAAGCGATACGCGAAGAACGTGACCGCTGCGTCGACTTGCGTCTCGATCGACTTGCTTGGCGCCCGCGGCGTCATCAGCGTATCGAAGCGAGTGACCAACTCTCCAAACGAGGTTTGGCTCTCGCCGAACGCGGCCAGGAGCCAGTCGACTTCTTCATTGACAGGGGATGCTTCGTTCGCAGGGTGAACCGCGGCAACCAGTTCTTGCTTGGGCACGCTCTGCGAGCGCCACGCCAAACCGCCTGCGAGCAGACCGACGACGACGATGACGGCGGCGATCCAACGCGACGCGAACCCAGGCCAGTTGAGAGTGCCCTGCGCATCGCGCTTTGCCTGTCGCGCCGCTGACTCGCCAACATTCGGCGCCAGCGCCCGCCACGCCGGCGCATCGGACTGCAGCGCGTCGGCAAGTCGTCGGGCAGTAGCTTCAAAGCGGATCGTCTCGTTATCGCCGGCGCTCAGCCGCCGCACCCACGCCGGCACGTCGCGGCCGTCGTCGATCGAGCGACTAATCATCCACTGGGCAATCATGCGTCGCATGGCGTTACTTCTCCCCCCTCGCTGAGCCCGGCGGCGTTTCGACTGCTTCCGCTAGCTCGCGGACCAGTATGGTGCGTGCCCGATGCAGCAGCACGCGGACGCCGATCCGGCTGCGGTTCATCCGGCGGGCAATTTCCGCAACGTCGCAGCCTTCAGCAAATCGCAGCCATGTCGCCAGGTATTGCGGTTCGCTCAATAGGCTCCTTGCCCGCCGCCAGATGTTCTCGGCTTCTTCGCGTCGTTCGGCGACGACCGCGGCGTCGGCTTCCAAGCCATGCGCCTGATCGACGTCAAGCGGGACCTGCTGGGGCTCCCGCTGTCGACGCCGGCCGCGATCGATCGCCCCGCGTTTGGCGATTGTGTAGAGCCACGTCGAGAACTGGTAACTCGGGTCGAACTGGTCGAGACGCTGATACGCTTTCGCGAACGCCTCCTGAGCCAAGTCCTCCGCTTCGCCTCGCTCCGCGCCGTAGCGCCGCTGGAGCATCTCGATCACGCGCGGGTGAAAGTGATTCACCAGCGCCGCGAACGACTCGACGCAGCCCGCCTGGGCGCGTCGAACCAATTCGTTGGGTTCGAGCGCCGCGGCGGCTGCGTCGTTCAAGTCGGGGCGTTGCACGAGCATGCGGACTATTTGTCCTTCAGCTTCTCATCGATCATCGCGGCGAGGTCGGCCGCGGGAAGTTGCACGTTGACCTTGACGTTCGTCCCGTCGCGCGACGCGACGGCGTCTTTGATCATACCCGCCATCTTCTTTAGGTTCTGATCTTCGGGGTTCGCCGTCTGGGCGAACTGAATCATCGCGATCGAGCCTTGCGCCATTTGCCGAAGTTGCTCGGCTTGCTCCTCGGTAGCTGCCGCGAGCGCGACGTTCACGCCGACGCGGCCGTCCGCCTCGTCGATGCTGACCGCAGCATCCTTGAGAATCTTGGCGATGTTGGCCGGCGGGCCTTCCTCGACCGCATCGGCCGGCAGCTTGTTCACTTTAAGCGAGATCAAGCGGTTGTCCGATTGTTCGACGGTGAAGTCGGCGGCCGCGTCGCCGGTGACGCTCTTGCCCGCCGCCTGGTCGAGCAGATTCGTCACCGCGTCGCGCTGCGAGGAGAACAGAATGCGGCGGTCGCCCGACGCTTCGGTCACGAAGGCCACATACAACGTTTGACCCGCTTCCGGCGCGGCGGAGTGGATCTGCTGCCCTTCGTAGTCAGCCACCGCGTACTCGGGCAAGCCGAGCAGCAGACCTTCCAGATTTCCCGTCGTCTTGCCCAGCCGCACCACGGCGATCAGCGAGTTTTCCGGCTCTTCATAGTCGGCGGCTGACACGGTGATCGACTTCACCTCTTCGAGTGGATTGAAGCCCAGGATATCCTCCACTTGCTTTAAAGCCGCCTCGCGGTCAGTGTTTCCCTTTTCGGCGATCTTCTCGATCGCTTTGTCGACGACGACTCCCAGCAACCGTCCGCCGACTTCGGATTTGCGAACTGCTTGCAGGTCGAGGTTCAAAATGAACGCCGTGTCGCTGGGGAGGCGGTAGGTCGCATCCTCAGCCAGCGCGACGGGAGCAGCGAGGCTGCCCAGCAGCAGGAGGGCGGTGGCTAGAGCGGTTCGCAACATGATGGTGCGCCTTAGTCTCGGAGGAATAGGGAGTGTGAGCAGTCGGCTCCCGCTTGGGCTATTCGCCGCGTGGGGGTACAATCTTTTACGCCCCGCGCCGCGCGGCGTTACAGAATCCGAGAAAATACCTCGGTTGCCGGGAAAAGCGGAGTACTGCCCGCTAACTTTGGGCGTATTCGGAGAGCAAAGGGGATTGCTAGCGGACGCAGGGCCGAGTGGGGAGCAGCCTCGTCGGCTCTGCTCGCAAGTTCCCAAGCGACCAGTCCAAAGTTACTTGGGAGGAGCCGCCTTCAGCGCCGCTTCAGTCTCGGTTAAGAAGTCGTCGAGCCGGCCAATCTGAGCCTGAATGTTCACCATCTGTCCGCCGCGCAGCACGACCATTTCGACCGGTCGGCCGACGTCGGAGAGCTTCACCAGGTTGATGAGGTGTTGGTCGTTCTCAATGGCGGCGTTGTTGTAGCGCAGAATGACGTCGTTCGTTTGCACCCCGGCGAGCGCCGCCGGCGAGCGCTCCGTCACCTGCTTCACCAGGGCGCCCATCAACCGCGGCAATCCTGCCGAGCGCGCCGTTTCCAGATTGAAGTTGCCGTCTAGCATCACGCCGAGGAACCCGCGGTCGACGCGCCCGTGCTCCACGAGTTGCCGGGTGACGCTAATGGCGATGTTGATCGGGATCGAGAAGCCGATGCCGTCGTTGCCGCCGGAGTTGCTGGCGATCGCCGTGTTGAGGCCGACCACTTCGCCGCGCAGGTTGATCAGCGGCCCGCCGCTGTTGCCGGGATTGATCGCGGCGTCGGTCTGCATGAAGTTCTGGTAGTCGACGCCGCCGTCGCCGAGGTCGAGGTTTGACCGCCCCATCCCGCTGATGATGCCGCGGGTCACGCTCTGGCGGAGATTGAACGGATTGCCGAACGCCATCACGACGTCGCCGATCTCGCAGTGATCACTGTTGCCGACGCGGGCCGGAATCAGTTCGGGGGCGTCGACGGCCAGCACGGCGACGTCGGTTTCGGGATCGGTGAAGATCTCGGTGGGCGAGATTTCGCGGCCGTCGTTGAGTTCGAGACGGATATGCTCGGGGTCGGAGTGCTTGACCACATGCCGATTGGTCAGCACGTAGTTTTTGCCGTTGACCGAGACGAGCACGCCAGAGCCTGCTTCTTCAACGTCCCGCCGGAACCGAAAGTCCGCGAGCGGCTTCGCCTGCACATGAACGACCGACGGCGCCACCAAACGGACGACCCGCTTGTAGATGCCAAGTTCGCGCTCCATCGCCGCGACGTCGCGATGGAGTTCATTGAACAGGAGATCGCGTTCAGTGGGCAATGTCGCCGCAGCGGGCGCCTGCTGGCCGAACGTAGGTTCGGCCGTACCGAGAGCCAGGGACGCCGCTAAGCCGCAAACCAACGACCGCCCAATGAAAGCCATGCTGGGCAAGGAACTGAGCGACATCGGTGGGCGTCTCCATCGAGAGCGAACGATCTCTAGCGTCGAATCCAATCGACGCGCATGCGCCATCGATTGTAACTCTAGACCGGTTCTTCTGAAAACGCCGGAGGACGAATTCAGTTAGCCTCGAGGTCGCTGAACGACACGTCGACATCGGCGCTGCCGTCCAGGACGCGGCTCCAGTCGCCGGCGTACCCGCCGCCGCCGCCCGACGATTCCATCGCCCGCTGGCATTCGATGCAGTTCGTGGCGTAGGGGAGGGCGTTCAGCCGGGCCAAGGGAATCTTGCAATTGCAGATTTCGCAGAGGCCGTACGAGCCGCTCCGCATCCGTTCGAGGGCGACTTCAATGCTTGCCAGTTCACGGCTTTCCACTTCGGCCAGCTTCGAACTGATTTCATCCTGCGCGGCGTCGAGCGCGGCGTCGACGACGTCGCCGCCCGTCTGTTCGTTGAGCGATTTGAGCATGCTCAAATCGCCGGCCAGGGCGCGACGCAGGGCGTCACGGCGCTTCACGAGCACTTCGCGCATCTTCTGGATGGAATCGTTGCGAGCCATGGTGGTAATACCTTCTTGGTAGCGGTGCGACGCTAGATTCCTCGGCTTGGCAGTCCCAGAGCGACCGCCGTGAGCATCGGTTGTCCGCCTCGTACGTGTGCCTCAAAACAGTGTTGGTCTGATCGCGACGACTGTTCCGATTCGTCGCGACGCCAGCCAGTAATCCCGCTCTTTTGGGGGGCTTCCCTGCTGGCACCGTAACTATAGTACGCACCTCGCCGAAAAAAGGTCGCAGGCGCTGCTGAGATTCCAAATCCCGGAACGCAACCCCCTAAGCAGGGGAAATTCGCCTCATTTTCCTCAAATCTGCCTAACTGCCTTCTCCGCAGGGCCCCCTGAATGGTTGCCGCCCGCTCGCTTGGGCAAGTGGACATCGCCCCATTTTGGGAACCAGGGTCGCCTCCCTCCTCTAGTGCGAGGCAACGCAATATCGGTACATCGGCTTTAACGGTCGCAGGGGGTAATCGAATTTTGCGGAATCGTCGGTCGGGCTACCGGCAGGGGACGACGGGCTAGCATTCTCGGCATTGAATTAGTCGGCGCCCGCTCAGCGGATTCAGTGCCGCGGTTTCTGAACTACCCTTTCCTGTCACCGGCCTTTGCTGTCCGCCGGGGAATCCCGCTGCGCAACCGCTCCGTCCGCGCCGCGCTCCTGGCGGCATCAATCTATCTATAGGTAGACGATGGCCTCCCGTCCGCTTGCTAGCTGAACTCCTGATGCCGCTCCTGACGCTGCCCGAGACTTCGACTGCCTCCGCAACATTGTTGCGGAAGCCCGACTCGCTGCGCGTTCGCATGGCTGCCGGAGAAGCGGAGCGCGTCGTGAAGTTGGCCGACGGCAAAACGACGATCGGCTCGAGCCCCCAATGCACCATCGTCTTGCCGGCGTCCGACTGCCGGCCGCTGCAGTGCGTCGTCGCCGTCGATCCTCGTCGCGTCGAAGCGACCCGCTGGGGCGCCGGCGTGCAACTCAACCGACGCGACTTCTCCAAGTCGATCGTGGCCGTCGGCGACAAGTTGACGATTGGTCGCTGCGAGATTGAATTTTCGACTGCGGAGGAACTTGACGAATGGGACGCTGTTATCAAAACAGCCGAGACTGAACCGGTTCGACCGACAGCGACGCCAGCGCCTGTCGAGCAGCCCAAGACTGAACAGCCTGAGGCTGAGAAACGACAAATTAATGAAATCGCTTCGCCGGTAGCTCTTACCGCGACCGTTGTTCCCCCGCAGCTCGAAGTGCTCGAGCCGAGCCAGACGAAGCCGGCGCCAACGCCCGCTCCGGCGACGACCGCGCTCGTCGTCATTCCGCAGCCGGAGCCACCGTTGTCGGCTCCGTTCGCTTCCCGGGCGACCATTGTTATCGAACCGGCGTCGAAGCTGGTAGCGCCCGCCGCAGAACCAACGCCGCCCCCCGTGGCAGTTCCGTCGGCCGAAGTCGTCCCAACGTATTCCTATTCCAGTCACGCCTTCGCCGACGAGTTGATCCTGCAACTTTGGCAAGGCGGCGACCGTTCGCGGCGTCGCGCCAAGTCGCTGATTGCCGCTACGCGCGACGCTCGATTACGCACCGACGCGATGGCCGCCGATCTCGCAGCGATGGAGGTCGAGCTCGACCTCGCTCGCGCCGCCTATGACTCGCACGCGGCCGACCATGAGCAACTGCACCTCGAACTGATCGGACGCGATCGCCGCGCCGCTGAGCGGATTGGTCCTCTCTTGGCCGAAGTCGAAACGCTCCGCTCGCAGTTGCAAGAGGCGCAGATCGAGCTTGCCGAGCAGGCCGCGCGTTGCGACGAGTTGAACGCGACGCTTGAGGCGCACGAATCGAACTCCGCCGCGTCGGTCGCTTCGCAAGCGGCGGAGACGGCCCGCGCCGCCGAGTTGGAACAAAGTCTCGTCGTCCAGATCGAGCAGGCGACGCTGCTGGCCCACGAGCTCGGCGCCGTCCGCACCGAACTTGACGGCGTACGGAAGGAACTCGACCAGCAGGCGACTCGACGCCAATCGCTGGAAGTCGAGCTTGCCGCGGCACAGTCGGAGCGCGACTCGATCAAGCAGCGAGTTGATGAGGCCGCCGCGCAAGAGTCGACAATCTCGCAACTTCGCGAGGAAGTCGAAAGCCTCCACGACGAGCGTACTCAATTCGCCGGCAAGTTGAGCGACGCGGAAGATGAGTTGAGTCGACTCGCCGAACTTTGCCACGCGGCCAACGACCGCGTCGCTGAACTGGAGCAATCTATCGCGGTGCAAGCCGCGTCCGAGCCCGAGGCAACGGCTCCGGAACTAACAACGCTGGAACCAACCGCCGGCAATCCCCAGGATGCAGCCGTTGGCGAACCAACATCGCCGCTAGCGATCGACGATGTGGCCTGGAATACGACGCCGGAACCGGCGCCGGCGGCCGAAACGTTATCCGGCGTTTCTCACGAATCCGCACTACAAGCCTGGGCGCCGGTTGAAGGGTCAGAGCAAGCGGCGTGCGACGCTTCGGTTGAAAGCTTTCTGGCGGAACCGCAGGCCGATGCAAACCATGCCGACGACGATGCGGGCGTTGGCAGGATGCCGGCCCTAGCGCCGATCGCAACGGTTCCCGTTGCTTCGGAACTTGCCCCGACGTCGTTTATCGATAAGTACCGCCATCTGCTCGACGACGATGGGAACGGTGCAGCACCGGTCCTCGTCGCTCCGCCGCAGATCGACGACGAGTTTTTGTCGCCCGCGAAGGCCGCCGACCGCACCATCCCAGCCGACGATTCCGACGAAGCGCTCGACGCCTATATGGCGAGCATGATGCAGCGGATGCGCAGCCACTCGTCGCCAGCGATGACGGAACTATCGCCGATCGCTTCAGCCGAATCAGTCGCCGTGGTTCCCAGCGAACCGGCGCCGCTCGACTACGATCCCAACGTGCCGTTCGAAATCGAATCAATGAAGCAAGGTCGCCGAGCGCCCGCTTCGACTGACCTGGCGGCGTTGCGTGAAATCGCCAATACCACCGCACGTTCGGCCATTGCGACCCATCGCAAAAAGAGGAAGGTCGAGTCGGCGATCGGCAAAGTCATCGTCGCACTGATTGCGTTCGGCACGGCGGGCTTCCTGATTTGGAACGCTCCGTCGCTGCACGATTGGCAGTTCGGCGCCGGCGTGGCGGTTGGCCTGATCGGTCTCGGCGCAGCCGCTCTCGCGATGCGACACCCCGATCGCTCCGTCGCTCAGCCGGCGTACTTCGCCGCCGATGAATCGGCGGACGGCGACGCCTAAAACCCGCGAGCGGCCTTCACGTCTTCGAAGTCGCGCAGGTGATATTCGATGCCAACGTAGTCGAGCACGCGTTGCAGGGCTTTCAGCGCGACTGCCATGCCATCGGGACCGCTGAAGCCGCCGTACTGCCCGCCGCCCTTGAGGTGCGGCTCCAGGTCGAGGATCACTCCAGGGATGCCACGGCGGGTGAGCATCTTTTCTAGCGCCGGGATTTCACGGGCGAAGTCGGTCAGAATCTGCACGTGCCCTGCATCGCCTTGATCGCACGGGACGAAGTGGCTCAGCGCGTCTTCCTCGACATGCCCGATCGGCTTGTCGACGCGCGGGTCGAGGTAGTCCTTGATATGCATCCAGCCGATGCTCGGCTTCATCACCTGATACTGCTCGAAGGTCGCCATCGTGTCGTAGCCTTGGCAGACGATATTGGCGCCGTCGAAGATCGTTACCATGGCTGGGTGATTGACGCGGCGATGGAGCTCGGCCATCAGCTTGCCGTTCTGGCCGACGAGATTCGCTTCGACTTCGAGGCCGAACGTCAGATCGCTGCGGTGGCAGGTTTCGGCGATCTGCCCCAACTGCTCGACGGCTTGGGGGACGTATTCCCAGGGATCGCTCCCCTTGGGGTGATAGAACGAGAAGCCGCGGATTAGCTTCGTCTCGAACGCGTGGGCCAGTTCGCAGGCCTTTTTCACGTCTTCGAGATACTTCTTGAAGGGGACGAAGCGATTCTTCGTGCCGTCTTCCTGATCGAGGAGCTTCACCTTGCCGATCGGCGAGCCGATCGACGCGACGTTCATCCCGTATTCGTCTTCGAGGTGACGGAGCTTGGTGACCTCGGACTTGGTCAACTCCATCACATTCTTCACGCCGTTGCCGACGTCGACGAACCGCAGGCTGTAGTACTGCAGGCCAAGTGCGGCAAAGGCAGCGAGTTGCTCGACCGCCGTTTTATGGTTGGCGGCCTCGTCGGCAAAGCCGGAGAGAATAACGCGGGGCTTCGTGGACATCGAATTCTCTCTTCTGTTTTAAAGAATTGAACCGCCAAGGACGCCAAGGGAAGAAGTTTCACCACAACGGCGCAACGGACACGACGTAAATGAAGAAATGATTCTAATTCCTACTTCGTGTTCGTTGTGCCGTTGTGGTTCAGTTCTCCATTTGGCCTGTATTTCCTTGGCGCACCTTGGCGTCCTTGGCGGTTCAAATTGAATTGGTCTACAACGCCGACGCATGCTGCACGATGATTTTCGACGAGATGCCGCCGCGGGGAGTAAACGCCGCTTCGATCTTCATCCAACGGGGCTGCAGTACCGCGGTGAGGTCGTCCATCATCACGTTCGTGACGTTCTCGTAGAAGATCCCTGCGTTTCGATAACTTTGCAGGTACATCTTCAGGCTTTTCAGCTCGACGCACTTCTTGTCGGGTGTGTAGATGATCGTGATCGTCCCGTAATCGGGCTGGCCCGTCTTGGGGCAAACCGACGTGAATTCCGGGGCGACGATCTCGATTTTGTAGTCGCGCTGCGGGTACTGATTGTCAAAAACTTCGAGCAAACTGCGGGAATCTGGCATGCCGGACGGCTCCTTTCGACGAAACGGCCATTGTGGCATGATGGAACGGCGGCGGAAAGTGCCCCATTTAGCCCCACCCGATGAACGATTCCAGTCTACCGATGAAGCCCGCCGTCGTTCTTCTGTCGGGAGGTCTCGACTCCGCCACGACCGCTGCGGTTGCTCGTGCGGAAGGGTTCGCGCTTCACGCCCTCAGCGTCGATTACGGCCAGCGACATCGGTTTGAGTTGGAGTCGGCGCGCCACGTTGCGAACGCTCTGAGCGCGGTTGAGCATCGCATCGTGAAGATTGACCTCGCGGCGTTCGGCGGGAGTGCGCTGACGGCCGACATCGAGGTGCCAAAGGATCGCCCAGCCGACGAAATGTCTGCTGGCATCCCAATTACCTACGTGCCGGCCCGCAACACAGTGATGCTATCGCTGGCTCTCGGCTACGCTGAAGTGATTGGAGCGGCGGACATTTTCATCGGCGTCAACGCGGTCGACTACAGCGGTTACCCCGATTGCCGGCCTGAGTTCGTCGCGGCGTTCGAGCAGGTGGCGAACCTCGCCACGAAGGCGGGCGTCGAAGGAACGTTGAAGTTCCACATCCACACCCCGCTGATTCAGCTGACCAAGGCGGAAATCATCCGCCGCGGAGTACAATTGGGAGTTGATTACGGGCTCACGCATACCTGCTACTCGCCCGACGAAAACGGCACAAGCTGCGGCCGCTGCGATGCTTGTCAGCTACGTATCAAAGGCTTTGCCGAGGCGGGACTGCCGGACCCCATCAAATATCAAGAAGATTTTTCAACACAGAGAGCACAGAGGACACAGAGAGAAGAGAGTAAGGTTGACGTCAATCGAATTAGCGGAGAGATCATTGATGCAGCGATGGCTGTTCATCGTGAATTGGGCCCTGGCTTGCTGGAATCGGCATATGAAGCTTGCCTAGTAAAAGAGTTGCTCGATAGAAAAATACGCGTGATTCGACAAGTCCAGCTTCCAATTAGCTACGGCGGACAGCTGATTGAGGCAGGATTTCGCATCGATCTATTAGTCGAAGATTTAGTTGTCGTCGAATTGAAATGCGTTGAGTACGTTCTCCCGGTTCACAAAGCCCAACTCCTCTCTTATTTGAGGCTCGGGAAGAAACCGTTAGGGCTATTAATCAACTTCAACGTCCCCCTGCTGAAGGATGGCATCTCGCGTATCGGCAACTAACCACCGTATTTCTCTGTGTCCTCTGTGCTCTCTGTGTTTAATCTTCTCCGGCCTCAATGAAAATCGCTGAAATCTACAAATCGATCCAAGGCGAAGGGCTGCTCACCGGCGTGCCGAGCGTCTTCATTCGAGCCAGCGGCTGCAACTTGCGCTGCTGGTTTTGCGATACGCCGTACGCCTCTTGGCAGCCCGAGGGGGAGGACTATGCGGTCGACGAGATCATTGCCGAGGTCGAGGAGTGGGACGTCAAGCATGTCGTCATCACCGGTGGCGAGCCGATGTTGTTCGCCGAGATGATTCCGCTCTGTCGCGAGCTGCGCCGTCGCGGCCGGCACATCACGATCGAGACAGCCGGCACGCTGTACCTGCCGGCGGCGTGCGATTTGATGTCGGTATCGCCGAAGCTCTCGAGCAGCGGACCCGATCCGGAACGGCACGCCCATTGGGCACGTCGCCACGAACGGCAGCGGCTGCAGCGCGAAGTGTTGATGCGGCTGATGGCGGAGTATGAATACCAGTTGAAGTTCGTCGTCGATCGCATTGACGACGCGGCGGAGGTTGAGAAACTGCTCGCCACGCTGCCCGCGGTTTCGGCCGATCGCGTGCTCTTGATGCCGCAGGGGCGGACGATGGAGGAGATGGCCTCGCGTTCGCTATGGCTGGCGGAACTCTGCCACGAGCGCGGCTGGGCGCTTTGCCCGCGGCGGCAGTTGGAATGGTTCGGTCCGGTGCGTGGCACTTAGGTCATCAGCGTCTATCGAAGACTGGACAGGATAACAAGCTTTCGCAGATCGACAGGATAATGCGGTTGGAGTGCTGACCGACTGCCGTCAGTTAGCGTCTCTTCATCCTGTTGATCCGCGCGATCCTGTTATCCTGTCAAAAACCGAACAGACCCGCCATCAATAACGACAATCAGGCGATGCCGGTTTCTCCGGTGGCCGACTTTTCCTCTTCGATAGGCTTGGGCTCAGGTTTCGGAGCCGGCGCTGGCGCCGGCGGATGCCCCTTCGGTGCGAAGACCAGCACCATCGCGGCGCCGGCGATGACGAGCATCAGGCCCGCGAGGAAGAAGGCGCCGATCTCGCCCCACAGGCCGTTTACTTTCGTGGTGATCAGAGTCGAGACGACCGGCGCCCCGCCGAAAATCAGCGGCATCACGAAGACCGGCTTGCCGCCGAAGTTAAACGCCATGATGATCCCCAGCGCGCCGAACGCCCCGGCGGCGCCCGCCAGCAGGCTCCACATTGTGCCGGAAAAGTTGTATTCGCTCGCTTCGGGGCTGACCGCGAGGAACAGATTTGGCACGATGACCGCGATGATGAAGTAAGCCATGCCGACGCAGATGAAGGGGCGCAGCCGGCTTTGCATCATCGCGGCTTGGCCCTTGTGGAGCGTCGGGCCGTAGGCGCCCCAGCAGACGACGGCGGTGGCGATCGAACCGAGCAGCAGGGCGTAGTTCGTACTGCGGGCGGCGAGCGTCGGTCTGGCGGCAGGAGCGACCGCCGGCGCATCGGCATCGGCCGTAGCTGCCGTTGCCGCAGCGGGCGGCCTGGGCTTTTGCGGGGCGCAGGTCATCACGACGACCGCGCCCATGATTACCATCACCAGGCCAGCCAGGAAGAAGGGGCCGATCTCGCGCATTTTGCCGGCGAGATAAATCGTCATGAACGAGTTCACCACCGGCGCCCCGCCGAAGACCAGCGGCATGACGAAGACCGGCTCGCCGCCGAAATTGAACGCCAGGATAATGCCGAGCGCGCCGCCGGCGCCAAGGGCCCCCGCGACGAGGCTCATCACGATGCCGCTGACGGTCCAGGTTCCTTTTTCGCCCTTCAGGGCGAGGATCGCCATCGGCACGAGAACGCCGATCAGGAAGTAGGCGAGCCCCACGCAGACGAACGGCCGCATCCGGGCGTAACCGCCGATGGTCGACATGTCGTGCTGGCCGTTGTGGAGCACTGGCCCGTACATGCCCCAGCAGAGAATCGTGAGGACGAACGACGCGACGACTAACAGCATGCTGCGCATGAAGTGAACTCCCGGAGTGAACGATGCGGCTGGCGCCACAATGAAAACTTTAAGCCGGTCGCCGAACCGCCGCTAGGGCAGGTGGAACGGTGTCGGGAGCCTTTTGCGACAGGGAGATATTCCATGAAGCTAACCTTTCCAGTCGCAAAAGGCTCCCGACACCCTCTCGCGCTAGTCGCCGCGCAGGGCTGGAATCAACGGCGCCCGCAGGACCGCCCGCGAAGCGAGCCAGCCGGCGAGCGAACCGACGGCGGCGACGATCGCCAAAAGCGTCGCTAAGGTTGCCCAGGGCGTTCCCGCTTGTTCCGCCAAAGCGTGCGGAAGAACGGCGGCCAGC
>JBGSMO010000172.1:0-35002 GCA_041740115.1 Pirellulales bacterium
GACGACGTCGAAGAGTTGGATGTGGCCGTCCACGACTCGCTCAATCAACAGGCTCGTCACCTTTCACTCAAACGCTCCTACTTCAAAACCGCTCAACTGAGAATCTAAATCAGGCGCATTCGCGGCGCGAGGATCAATAAGATCGGAACTTGACTCAATACTCGATGACGAGGGTCGCACTCAATGACTTGCATCAGCTGCTCGACGGTTTCTTTCTCTCCCTCTAGGAACTGAAAGAACGTCTCGAACGCAGCGTCGTAGTTGAGAAATCCAGTGACGCCCAATCGTTCGTTCTTCGCCGCCGACTGCGAGGCAAGCTCGGCGATCGCGGGTTCGTCGAACGGTGCAATAGCTTGGCTCGTGTAAACGAGAGCGAACATCTGTTCCCTCCGATGGAAATCGCTGCAAATTGCAGCGAATCGGCATTCGATAGCGGGCAAGCTACTGTGGTGCTACGTTGACCGCAAGACGAATGGAAGAGTCGTCTAAGGTTAGCCACCAGCCTCCCGGCCGGGGTCAGGGGAGTCGGTCCAACTGCTCCCGCAGCTCTATAATGGCTTTGCGGGCCGCGCGTAGCTCCGCGACGGCGACCGCTTGAGCGGTGCTGGCGTTCGTGAGGCCCTTGGACGTGAGAATCAACTGCGCCATCGCAGTTTCGATCCGGGACTCGGCCGCCGCAACCAAGGCTGCGGGGTCTAGGCTTTGATTCGGGTCGTTGTGATCGTCCATGCCTGGATTTTACCGGCAATTACGGGACCAACAACTAATCACAGACCACCCATCCGCTCCCTAAGCTTCCGGATAGCGTTCCTCGCCTGACGCAGTTCGTTGGCGACGCCGGCCTTAGCGTGCCAGGGGTCGACGACGCCTCTATCCGCGAGAATTATCTGCGATAGCGCCGTGTCGATCCGCGATTCGGCGGCGATGAGCAGGGACAGTTCGTTTTCTAGAGGCGGATCGTGGCTATCAGCGGAGCACTCACGACACCGACCGCTAGATGAGCACGCCTCGCAGGCGCGCCTCGCGGCATAGTAGTCGAGCGGGGGAAACGAACCGACGCCACCGCAAGCGACGCAGCGCCTCGTGCTGTTGCACTTGGCGCAGTTAGGGGAAACCATTCAGAAGGCCGCGGTAGATTTAACGGCTGGGCTTGGCGGGCAATGAAGAGACAATCGGCCGTGGCGATAAGTGACGGCCTAGGGTGCCAAGCAGATTCAGCGGGTACATCTCCATTCTACCCGCCATGCCAGGTTCGGTCGCCCGCGGTGGGGCTGCACACTTACGACCCGACTACCCAGGGGCTAACTCTCCGCTGGAGCGTGCTGACAGCGCTGGCACTCCGAATCTGCCCTATCAATTACATTTCATAGCGGTGAGGATGCGTCGCATGAAAATGAAAATTGGGGACAAGGTGCAATCCATCGGCGGCGTCGAGGGCGAGATTGTCTCGCGGAGCGCCGAACATCGTTCCGTGATGGTCAAAGTCCCCGGTGTCTGGCTGGGGTCGGGGATCGTCTCAATCCGCTGGCCAGGCTGAAATTCATCCCCGACTATTCGGCAGACAAGCCCGCCGCATTACGGCGTCGGCCCAAGTAACTCTCCCCGCCACACTTATCCCCGCACCACTTCTTCCCCAGTGCGCCCCTAGATCGTCCCCACATCTATCCCCACCTAGGGCGGCAACAAGTAATCACAGACCACCCTCTTTAAGGCTAGGGAGGAAATTGGCACAAAACTAGCATTCCTAGGGCATTCACTCCGTCGAATTCGCCCCGCTGGGGTGCCGAACAATCGATGGAAACAAACAAAATTTGGTTAGAAAGGTCAACAATGAAACGCTTTTTAACAATAGCAATCGTCGCCGGAGGCATGTCGCTTGGTCTTGTTGGATGCAGTAAGGAAGCCTCGGTGACCAGCGAAAAGGAGGTAACGGGACCAGGCGGGACAACGACGGTGACTGAGGAAAAAACGGTTGAAACGACAGGGGAGAATCCTCCACCGGCCAACTGAGCTTCGGCGGCTCTGTCGCGGCGGGCCATTTACAGTTTGTTGGTCCGCTGCGACAACCGCTAATTCTCTCTCCTCCCCCCTCTACCCGTTATCTCGAAAATCTCTAAGAAAAGATGCTGCATATCTCCTTTTCCGGCGGGCCTCTCGATGGGACGGTGATGACGGCCGTGGATGAACAGCCGACGTCAGATGTTTGGTTAAACCTGCCCGGCGTCCACACCAAAATTATCTCAAGCGGCTTCCCCTACGTCGCCCATGGTCTCATGGTCGATCCATTGGGCCGGAAATTGTATTGGACCAACCAGAATCTTGGGGCCGTTTACACAGCCAACCTTGACGGAACGGGAATCCAGCAGATCGCCACCGGCTATGGATCGATTCAAGGGATCGTCGTTGGACCAGCCATTCCCGAACCGACTGACGCATTTCTCGGCTCGCTCGCGTGCGTGTTCGCTTTGGCGGTGAGGCGTTCTCAAGCGTGCTAGCAGCCCGCCTCACGCGCTCGCGCGAAACGCGCTCGATGTTACGCCCGCCGCCCGCAGCGCGTCACAAGCGAATCTGTGCGACGAGTTCTCAAAACGCTTGCGTCAATCGTCACGCGATGCAAAATCAACGATCCCTCTCCAGCGATGCAGTCACAACTTTGAGGCATACGCGATGGCAGCGACAATCGATCAATTCTGCAAGGCGTGCAATGGCCACCATGAGTATTACCTGCCAGTGACGGCGGGAACGTTCTTGCCGCACTCTCTCGAATACACATGTCCGCAAACAAGTCGGCGCATGGCTTTTGATGTTGATGGAGAATGGAACGATCAGACGCCGCAGATGGATGATGGCAGCGTAATTCTTCGTAGAGTTCCGCGGTAACTGCCGCGCCTTGCTACAATGCCCTTCGCCGGAACCCTGTAGCGGATCTAGCAACGCACAGAGGCGGAGGTCCATCCGCGAGCGAGTGCTCATCACCAGCCATGGCACGGACACGGGCGTCGCAGTTTCAAGCTAACTGCGACGCCATCTTTTTGCGCGTGCTTGCAATTGGCAGGGCGCGGGGGGAGATTGGTGAGAATGTATCTTCAGCCACTCACAGGGCTCTCGTCATGAAGTAGGCTCTCTATGCCATCATTGGCGCGGTTATCGGTATGGTTGCGGTCGGTTTTATCATTGGAATATTCCACGGATTAGCCGCCGCTTCTGCGGACGATGCCTTTGATCCAGCTGCGCTGCAAGGACTGAACGAACTGGCCGCAATTGTGGGCATTCTAATCGGCGGACCCGCAGGGCTTGGCGTCGCCGCATGGCAGCAGAGCCGGTAACATCCCCCATGCTACGCCGCCTCAGACTCACCGCATCGATCGTTTGTTTCGTTCTGGCGATTGGAATGGCGGCGCTGATGGTGCGAAGCTATTGGTGGTTTGATATGTCCTCATTCGCGTATCAGGACGCCAGCAGTAAGTATGTCGTTTGGCATGCAAGCTCTTTCGGCGGCTTCTTTCGGTTAAGTTACACGGCGGAAATTGACGTAGTTCATGCCGAGGGGTGGTATGCTCGATCTCTTGTTCCAACGCAGGAGGTGTGTGACGCGTACTTGAAAAATTAAACAATGATTCCGTTGGCGGTGAAGGCGCAGCGTTCCTCAAGTGGCTTCGACCTATACGCCGGGATTACTCATTGGGTCCTAGCAACATTACTTGGATTATTTGGGCTGCTCTTTGCCAGCGGCCGTGCGGCTTTCTCTCTGCGCACCGCTCTGATTACTACAACAGGCTTCACACTGTTACTCGGCCTCCACGTCGTACTAATCAGGGCATTCAGTTAACGCAGCGCCCCCGTTTCGCCCTCCGCGCGGCTTGAACTCCCACCCGAGTTCTGCTTAATTTGGAGTTCTCACCCGAAGGAACTCCGAATCGATGAAGCTATCCCGCGCCGCCGCTTACGGCATCTCATCCGCTGCTTACCTCGCGAGCGCCCCCGCCGGCGAAGTCGTCTCAAACCTGACGATTTGCAACGCCTACCAGATGCCAGATAAGTTCGTTCTGCAAGTCATGCGTCTAATGGTCACAGCCGGCATCGTGACGAGCACGCGCGGCGTTGCCGGCGGCTACCAGCTCGCCAAGCCGGCTGGCAAGATCTCGCTGCTGGAAATCGTCGAGGCGATCGACGGGCCGATCGGCGCCAACGGCGACGTTGACATTTCGGGACTGTCGAAGGACAGCACGGCGACGGTCGAGAAAGCCCTCGAGGCGATCGGAGCGGACGCTCGCAAGCGACTGGCGGCGATCGCGCTCGCGGACTTGCGGGCGGTGAAGGCGGCGTGAAGCTCCCCCCAGCGGCGTCCTGTCCCACGTAACCCAAGCGACTCTTGGCCTTCCTGAATGGCAACGCCGCTGATCGCCCAGCAACCGCTCGCATGAAAGCCGACGCCAATATTTCGCGATTACTTCCACCGGCACGCCAAGTGCTAGCATCGCTAGCAGGAAGTCATTGAGTCGCCAGGAGGGTCAAGAGCAATCCAACGCCCCGAGCCTCCCATGCCGCGTCCCAGCTGGAAGGGCCACATCCGCCTTGCGCCTAAGTGCCCCTGCCTAGTGCGCCACTCGCCCGTTGGCGCCGCTCCAATGCTCCTGACTGGGGTCCGGGGAGCGGCGCAATAAATGCGAGCTACCCATCACACTCCTAGGGGGAGCAAGTGGGATCTGGAACATGTAGACGAGACGGCATCGCCTACAAACTCTCCGTCACCGAATGCGACGGATGTTATCACGTCCGCTGGGAATGCCCTGTTTGTGGGGTTGTGTCGGACGTGAAAGACTGGTGTGAGTCCGAATCCCATGCCTTATTCCGAGGTCGATCCCGCCTCTTTGCCGACCACCATCTACCAGTACACGTCATGCAAGACGTTGAGTGGACTGCCGGCCAGGCTGGCCAGAATCGCACACTGGCGCCCCACAATTAATCCTGCCCACCCGCACCCGCTTTAGTGAGGGACATTGGAAGCCGACGCTCGCCGCGAAGCAGAACGTCGCCAGGGCGTAGCGGAGGTATGAAAGCGTCACCGCATTCCAACTGCCGACGAGGCAGATGGAAAAGAAGTTGGCTATATTGGCGGTATGGAGGTCGCTCAATTCATATTTGTCGTCGCAGTCGATGGCTTGGTGCTTATTGCCGTAGGAGCGCTTTGTCGTTGGGTCATGCCAGAGAGATTCGCCGTTCGCACGCTGCTAGTTGTGACAGCCGCTTTCGCCTTCGCCATCGGCACGTTAAGCCTAGCTCTGCACTAGCGAACGAATTACAACGCCACCACGATCCCAGCAACAAAGCGACGACGCCCACGCAAATCAACGTCCAGCGAATGCTGAATTGGCGGCTCACGCGCAGTACGCCGACGCCAGCTATGGCGAGGACGAAGGCGGGATACCAGATCGGGAACCACAGGTTGTTTCCTCGCTGGCCAAACCACTCATCGTCTGACCGGTCGGGGGTAATTTCGTCCTCGATAATCGGCAGTGATTCCATCCACCACTTTGGTTCAGCGCCTTGATTAACAAAATAGCTACTAAATTCGAGCAGACCATCTTTCGAGCAGATAGTGTGACTGCGGGTAAATAGCGTAAGGGGTGAAGACAATGTCCATAAACTCTTGGCTCCGCCACCACAACGCCAACACCCGACGCTCGCCGCAAGGCACAGAGCAGCGAGCGTATAGCGGATGCACTTCGCCATTGGATTAGTTGGCGTCGTCGGCTTCAGGTTCAGCCAACTCTGGACTCGGTGTGGGGACCACGTTGCTTTTTTGTAGCGACCGAGGCGGCTCGTCATAGTAGCTCGGCGTCGGAGCGACGGCAGGCTGATTGTATGTCGGCGTTGCCAACGGATTATGCGTTGGCGCTTGTTGAACTAACGCTTCAGTCACGACGTGCGACTGTTGCCCATTGGCGACGTGCCACGTCTTCCCGGTCATCGTGTCGACGACGTAGCAGCCGTGGCCGCTCGGCGAGCCATAGGCGGATGCTTGGAAGCGGCCGACCAAGCCAGAAACGGGTGAATGCGCAAGGGCCGTCGCGTTGTTTTGTACGTCAGCGGGCGGGATGTACGGTGGCTGCTGCGCGAATGGCGTCTCAGGAACAACGCTGCCGTCCGCGTTGACCAGTCGCGACACGGTTACCGGGTGCAGATTGCCATTGGCATCATTGGCCACGCGCGTTTCAAATACACGACGCGGCCATTGCCGTGGTCTTCTAGGGTTGTCGCTTGCCGGCGCCTCTAATACCTCTGCGGGGTTTGGCAATGCCGCAGCCGCTACCGAATCGTTGGGCAACTCATCGCCTTCAGCGCTGCAATTCCAATCCACGTCGCTTGCGGCCCAACCGACGACAACGCCAATTAACAATAGAACCAAGACTCGCATGAGGTAGATCTCGATAGCGGGGACGAGTGGAAGTGAAAGATGGTGTAGCCGAATAGTGCTAAAAGACGGTAGGATGATCGCGTTTTGTGTCTAGGATGCAAGCAGCAACTAGCCATGACCAAAGCATCGATTGCGAATCAGCCTCAGAGCGGTGCTTATCCTTTTTGCTCTAGTTTGCGCCGTTGCCGCCGTCGCGTCCAATGACGCTCGCAGGCAGGGGCGGGCCGTGAAATAGATTCGCGAACAAGGTGGAACGGTCAACGTATCCTGCTGTTCACTGTTCACTGTTCACTCGCGCATAGACGCCGACATGCATTCCCGTTGGGCTAGTAAATGACAACGCCTTCGTCAGGGTGGACGCCGTTGTAGTGGCGGCCCCAACAGAGCGCGCGAGCTTCGACCAGATGTTCGAGCGACGACGGAGAATAGTGGCCATGGCAAGATTCCTCCATCGGGCCCGATAACTAATCGCCTGATGTAGAGGCCACCCCAACGGTATCACATGATCGTGAGCACAATACGCCTTACGTTACAGGCAAACTGTCCGACTCCGCGATCAGCCGTCAGCTAAGAACGAACCGCCAAAACCTCCGCTAGTATGCAATTCTTCCGGAAGACAATCGCACCAGCAGGGTTAAGTTAGGACGCTCGAAGTAAACAGCGACGATGGCCTCCTCGCAACCTTCCTGAAAGTCAAACGAATTTAGAGACGCATTCAGGCCTTCTACTATGCACGGACCAATCGCACGCCCGCGCGCTGCAGATGAAGACGCTCCTCGAAACGGGGCGAGTCGTCATTCGCCCGATTTGGCTCTCGCCGATTTGATGCAGTAGACTCGCGCCGACGTGCGAATAATCAGCCGGTCGTCTGCGATCGCCGGCGTCGCCATACACATGTCGTCTTCGGCGAGCGGGTTCGTACCCAATTCTTCAAACACGTCGCCGGCTTTAACGACAAACGTCACGCCGTCTTCGTTGAGGCAGAATACCTTCCCATTGTAGGCCCACGGCGATGACGTGAACGACCGCCCGTTCGGGAGTCGTCTCTTACTGTACAGTTCTTTGCCATCCTTGGCGTCAAAGCACGCAATCAGTCCCTGGTCGTAGAGGACGTACATTCGGCCATCGTAGAGCAGGGTGGTCGGATTGTACGGCGCCGACTTCGGTTGACTCCAGGCAATGAAATCATTTGACGTTTCACCGTCGGCCAGCGAGATATCCCCTGTCGCGCCCGGTTTTATTGCGTAGATGGGCCGTCGCGGGTCCAGCACATAGCCGGAACTGAGGTACATGAGCCCATCGCTCGCGTACGGCGTCGCAATCGTAATGCTCGACATGCCGCCTAGCGACCAAAGTAACTTGCCTTCGAGATCGTACGATCGAACTTGCCCAGTTCCAGGAGTCACGATTTCGGTGCGCAGTTCATTGGTCCAAACATATGGCGTCGCCCAATTGCTTTCTTCCTCGCGCGGCGTGCGCCATATTTCGTCGCCGGTCTTGGCGTTCAGCGCAGCGATGTACGAGTCGTCTTCGTTATCGTTGACAAGATAGAGCCTGTCGCCCTGTAGTACCGGCGATGCAGCCGTACCCCAGCCAGCGCGAGTCGCCCGTGGTTCAATGGGAACTTGCCAAAGCTCGTTACCCTCCATATCAAAGCAGTAAACGCCGAGGTTGCCAAAGACGCAGTAGACCCGCTCACCGTCCGTCACTGGCGTCTCTGACGCGAAACTGCTCTTCAGGTGAATTGAGCTTTCAGGCTTCCCTTCGTGGACTACTTTTTTCCACAGAACATCTCCAGTTTCCAAGGCAAGACATAGCACCATCCATTGATGCACATCTTCCGGCTGCTTGCGCTCGCCGCCAAAGTAGAGTCCTTTCTTCGGCGCTTCCGTCGTCCCCGTGTTGACCACGGTTGTCAGAAAAAGCCGATTCCCCCATACAATCGGAGATGACCACCCCCGCCCTGGAACGTCAGTTTTCCAAGCGACGTTTTCCGTGGCTGTCCAACGGTCAGGCAAGTTCGCGCCGTTGGCCACGCCACGCGCGTCGGGGCCGCGAAACTGAGGCCAGTGTGCGGCGACGTTGGCATCTGCGTCAGCGTGGGCCGGTTCATCGAGAGTCGTCGCTTCTTGCGCGCGGATAGGACTCCCGAGCGTCACGACGCACATGATTGCCAGCGTAAAGATCGCGCGGAACATTTTGACCTTCCTCGAGATGGCGCTTAACGACCAGGTAACATACCAAGAGAGAACACCCCGGCCACTTCCTCCACCGTTAAAGCGTCGTCGTGGTCGCGATCAAGCGGCTTGAACAAGCCTTGATACTTCGCCGGCACTTCATCGAGGACGACTTTTCCGTCGATATTCTTGTCAAGTCGATCAAAGAGCTCCTGGGCGCGCATTTGCAAGCGATCTCCCGCAGTCGGACTCTGTGAGGCGCCAACTGGCACGACATAGTCAAAGTACCCGATCATCATTTCATCCCACGTCTGCTCGCCCCAACGCACAGTTTTGGTCGGATCGGGATTATTGAGGTTGTTTGTGGAATTATCGAAGTGGGCGACGCAATGCAGCCGTGTGTCTTTCGGAAGCGGTAGCGGCGTTGTGAACCGATAAGCAGTCTGCCAATTAAAGTCGTAGCGGGGGACGTCGAGCAACGGTTGGCGTTCGCCGCCAGGAAGTACCGCTTCGTACCGGATGGATTTGCCGCGGAGATGCATGTGCGGATTCAGCGCCAGTAGGCGCGCCGCCTCAGGCAGCCGCGAACTTGAAGCATCGACGCGGTAGTTGCCGTCGTGCGGCGGAATTTGCAGGTCGGTGTTCACCGCGCTGGCCGTTCGCACCTCATATTCAACGCTCTTCTGATCAACGAAGAGCATCCCCACGCGACTCCGATCGAACTGCTCCGAGCCGATGGGCGTGTAGTGGACTTGAAACACCAGCCTCGCGCCAGCGGGTATTTTGCGAGCCATGCCGGCAGGATAGGGCTGGACCCGCTGGCCAGGCACAAAGATGCCGTCGTATCCGGCCGCGCCGCCGCGAAACTGTTCGCCGCTATCGTCCGCCGTGCCGGCGAACATCAGCACGTGATGGACCACGGCGCGATTGCCTGGCTGGATCTCGACCGCGCTTACCCACTTATCTTCTTTGAAGCCGGGATCGATTTGGAAGTATTGATAGCGAACCTTCCCATCTGCCGGCACCTGAAATGGTTCGTCCGTCAGCGGAGCAGTAAAGTCGGGAGTGCGCGGCAACTGCCAACCATCAACCCAGGTGCGCGGCTCGGGCAGATCCTGCGGATTCCCTTCAGGGGCGCCAGCGTCGACCCATGCTTTGATCAGCTCCTTCTCTTCGACGGTCATCTGTCGGCCATTTTCAAACGGACCGCTGTCGGCGCTAGCGTGCCAGGGAGGCATCCGCCCTTCGTGCACGACCTCTTGGATCATTTCCGCCCAACCGACGACTTCGTCGTAGTCATCCAGAGCGAACGGAGCAATCTCACCGTCGCGATGGCACTCCACACAGCGGTTCTGCAGGATCCGGGCGATCTGATTCGCGTACGTCACCGCGGCATTTGCTTGCGGTTCCTTGATGCGCCCAATCTTGCAACCGACGGCCGGAGTCGCTGGAACCGAGACGACCTTGCCGGCGAGCAGCTCGTCGACAGCGGCCTGCAGGTCATGCCGCTGCGGCTCTTCACGGACGTAGCCGACGCCGTATTGGTCGTCGACGCGTCCCCAATACCTGATGATCCGTTGGTCATCCAAGACGAACACCGTAGGCGTCCGTTCCGCACCGACGCTATCGGCGACTTGATTGGCTAGATCTTTCAGCAACGGAAAGCGAATGTCATGGTCGCGCGCGAACGCAGCCATCTCGGTAACGGAATCTTGAACGTTGGCATTGAGACCGATGAAGCTGACGCCCCGCGGTTCGTATTCATCAGCCAGCTGCCCCAAACGCTGCCCGTAACGTTTTGCCAATGGGCATTCCGTTCCGAGAAACGCCAGCACGACCAGCTTGCTGTCTCGAAAGTCCGCTAGCTCGTATTTTTTGCCACGAACATCCTGTAGTTGAAAGCCTTCTAGTTTACGACCCAGCGGGGACTCGGCGGCGCCAGTAGAGGCGATTGCTGCCATCACAATCGCAGTCGCGGCGACTTGTGACAACAGGATTCGACGGTGGAACAAAAGCATTCGGATTCGCCCATACCATGAGGGAATGAAACTAAACCGACAATCGCCCTACAACTTATACCGCACCATGCAAATGCCAGATCGAATTATGAAGGCTAGACGTCTAGATATCATTGCGAAAGCTCGAAATCCATTGACGTAAATCGACGCTTTAACTCAGATCACGGCTGGAATCACTCCAAGCTCGAAACTGCCCCATTCTAACACCCCGCTCCCCTAGAAGCTAAACGGTTGCTGATTCTCTAATAGTTTTCCGTTCGCCATCTGTTTCGATGAGCGACGCGAGCAGGAAAACAGCCCGCCTATCGCGACTACATCTTCTAGCAAGTGCTTCCGCCGTCGATGACAAACGTCTGCCCGGTGACGTACGACGATTGGTCGGACGCCAGGTAAAGCGCCGCAAAACTGATCTCTTCAGGCAGTCCGATGCGTTGAATCGGCTGCGTTTCCCGCAGTCGCTCCATGAACTTTTCATCTTCCCAGAAGTAGCGACTGAGGTCAGTTTTGATCAGGCCAGGAGCAATCGCGTTGACGCGAATACCATGCGGGCCAAACTCGCGCGCCCAGCTTCTCGTCATCATCAAGAGCCCTGCCTTCGTGAAGCTATACAATAGCCCGCCCGGTTGCGGCTCGAGCCCGGCGATCGACGCAATGTTGATGATCGAGCCGGCGGCGTTTCGCTCGATCATCTTGGGAACAATGAGATTCACCAGTCGCAGGCACGATTTGACGTTCACCTCGACCATCTTGTCGAGCATCTCGCCAGTCGCCTGGAGCGCGGGGCCTTGCCCGATGTTTGTGGCGCTATTATTGACGAGTACGTCGATGGGACCGAATTTCGCTTCCGTTTCGCGCACGACGTTTTCGAGCTGATCTGGCTTTCCGACGTGACAGGCTAGCGGCAGGACTTGGCCTGGCAGATCAGACAGTTCCTGCGCGGCGGCCTCGAGAACTTCTAACTTGCGGCTCGCAATCGCAACCTTTGCCGAGGCCTCTGCGAAGCGACGGGCGATCGCCTTGCCGATGCCCCGGCCGCCGCCAGTCACTAGCGCCACTTTGCCTTCCAACGAAATACTATTGCCGATGGAACACCTCCCTCTTCTTGAGTGGTCGAGTGAACGAATGAACGACGCCGCCGCGGACTAAGCTGCAATCTCACGCGCGGCCTGCCGCGCCAAACTTCGAACGCTGGCGTCGAGCGTTTCGAAGCGAGGATCACGGGTCAATCCTCGCTTGAATCGTGCGTAGATTTGTTGAACGATCACCGCGATCTTGAACAGGCCGAAGACTCGATAATATTGCATGTCCGAGCTTTGGAGGCCGCGGCGCTCGGAGTAGCGGTCGATTAATTCCTGACGCGTCATCGCGCCTGGCAGCCACGTCGGACCGACGAACGACGCCGCTAACTCTTCGGCTTCGGAGGCTTCTACCCAGTACCCTAGCGTCGACCCGAGATCCATCAGCGGGTCGCCGATCGTCGCCATCTCCCAGTCCAGGACGGTGGCGACGCGGCGAGGATTGTCTGGATCAAAGGCAATGTTGTCGAACTTGAAGTCGTTGTGAATGATCGCGACGCCGCTCTCGGCGGGAAGCTTCGCTGCCAACCAAGCGGAGACGTCGGCCATGGCGGGAATCTGGTCGGTTTGGGCGTCATCGTACCGTTTGGTCCAGCCCTCGACCTGTCGCTTGACGTAGCCTGCCGGCTTGCCAAAGGTTTCGAGTCCCGCCTCGCGCGGGTCGAGCGCGTGGAGGTCCGCCAAGGCGACGATGAGGGCTCCGCACATCTCGCGCAGCAGTTTGGGATCGCGGGGCAGATGGGAGGGCCATTCGCGCCGCACGATCAGCCCGCGCCGCCGCTCCATCACATAGAAGGGCGCTCCCAGAATCGATTCGTCCGTGCAAAGCACTAGCGGTCGAGGGGCGGCTGAGTAAATGGGACTCAATCCCGACAGAACGCGAAACTCTCTGCCCATATCGTGGGCCGACTTGACTTGATTGCCGAAGGGGGGGCGCCGCAGCACCCACTCTTCCATTCCGCAGCGCAGCAGATACGTGAGATTCGAGTGTCCATGCGGGAATTGCATAACGCTCAACTCGCCCGAGCGGAGGATGGCCTGCTCGCGAAGATAGGCGGCGAGACGGTGCAGGTCGAGTTCTTCGCCAGGACGAGCGACGACAACTTCTGCTTCTCGCGTAGACATGGTCGCTCAGCGAAAAGATGAAACGCGGAAGGCGTCGATGTGAAAAGAGAACATGAGAGAAGAGAACGAACCCGCTTAGAGTGACTGGTTCGGCAGGAAAATGCAATTCCTTGCCGCAACGAACTTGTCGATTGCCGCCTGAACACAACGGAAGTGAAATCTGCGTGAGTGATTCTTCCTACTCGATATCAATTGAACCTTGCCGACCGCCGTCTGTGCTGACGCTATCCCATAGTCGACGCATGCCGCGGAGCCAGCGTTCATTGTCGCACGCTCGATGCTCGACGTACGTGGCGACCTCAGCATGCGGAAGAATAAGAAACGATTCGTCGGCCAGACCTTGAACAACCGCATCGGCGACCTGTTCGGGCGTCAAGGCAGCATCACGCAATAAGTCGGCCGGCGCCGACTCGCAGTCATCCAGCATTCGAGTATGAACCCCTTGCGGGCAGAGGCACGAGACGCGAAGGCCTTGGCGGTGGTAGGTGATTGACAACCACTCGGCAAATGCCACCGCGGCGTGCTTCGTCACCGAGTAAGGCGCGGCGCCGATTTGGGTCAATAACCCGGCAGCCGAGGCGGTTTGCAGCAGGTAGCCCCCTCCTTGCTCCACCATGCGCGGGACGAGCGCCCGCGCCGCGTAGAGGTGAGCGAGAAAGTTGATCTCCCACGCGCGTTGCCAATCGGCGTTGCTCGCCTCGAGGCCGCCATCCTGCATAACGCCGGCATTGGAGCAGTAGAGGTCGATCCGCCCAAACCTGGCGAAAACGGAATCGACGAAAGCTTTGACGTCCGATTCGCACGCGACGTCTAGAACGATTGGAATGCCGCCGCACTCGGCGGCAATTTGTCGCGCCGGCGCTTCATCGCGATCGACCACATAAACGCCGCTGGCCCCCTCGCGAGCGAACCGGCGCGCGAGCGCGGCGCCGATGCCTCGGCCTCCTCCCGTCACGACGACCACTTGACCACGAAGTTGCAAGGCAGCCTCCATTGCAGGTTGACCGACGACGCTCCAAGCCGCTATCCATCGGCACTTGGACTCGAAGGCGCCGACTTGCGCAGTTCGCACCTAGCGATCGCTTCGCGATGAACCTCGTCGGGCCCGTCAGCCAGTCGCAACGTCCGGGCCTCGGCCCAAGCCGCCGCGAGGCCGAAATCTTCGCAAACTCCAGCCCCGCCGTGCGCCTGAATCGCTCGATCGATCACGCGCAGCGCCATGCTGGGCGCCACCACTTTGATCATCGCGATCTCATTCCGCGCCGCCTTATTGCCGACCGTGTCCATGAGATGCGCCGCCCGCAGCACGAGCAGACGCGCCTGGTCGATCTCAATTCGCGAATTGGCGATGTCGACTCGAATCGTCCCTTGTTCGGCCAGCGGCTTGCCGACCGCGACCCGCGACTTGACGCGACGGCACATCGCCTCCAGCGCTCGCTCCGCTTGGCCGATCAGTCGCATGGAATGATGAATCCGCCCAGGCCCCAATCGTCCCTGGGCGATTTCGAATCCGCGCCCCTCCCCCAACAGCATGTTGGAGGCGGGGACGACGACGTTCTCGAACGAGATCTCCGCATGTCCGTGCGGGGCATGATCGTATCCGAATACCGAGAGCGTTCGTCGAATCGTCACGCCGGCGGTGTCTAGCGGGATCAAGATCATCGACTGCCGCTCATGCGGCGGGGCATTCGCATTCGTCATGCCCATCAGAATGCAGATCTTACAGCGTGCGTCGCCGGCCCCGGATATCCACCACTTACGTCCGGTGATGACGTACGAATCGCCCTTTCGAGCGATTTGAGCTCGAATATTCGTCGCATCGGATGAGGCGACGTCGGGTTCGGTCATGGCAAAGCATGAGCGGATGGTTCCTGCCAGCAGGGGCGCCAACCACTGCGACTTTTGCTCGTCGGTGCCGTAGCGGGCGAGCACTTCCATGTTGCCGGTGTCGGGCGCCGAACAATTGAACGCCTCGGGAGCGATCGGCGAGCGCCCCATGATCTCGCAGAGGGGCGCGTACTCAAGATTCGTCAGGCCCGCGCCATGTTCGCTCGCTGGGAGAAACAGATTCCAGAGCCCACGTTGACGAGCCTTGAGCTTCAAGCTCTCCATGATCGGCGGCGGCTGCCAACGATCGGCGGCGCTGCGCAGCTGCTCTTGATATGTTCCTTCATGCGGATAGATAAACTCGTCCATGAACTCCAGCAAGAGTCGGCGGAGTTGACTCACTTGCGGGGAGTCGTCGTGCGACATGATCGAGTTCCAGTTCCTTGGACGCCGTCGCTCAGTCGAACGACGGCAGGATGAGCGTATCGAAAGGAGAAGCGGGCCTTGACAAGCCTGGAGACGATGCGTCGCCAGGCCGCCAATTTCAGCCCGGTACGAAGTCTAACACGACCGTGCCAAGTTGCCATCCGTTCGTCAACGCGGCGCTGACTGAACGTCGAGACGCCGAGCATTCACTGGCCAGGAAGGCGAACTCTTCCAGATTTGTGTTGCGGTCGCGGGCGCGCACCTTATACACTCTGGAGCAAGCGTCAAACCGCGATCAATTCTTATCTACCATCGATCGCATTTCGCGTTGAAGACGACAGTCGACTTCTGCCGCAGCCGTGCTGAGGCTTGTGTTTTGGTGTGCATGCGCAGAACCGATCAGATTCGCCGGCGCCGTCGTTCAAGCGATCGGCGATAAAATCTCTTTCGCCAACTTCTCCCTGCTTGCGAGCATACTGATGATCGGACTTCTGGGGCTGGTGCTCTCGCTGCTGCTATTGATGTACCTCGCATATCACGGTGCGAGCGTCATCATTCTCGCTCCGGCGCTGGCAATGCTGGCCGTGGCTCTCAGCGGAGAAGTTCCGCTGCTGGCGGCGTACACGCAGATCTTTATGCCCGCGCTGGGGAAGTTCCTGGCGAAGTACTTTCCGTTGTTCCTGTTGGGAGCCGTGTTCGGCAAATTGATGGAACACTCGGGATGCGCCCAATCGATCTCCAACCGGATCAGTTCGCTTCTTGGGCCTCGGCACGCCATCTTAGCCGTCGTGCTCTGCTGCGCCGTGTTGACCTACGGCGGCGTCTCGCTCTTTGTGATCGTATTCGCCATTCACGCGTTGGCTAGTTCGGTCTTTCAACACGCCAATATTCCGCGGCGTCTCATTCCTGGCGCGATCGCGCTTGGTTCGGGCACCTTCACGATGACCTCGTTTCCAGGGTCCGTGCAGATCCAGAACCTGATCCCCATGCCCTACTTCAAAACCACGGCCTTCGCGGCGCCGGTGCTGGGGACGATTGGGGGGCTGGTGATTTTCGCACTCGGGATGCTCTGGCTGAATCGTCGGGCCAGCAGCGCGGCCTTGCACGGCGAGGGATACGCCTCGGGCGGCTACGGACCGAGCATGGTTCGCGCACCTGCCCTCGATGCCGGCGAAGCGTTGCCGCCATTTTTCCTCGCGATGGCTCCAATTGTTTGCGTGTTGCTCGTGAATTTTGTGGCAGCCGAACTGTGGATCCCCCAATGGGATGCGGCGTACTTGGCCGAACCGTTGTTTGGAGGGGTGAAGATCGCCGACGTTCGCGGCATCTGGTCGTCGGTCATCGCCATGCTCACGGCCAGCGCCATGGTCATTGTCGGCTCGGCGCGTTGTCGTCGACGGCTGAACGAGATTCTCAAGGGAGGCGCCGCCGATTGTTTGTTGCCGGTGTTCAACGTTGCTTCGGAGGTGGGGTACGGCGCCACCGTCGCCGCGCTGCCTGCGTTTACAATCATCAAGAATGCATTGCTCAACTTTGTGCCACATAACCCGCTCATCTCCGAAGCGACGGCGATCTCGGTACTCGCCGGCATTACCGGCTCTGCTTCTGGCGGCTTGAGCATTGCCCTGGAAAGCCTTGGCTCGACGTTCTACCAAAGAGCTCTCGAAAATGGCGTCAGCCCCGAAGTGATGCATCGCGTGGCCTCGATGGCTTCCGGCGGACTCGATTCGCTGCCGCACAACGGCGCCGTGATCACGTTGCTCACCATCTGCGGTCTTACGCACAAACAGTCCTACTTCGACATTGGAATCGTCACCGTCGTCATCCCGCTGATCGGCATGGGGCTGGTAATTGCGCTGGCAAGCTTCTGACGACCGCTCGATACGCAGTAAAAGGTTAGTTGCTATTTGACTCGGCAATACGGCGCGGGGGACTAGCAACGGTCATAAACCCTTCCACCGATAGTCGATAGATTCAGTGCTGCGGTACGCAGCGGACTTCCAACGCACAACGTTCGTGGTAGATGCTTGCTCGCAGCCTCCTGCTGCGTTAAGCAGTTACCTGCTAAAACTGTGTCATGGAACACATTCGCAATTTCTGCATTATCGCCCACATTGACCACGGCAAGTCAACTCTAGCCGACCGCCTTATCCAGCAGTGCGGTGGCATTTCGCAGCGGGATCTGCATGAGCAGATGCTCGATTCGATGGAGATCGAACGCGAGCGCGGCATCACCATCAAGAGCAACACGATTACGCTCAACTATCGCCATCCCGACGGCAGGGACTACCTGCTGAATCTCATCGACACGCCTGGCCATGTCGATTTTTCACACGAGGTCAGGCGTTCGCTCATGGCGTGCGAAGGCGCCTTGATCGTCGTCGACGCGTCGCAAGGAGTCGAGGCGCAGACGGTGGCGAATCTCTACATGGCGATCGAACACAATTTGGAACTGCTGCCGATCATCAACAAGATTGATTTGCCCTCGGCAGACATCGAGCGCGCTCAAGAAGCGATTGACGCAGAGTTGGGGCTCGATCCGTTCGCAGCGATTCCGATTTCCGCGAGAAACGGCGTGAACATCGATCAAGTCTTGCAAGGCATCGTTGAAAAGTTGCCGCCCCCGCAAGGCGATCCCGACGCACCATTGAAGGCGCTCGTCTTCGACGCTCATTTCGACAAGTTCCGCGGCGTGATCTTGCAATGCCGCGTGATGGAGGGAACGCTGAAGCCGCGCGATATGATTCACTTCATGCACGCGAACCGCGACTTCAAGGTGGACGAGGTCGGCTACAACCAGTTCCAACTGATTCCGCGCACGCAACTCAGCGCCGGCGAAGTCGGCTACATCGTCGCCGGCGTCAAGAGCGTGCAAGACATTGAAATCGGCGACACGCTCACGCTCCTCGATCGGCAAGCCGACGAGCCGATCCCCGGCTATCAGGCGGCCCGCCAAGTCGTCTTCTCTTCGATCTACCCGATGGATACCGGCGAGTATCAGGAGCTCACGAAGGCTCTCGAGAAACTCTCGATCAACGACGCGGCGCTCACATTCGAGAAAGACAGTTCGGCGGCGCTGGGGTTTGGATTCCGCTGCGGATTTCTCGGCCTGTTGCATCTCGACGTCATCCAAGAGCGATTGCAGCGCGAGTTCGATATCGGCCTGGTCATCTCCGCTCCGTCGGTGAAGTACAAGTTGAAGCTGCGCGACGGCTCGGAAATAGAAGTCGACAATCCGACGTACTGGCCCGACCCGATGTCGATCGAGTCCGCCAGCGAGCCTTACATCAAGGCTTCGATCATCACACCCGAAGAGTATGTCGGCGGGGTGATGGAACTCTGCCGCGAACATCGCTCGGAGAGCCAGACGATGGACTATCTATCCGCTAAGCGGATGGAGGTGACCAGCGTGATGCCGCTCGGAGAGGTGCTCTTCGACTTCTACGGCAAGCTGAAAATGCTGACGCGAGGCTACGGGTCGTTCGACTACAAGCCAATCGAGTATCGCCAAACCGACGTCGTGAAGGTCGACATTTTGGTGAACAAGGAGCCGGTCGATACGCTCTCCTACTTGGTTCACCGCGACAAGGCGCGCACCCGCGCGTTGCATTACTGCGAACAGTTGGCCAAGGAAATCCCACGGCATCAATTCAAGATTCCGATTCAGGGCGCCATTGGCGGCGAAATTATCGCGCGAACCACGGTCGATCCGTATCGGAAGGACGTCACCGAGAAACTCTACGGCGGCGACGTGACGCGCAAGAAAAAGCTGCTGGAAAAGCAGAAGAAAGGGAAGGCCAAGATGAAACTCTTCGGCAGCGTGAACATCCCCCAAAAGGCTTTTATTGCAGTCCTGCGCGCCGAGGACGACTAAGCGACATGCCGCGCGGGGGCAACCGAGTGTGGAGCAAAACGAGTTCAGCGACCTGAAAGCCAGCAATGAACACGCCATCGAGCACGGACAGTGCGAATTCCGAAAACCCCAAATCGCTTGGGATCACTGGAGACTCCAGGCCCCACGTCCCTGCGTTTTCATGCGTCATTTACGTTTGCAAAACCGAAGAGGGGACGATCACCGCTCGAGCGGCAAATCTAGCCGGCGGCGATGCTGGCGAAATCAGGGCCAGCGGCAACTCGGAACGGGATGTGTTGATGAAGGTGGCGCGCGAATTCAAGTCACGCGTTGCGAAAATGTCTGCGGAGAACCAAGAGATTCCGTGGATTGATCCTCCGCAACCGCCTGTGGAGAACGAGCAAGTCCGTATTATACCTGCGCACCTTTGAACGCCATCCAGTACGTCATGCCGTCGAGTGATCCTCGCAGCGAGCGCGTGGCACACGGCTCACCAATGTTCCGCCGCTCAGATCTCAACGAGAAAGCACCATGTTCGAAATGTTCTCCGTCTACATTCAAGCATTTGAGCTTTACCCACCGCTGGGGCAACGCGTTTTGATGGTGCTCAACGCGCTGCCAACGGCCGTTCAGCAAGACTTTGTCACCGACGCTGGCTTCACTGTTTCATTAGACAACTATGTTTCGGGCGAGGGCTCATCGGTATTCATGGCCGCTCCCGGAGTTGCTGGCATCAGCAGTCGGAGCGTTGTTCTTAGGCCACGACTCTCCGAGTGCGAGGAGGCATTCGCTCACTACGTGATCGCGCATGAATTTGCTCATGCTTACTTGCGGAATGGGCCGTGGGGCAACATGCTCGACCCGGAACACGCCGCCGATGCATTGGCAGCTTCTTGGGGATTTCCGCGCCCAGTCTTGGACAAGACGCCAGAACGCGTCGAGTGAAGCGATCTAGTCTTTCTTCAGGCATCGCGTGAGCGTTCGGTCCAAGACATTAGCGAAGGTTTGAAGGTGCTTCTTCGTGAGCGGGCTGGGGCCCCGGGTGTCTACGCCTGCCGATCGGAATTGCTCCATCAAGTCGCGTGAGGCTAGCCGGTCTTGCACGCTGTTCTCGTCAAACAGCTCGCCGCGAACGCCGATTGCAATTGCTGACTTGGCTACAACGCGAGCAGCAAGCGGGATATCGCCGGTGATCACCACATCCCCAGGGGCAAGCATCTCAACAATCTTGTCGTCAGCGACATCAGCGCCTCCGTTAACCGTAATCAATCGGATCAATCTACTGGATGGAACGTGCATGGGCTGGTTGGCGACCAGCGTCAGTTCCACCTGCAACCGGCGGGCTGTTCGATAGAGAATCTCCTTGATCGGAGCAGGGCACGCATCTGCATCAACCCAGATTTGGAAAGGATTATTTCCAGGAGTGTTCATTACTGACCGGCCCCTTCAAAAGAGCCTACGCCTGGATTATCGCTTCAATAGGCGCTGAGGCCGCCAACAGCACGATTCGATTGGTCGTCGACGAAAGTTGGAGCACGCGAGTCACCAGCTGTCCGATTACCTGGCGTCCGACTTAATGCCGCGTCCGTTCCGGCGGGAACTTCCCTAGCATCGTATAGATGTTGATCAGTGCTCGGTTCATCATCTGTTCGCCAGCTCCAACTTCGACGGGCGCGACTGATGCGTCTCCGCCGTAGCCGCCTTCGCTGGCAGCCTCGATCGTGGGGAAGTACATGTGATGGCCATTGCAATAGCCGATAAACAATGTGTCGCGCACTTCACAACGTTCCTTCAATCGTGTGGAGTGGCCGCTGAAGAACTCTCCCGATCCGCCGACCAACGCCAACTCGCCGTTGATCAGCGCCGTCGTCAGTTCAGGCTCGATCCCCCCTGTGAACTCCTCGACGTAGTTCCTGATTAATTCAGGGAAAAACGCCTGCTGGTAAGTGGCGACTAATAGTGGATTGCTGAAATCAACGCGACTAGCGAACTTGAAATGATCGACTTTGGCCTGTATTGACGGATTCTTGGGCGTATCGCCTTTCACGCTGGTCGCAATAGCGACAACATCGTCTCCCAGCTTCTCTCCGTACTGGGTACCAGTTAATTCGCCACGGTTGGGACTCAGATCGCCCGCGGCGCCCTGCATGAATATGCAGTTCGTCTGCAGGGACTCCTCAACTCGCCGCTGCAGCGCCCCGGGATAATCGGCGGAGAACTTCAGCGTTCCTTCATCAGCCGTTACCGGATGAGCCGCAAAGTTGGCGATGACGGCAATCGGGTGTCCGGCGTAGTCGTCCAAGCGAACGACCGCCAGCATAGGATCTGTGGACTTGGGCGTTCTTTTCGTGTGGCGATTGCGGTTCCAAGCGACGTTCTTCTTGGCGACCCCGATCTTCGCCGGGACCGCTTTATTCTTCGCCTCGACGATCGCCTCGATCAATAATTCGGGCAGTCGCCGCGAGTAGGCAACGGCGTCGTCAAAATGGCCTTTGCCAAAGCCTTCGCGATCGGTGAGTTCAATCACCGGCCCGTGATGGGTATGGCTACCGGCGATCATGACATGCCCCACGCCGGCCTGTTCCGCTACGGCTTGGCGAATCTGCTTCATCATGGCCGCCGTCGGCCCACGCCCGATGTCCATCCCGACGATAGCCAGACGGTGGTCGCCGACTTCGAATACCACAGCTTTGGCCATCAGAGGATCAGCGGCTCCTTCAGAAAGTAAGGCGTGACGATCGCCATAGCCCCACATAGGCGTCGCAGCTGAAGGGGTGATGTCCCGCTTGGCAAATCCTGCGTTGAAGGTCGGCTCCTCGGCGACGGCGAGAGTTGCTAATAAAAGCCACAATCCGCACGAAATGATGCGTCGCCACATGTGAGTCATTAGCCGAACGTGTGAGTGAGAATCTAATTCGCTGAATCGAACCGCTCCCGTGCGCCGAATTAATTTCACGGTGAAATCCTCCAAAGCTCCGCTTAGGGTAGACGTATGGCCGCCCACGCTACGTTCAAATGACCGATGGCCGCACTAGCTCGCGATTCAATCCAGGATGTCACGGATAACCGAGCCATGAACGTCGGTCAGCCGATACTGGCGTCCCTGGAACGCGAAGGTTAGCCGCGCGTGATCGATTCCCAAACACGCGAGCACAGTCGCCTGGAGATCGTGGATGTGCACGGGATTCTCAATAATATTGAAGCTGAAGTCGTCGGTGCGGCCATAACGAATGCCGGGCTTCACGCCGCCGCCGGCCATCCAAATAGAAAACGCTCGCCCGTGGTGATCGCGGCCGTAAGTCTCACGAGTTACCGCGCCCTGACTGTACACCGTGCGGCCGAACTCGCCGCCCCAGATGACGAGCGTATCTTCCAAGAGGCCGCGCTGCTCAAGATCGAGCACCAGCGCCGCCGATGCTTGGTCCACGTCTCGAGCCAGCGTTGAAATGTTGTTGGGAAGATCGCCATGATGATCCCAACCGCGATGATACAGCTGAATGAACCGCACGCCGCGCTCAGCCAAGCGGCGGGCCATGAGGCAGTTTCGGGCGTAGGTGCCAGGTTTCCGCGCCTCGTCGCCGTAGAGCGCGAACGTGCTCTCGGGCTCGCCCGCAACGTCGGCCAACTCGGGGACCGAGGTTTGCATACGCGCGGCCAGTTCGTACTGAGCGATGCGAGTTTGAATTTCCGGATCGCCAACCGCTGCCAAGCGCCGCTGGTTGAGTTGTTCGAGCGTCGTCAGCCACGAGCGGCGCGTCGCGGGATTCAGACCTGCCGGGTTCTCCAGGAAGTCAACCGGTTCGCCCGCGCTCCGCAGCTTGACGCCCTGATGGCGAGTGGGAAGAAACCCGCTCCCCCACAGTCGCGAGAGCAGTCCCTGGTCGGGCCTTCCATTGCTGGGCGTCGAGATGAGCACGACGAACGCCGGCAGGTTGTCGCACTCCGAACCGATGCCGTAGTCGATCCAGGAGCCCATCGACGGTCGACCCGGCTGCTGCGAGCCCGACTGGATGAACGTGATCGCGGGGTCGTGGTTGATCGCGTCCGTATGCAGCGAATTGACGACGCAGAGCCGATCGCCGATCTTCTGCGTGAAGGGCAACAGGTTTCCGATCGGCGTGCCGCAATTCGGCGCGGCCGTGAACCCAAACCGGCTGGGGGCGATCAGCAGTTGGCCCTGACCGCTCACCATGCCAGTGATGCGCTGGCCCTGACGCACCGAGTCGGGCAACTCGGTCTGGAAGCGGCTGTCGAGTTGCGGCTTGTAATCGAGCAATTCAAGTTGAGAAGGGCCCCCAGCTTGAAACAGATAAATGACGCGTTTCGCTCGTGGGGCGATCTGCAGCGGCGAAAGCAATGGCGTGGGCGCGGGGCCTGTCCGCGCGGCCGCTGCGGAATTGCCGTCCAGGCAAGCGAGTGCGGCGACGCCAAGCCCGAGGCTGGTGTGCTGGAGAAACTGGCGACGGCTGGCCGCGATGGAGAATGGATCAAGCGGCGACATCGTAGTGGCCCCGTTCCGACGTAGTGGATTAGTTCCGATTGATGGTTTCGTCGAGGTTCAGCAACAAACTCCCAAGGCTCGCGTATGCGGCCAGCTCGTCGTCACTTGTGCCTTTCGTCGATCGGTCGGCTGCCCCGGCATCGAGGAGCGCCCGGGGAGTTGAAACGCCGTCCGCGAATTCGCTCCTATGTTGGGCAAGCAGATCACGAAGCATCGCCAACTCCTCGGCCGTCGGCTCGCGAGCCGTCACCATGCGGAATCCCCACGCCAGTCGCGTCGCGTCATCCGGCCCACCTTCGGTCAACATTCTTTCGCCCAGCTTTCGTGCGGCTTCCAGAAACGTCGGATCGTTCATCAGCGCGAGCGCTTGCAGCGGCGTGTTGGTGGGGCTGCGGCGCGCGACGCAGAACTCGCGGTCGGGCGAGTCGAACGACGCCAACGTGGGGTGCGGCACCGTGCGTTTCCAGAAGGTATACAAGCTGCGGCGGTAGAGGTCGCCGCCAGAGCCAACCGTGTAGCTGGCCCCCGGATAGTCGGCGGCAACGACGATGCCTTTGTAATAATCCGCCGGCTGATAGGGATACGCGGGCGGACCGCCGATGGCCGGATTCAGCAAACCGCTGACGGCGAGCGCCTGGTCGCGAATCATTTCCGCGCTGAGCCGTTGCCGCGGCCCGCGGGCGAGCAAGCGATTTTCGGGATCGCGCGTCCACATCTCGCCTGATGCTGCGGAGTCCTGCTGATAGGTTGCACTCTCGACAATCAGCCGCACCATGTGCTTGAGGTCCCAGCCGCTGGCAATGAACTCGGCGGCGAGCAAGTCGAGCAGTTCGGGATGCGACGGCCAGTCCGACTGCATGCCAAAGTCGCTCGACGACTTCACCAACCCCACGCCGAAGAACTGCTGCCACAGGCGGTTCATTACCACCCGTGCCGTCAGTGGATGGCGGGGGTCGGTGAACCACCGGGCAAGCGTCAGGCGATTGCGCGGAGCGCCGTCAGGCAATGGCAGACCGAGCGACTGAGGCACATCAGCGGATACTTGTTCGCCATGCAGATTGTATTGCCCACGCTGGAGCACGAAGGTCTTTCGTGGCGTGGGCATTTCCTGCATGACCATCACATGCGGGAATGAGCGTTCCAGTTCCAACCGCTCGGCATGCGTGGCGCGCCACACTTTTGACGCTTCAGCAATCTGGAAGTCAATTGCCGACAGGCGGATTATGTTCGCGATCAATTCTTGCGAGCGAGACGGCTGGCGAGGCTTTGCCGTCGCTGCTGTTGAGAAACGAACAATCTCCCCTTCAATCGTCGACTCAATCGCCGCAGCATCGATCGGACCCGCGATCATTTGCAGGCGGTGGATGTCGCCGGCGAACGGCTTGTCCTTTTTGCGATTGGTGTGGCCCACGCGCGCCGGCCCGTCGATGGCCACGGCGCCAGTGAGTCCGTCGTGCCGGACGGTGGTCGCGGACTCGATCCCATCGACAAAGATCCGCACATTCTGGGCCTTGTTGCCGGTGACGACCACGGCCACATGTCCCCATTCTTTCGCCGCAAGAACGCGACGACTGATGACGTGCGTGGCGTAAGCGGGCCATCGCACCGATAACCGGACTTCGACTTCGCCCTTGCTGGTCAAGCCGACCTCCGCACCGGCGCCGTAGCCGCCTGCCGAGCGAGGGGTCGCGTAGTTCATCGTCGAAATCAATGGGCCTGCGGTTGCGTCTTGACGCTTGGTCCACGCAGACAACGCCCATCCCTCTTTCGAATTAAGAGGCTTATTCGGCGTGACGTCAGTCTTGCCGTCAGGAAAGGATTGGGGCGTAGGAAATAAATCGATTGCTGATTGCGTGGGCGAAGCGATCGCGACGTCGGCGTCTGGTGCGGTCGCCAGAATTTCTTGCGAGGCAGCGTCTTTGATCAGGCGCCGCAACTTTTTCAGTTGCCGATCCTCTCGGCGTCTCAACTCACGCAGCTGGGCCTGATCGTCGGCCGCTGGCGCTGGCATGAGCGGCGCTGCATTCGCTATCCGGCCATCCTCGCCGGTTTCGTCGACATTATTGAAGAAGGCGAAGAACTGGTAATACTCTCGTTGCGAGATTGGGTCGAACTTGTGATCGTGACAGCGAGCGCACTCTAGAGTCAGCCCCAGCCAGGCTAGCGACGTCGTTCGGACTCGGTCGGCCACGTACTCGATGCGGTACTCCTCGTCGATAATGCCCCCTTCGGAGTTGATCACATGGTTGCGATTGAAGCCTGTCGCCAAACGCTGTTTGCGCGAGGCGTGCGGTAGCAGGTCGCCGGCTAACTGCGCGGTGATGAACTGATCGTAGGGCATATTGTCGTTCAGCGCGCCGACCACCCAATCGCGCCAAGGCCACATCGTGCGCGCTGCATCATTGTTGAAGCCGTGGGTGTCGGCGTAACGCGCCACGTCCAGCCATTCGGTCGCCATTCGCTCGCCATAGTGCGGGCTGCTGAGCAGTTCGTCGATCGCCGCATCGACCGGTTCTGCAGCCGCTTGCCAGCGGGCGAGTTGCTCAGCGCTGGCAGGCAAACCAATTAGGTCGAAACTCAACCGTCGCAGCAGCGTAGCCATTGGCGCACGGGGCGACGGCGCCAAGCCGCTGGCATCGAGTTTGCTGAGCACGAAGCGGTCGACGTCGTTGTGACGCCACTTGTCCTGAGATGTGACGAGTGGAGCCGGTCGCTCGATCGCCTTGAAGGCCCAGTGCTTGTCGTAACGTGCGCCTTCTTCTACCCAATGAGTTAGCGTTTCGATCTGTTGCGGCGTGAGCGACCGATGAGAATCAGGCGGCGGCATCTGCTCGTCTCGCTCCGTCGATCGAATCCGCTCGACCAGCAGGCTCTCATCAGGCTTGCCTGGCACAATCGCTCCTGATTCGGCCGCATCATCAGGTACGTCAAGTCGCAACTCGGCTTGCCGCTGGGCGGCGTCGGCCCCGTGGCAGTGAAAGCAGTTCTCCGACAGTATCGGGCGGACGTCGCGGTTGAAGTCAATGACTTCGGCGCCTACCACGAACTGCGGAAGCAAAGACAAGATTGCTGCGTTGAGGATTCTCATGCTGCGTGCATCTTAATCGCTGGCTACTCGGATGAAGGCATCGCGCGTACAAAGCTCTAGGATAAGCGGGGGATGAGGTTGAATCGAGTACAACCTTGCGATTCTATTGCGTCTGGTTCAGAAAATGCGTTTTCAGCTCGCGGTTGACTTTTTCGCTCGCTAGGACGTGAAAACGCCTGCCGTTAGAATGACTGCTATCGCCTGACAACTCCGTTCCAGCCGAAACTCGCAAATAACGTTAGGTAAGCATCGTGTCGTCATGTATTCGCGTTCTCGTTACTATCGCCGCAATAGTTCTGCATCCCTTGGAGGCGCAGTCCCAACAAGCCGACGACCAAATCTCCGTGGACGCCGCGGACTGGCCGTGGTGGCGCGGGCCGAATCGCAACGGCCTAGCGAGCCTTGACCAATCTCCGCCAACGGAATGGAGCGCCACGCAGAATGTTGCCTGGAAGAGCGCCGTCAATGGTCGGGGGCATAGTTCGCCGACGGTCGTCGGCGAACATGTTTACCTCGCCACCGCCGACGAAGAGCGGGAGACGCAGTCCATGGCGTGCTACGATCGAGAGACGGGCGCAGAGTTATGGCAGACAGTGGTGCATGACGGCGGCTTGATGCGCAAGAATGAAAAATCAACGGCGGCCTCAAGTACAGTTGCCTGCGACGGCGAAAGCGTCTTCATCAATTTCGCCAATAGCAACGCCGTTTATGTCACCGCCCTGAATCTCAAAGGCGAGCAGATTTGGCAGACGAAGATCTGCGATTACACGATCCACCAAGGATACGGCGCTTCGCCGGCAATCTACCAGTCGCTGGTCATTGCATCGGCCGACAGTGATGCGGGCGGGGTCCTTGCAGCGCTCGATCGAAAGACGGGCGTTATCGTGTGGAAACGCGATCGGCCGAAGAAGCCCAGTTACGCTTCGCCGATTATTTTGAATGCAGCGGGCAGAGATCAGCTCTTGTTGACCGGCTGCGACCTGTTTTCGAGCTTTGATCCGCTCAGCGGCAAGACGCTCTGGGAAATCGAAGGCGCCACCACCGAGTGCGTCACGTCGGCCGTCACTGACGGCAAGCGCGTCTTTAGCAGCGGCGGCTACCCCAAGAGTCATTTAGCGGCCGTGCTCGCAGACGGATCTGGCGAGGTCGTCTGGGAGACGCGAGACCGCGTGTATGTTCCATCGCTCCTCGCACGCGACGGGTATCTGTTCGGCGTCCTGGACGCGGGAGTCGCCGTTTGTTGGAAAAGCGATACGGGAGAGCAGCAATGGAAGGAGCGGCTGGGCGGGGAGTTTAGCGCCTCGCCAGTGCTCGTGGACGATAAAATTTACGCGACCAATGAGAGCGGCGAAACGTTCGTCTATCGAGCCGACCCAACGAAGTACGAGCAAATCGCCGCGAACAAGTTGGGAGATCACGTCATGGCGAGTTCAACGATTTGCGGCAGCCGGATCTACATGCGCGTCGTCGAACAAGTCGACGGGCGACCGCAAGAGATGCTCTATTGTCTGGAGAACCGACAATAAGCGTCCAGCGACTTGCAGATCAGCGTCCGCGGCCGATTGCCTTGCTCGATCAGATAGTTCCTTTAGCCGGGCGATACCGAGAGCTATGGAATCGCCCAAACCACGCTCGGCCTCGCCTGCGACCTCAAGCTCAAGTCGCTCGCGCTTCGATCGTTATCGCGAACTGGTTCGCGTCGGAACACTCCCGCTCGGCGCCGCCTCTCACGGCGACCGCGACGCTGGCTCGCCACGGACTCGCGCCCGCACCGCCCGGCAATTGGTATGGGATTTCCTGAGACTCTTGCGCCCCTATCGGTGGCAGGTCTTCTGGATACTCGCATCGGCAACTGTTGCGACGCTCATTGGCCTGCTCCCGCCTGCCGGCACCAAATTCATTATCGACTACGGACTGAGCGACAAGCAGCTCCCGGAGCCATGGCTCAGCCGCTTCCCGCAGCTTGCAGATCCGTATCGATTGCTGTTGGCGACGGTCGTCGCGGTCGTCGCCGCGTCGATGATTAGAATCGTCATCTTTGTGTGGGGGAGATGGTATGCGACGAAGATTTCCAAGCAAGTTCAATTGGGCGTGCGGCAGCGCGTGTTCGAGCATGCCGTGAGACTGCCGCTGCACCGCGTTCAACAAATCCGTTCCGGCGGCGTCGCATCGATCTTACGCGAGGATGGCGGCGCGGTCGGCGAGCTCATGTTCGGCATGCTCTTCAATCCGTGGAGGGCAGTGATCCAGCTTCTAGGAAGTCTGGCAATTCTGGCCTGGGTTGACTGGAAATTACTCACAGGAGCAATCTTCCTACTACCCATCGTTTATTTGACGCACCGCGCGTGGATCAACAACATCCGGCCGCAGTTTCGAGTGATCCGCAAGCAACGCGAGCAGATCGACGCCGGCGCCGCTGAATCGTTCGCCGGCATGCGAGTCGTACGAGCGTTTAGCCGACAACGACGCGAGGCGGCGCGCTTCGTCACTGAAAACAACTTGATGGCGCGGCAGGAACTGTACGCCTGGTGGTGGATGCGCGGGATTGAAATCGTGTGGGAAGCGCTCATTCCAATGGCTAGCGCGGCCTTGTTACTCTACGGCGGTTGGCAAGTGCTCGAGGGGCAAATCACCGTCGGCGACCTGATGATGTTTCTCGTCTATCTATTGATGCTTCTTGATCCGCTCGCGACTCTTGTCCAAAGCGCAACGCAGTTCCAAAATAGTCTCAGCGGGCTTGATCGGGTGCTCGACCTGCTCGGCGAGGCGCGTGAGATGCCGGCGTCTCCAACGTCCGCCAAGCTCGATCGTCATTCGATCTTGGGGAACGTCGAGTTTGAATGCGTCACGTTTTCCTATCCAGGCGCCGATACGCCGGCGCTGAGCGACGTCAATCTCCAGGTGAAGGCAGGGCAAACAGTTGCGCTCGTCGGACCAAGCGGCGCCGGGAAGACGACGCTCAGCAACCTAGTCGCCCGCTTCTACGATCCGACGTCCGGGCGCGTCATGCTCGATGGCCGCGATCTGCGAGATCTTGACGTGGAATCATTCCGTTCTGTGCTGGGAATCGTTGAGCAGGACGTATTCTTATTCGACGGCACGATTGCCGATAACATTGCTTACGCGCGACGAGACGTCACGGCGTCGGCCATCCGAGCGGCTGCCGAAGCGGCGCATGCCGCCGAGTTTATTGATCGCCTGAGCGACGGTATGCAGACGTTGATCGGCGAGCGCGGCGTCCGTCTCAGCGGCGGCCAGCGACAGCGACTCGCCATCGCCAGGGCGATTCTGGCCGACCCGAAACTGCTCATCCTTGACGAAGCGACGAGCAATCTCGACACCGAAAGCGAGCAGCTCATTCAACAAAGTCTCGCCACGCTGATGCGGGGTCGCACGAGTTTCGTCATCGCCCACCGCCTCAGCACCATCGCCGGGGCGGACTTGATCGTCGTCGTCGAGGGAGGCCGCATCAGCCAGACTGGTACGCACGCGCAGCTAATGACCCTGGGCGGCAAGTATCGCGCCATGGTTGAGCAGCAGATTCACATGACGCTCGGCAGCATGGCGCCGCCGGCGGGTTAGCCGACAACGCGCCTGAGAATTACTGGCCCACGGCAACGCCGGAAGGCGTGCGCGATCAACCGAAGACGCTCGCCGAGTCACGTTTTCTACACCGTTCGGAGACGTTGAACATTCGCCCTACATAATTGGCTACCCTTATAGGTACATGGGATTGGGAATCACCGCCTCCGTAGCCAGAGACGGTCACACGTGGGAGAGATTTGGCGACGTTATTGGAAATAATGATGCGGAACTCGCAATAGTAGTAAGGGCGATAGTCAAGCAAATTGAAAACGGGGTTGGTGGCAACTTGTATTGGCTTTAAGTTCAGGGTCGCAACGGATCGTGCCTAGTGTCATGGCGTTTGGCCTCGCGCATGTATTCCTTCACCTCGTCTTCCGTGAGACCGTGGGCGTCGCGCGCAGGCAATGAATAACTCTTGCGAATCTATTCGCGATCGAAATCGGCGGGGATCTCTTCATCGGAATTCGCCTCCATGTCGTCAACCTAACCGAAACCTTCATAGCGGGTGGTAATCGCGGACCTAGAATGGCCGTATCCGCCCCTTGAGAGTTTCCGTCTTCACTTCCGATGCCGGCATTCCCCTAATTCATTTGGCGACAAGAGAATTCCCTAAGCAGGAGTTATAAGGCTCGAAACGGGCCAAAGCGCCGCACAGAGGCTTAGACGAGCGGTCGGATATTTCACACGGGAGGGGCGGATGACAGAGTAGTAAAGACCACGTCGCGTCGGAGCTTCTAGAGAAACGACCGGAGATGTCCACGCCTTACGGATCTTTTCGGCGCCAACGGTCGAACTCTGCTCCACGAACTTCTCCCTCGTGTACCAGGCGAGATCGAGCGGCGGCTCTAGAAGTAAACCCGAATTGGTCGACTTCGCGGGCGCGAACGACGTAAAGCGCGTCGTGCCAAACTGGGCGGTGATCAAGCTATCAGGCCGACGGATGCTGGAGGAACGGTCGAAGACTGGATCGCCGAGAGCCACGATCTCGCCCGGTCGTTCGCCTACGCGCCTGGAGATCATCGCAGGGGTTGAGCCGGAGGGCGAGTTACCACGGATCAGCGTTCCGGACGAGTATCTCAAGACAGCTGGCCATCGTGCGCGCCAACGGGTCGTCGCCGCCGGACTGCGAGCCGGTGAGCCCCTTACCTCTCTGAAAAAACCAAAGGTGCCGCCGTCTCCCATGAAGGGAGCACAGTCATCGTCACCTGCAGATCTTGCGTTTGGGATGTCGGAACCGACGAAGCCGCGTCCCTCGATGCCATCGGCCGCTTCTGAAGAGACGCACTGGCACAACCTCAACGGCAACATCCGTCACAACTCAAGCTGCCGTTGGTATGAGAACACCAAACGCGGGCGGCCTTGTACGGCTAACGAGGGGAAGCCGTGCGGGCAAAGCGGCGGTTAGCAAGAGTGTTTCGCGAAGAAGCCGCGACCGCTCCGGCGAAGGCCAACGCCGCCAGTACTGCTGCGTTAGGCTCGGGAACAATTGTTGCGATTCTGAAGCCGGTTATTTCTCGCTCAATTGATGCTCCTAGCGCCCATTCTAAGTTGGCTAATGTCACTTGCGGGGAGTCCAGATAGCCCCAGGAGCCGCCACGATGTCCGCGATCGGAAGCGAAGTAGACAGACTCGTTCCATTCCCAGAGATTGCCCGCTTGATCGAAAGTACCGTAAGGACTTTCCGCTAGCGGATAGGCGCCGACCTCAATGACGGTCCCGACCACGTCCTGCAAATTCGCCGAACGAGCCCCGCCGGCCGACGCTTCAACGACCGGCGGTAGATCGCTGCCGGTTGGGTAGTCGAAGTAACTGTTGGAACTCGGGTTGAAATACGCCGCCTTGTGCCATTCACTTTCGCTCGGAATGAACCAGCGAGCCCCCGTGTTTCGGCGTATTCTCGCTTCATTCGATGGGACAGGCGTCCCGCCCTGCAGCGTATAGGCGCCGGTTTCTGTATCCGCACTACCTTTTCCGTTGTGCAGCCAGTTAGCGAACCGTGCGGCATCGTACCAACTGACAAAGTTCACGGGCTTGTGAGTTGCTCCCGACTTGGTGTCATAGTGAAAGCTTCCGATCGTGCCGCTTCGAATGATGCCGCCGTGTTGACTGCTTTGCATCTGAGCATCGAAAAGCGCGAAGTTATCAGTAGCTGCCACTGAATTCAGAAAATTGACGTACTGTGAATTCGTCACCTCGAACTTGCCGATGGAATACGCGTAATTGACGGCGCCAAATCCGCCTTGGTCATTTGCATTGCCCGGGTTGCCAATCGTTACAAGCTCGATGTCGACGGTTGAGACGACGCTCGGATTGGGTTGCGCGCTACGGGCGGGGCTACAGAAGAGTAAGAACGTGACAATCATCGAAACAGCGGTGGCCTTCATTAGCAGCACTCTCCAAGGTTTAAGAGGAAGCGGTCGCTGGATAGATCGAGACCAATATAGCCGGTACTGGTAACCGATTCGCGGAATTTTCACCGGCTTCTGGCGTCGCCAGAGAATCGCGACCATCCGTCCGCAACCTTGTGAGCGATGATACCTAACCGGCAGTCGTACCGCGTCGTAATCAGCAGAAAGCCTATTTGTAGGCTCTGTACCGCGCGATGTTGCGTTTCGCGCATGGTCCGACTCAACACACTAGCAATGCTGCATACGCGCGCTAGACGCCGTCCTGGAGCCTCTGCGGCGATACGGAGGCTAGACTGACTTCCGCATCCTCTGAAGAGGCGGGGTCCGATCCAAAACTCTCCATCGAGGTCGATAGGGGGCCCAATTGTGACGCAGCGCCATACCTTTCGTTCAAGCTGAGCGACCTCGGGAGCGTGAAGCTCGGATCATTGAGCGACCTAGCCACCAGCGCACAAGCGCGGCCGTTGCACTGGCGACACGCTGTCTCTCCGTTCTCCAACGAATACCGGCCGCCCAGCGCCGTCGGGATCTTGAGGTGGATCGTCGCGGCGTCGAGCGCCTGAGGTCGCGTTGTCTGAACCTTTCGGCCGCACAATTGGCAGCACATGCGATCTCGGGCGAAGATCTGGAAGCGGTCAAACGATGGGTCCCGCTGGTCTTTGGTTCCCACCTGGCCCTTTCTGCGCTGGTACAGCCGCGCCCACTCGCGCCCCTGACCGCTGCGTCGGTGCTTAATCGCTGCGCGGTGCGAACCGCCGCTGGTCCTGTGGTGTGCTAGGCGACAAACAGCCGAACAGTAAGTCCGCGGACGACCTCGACCTGAGACGGGCTGGACTGGCAAGCCGCACTGTCGGCAAGTAGCGGGAGTCTTCATGGAATTTAGGCTTTGGTAAGGCGGAGATTAGTTACGTTGGGCGGGAGACTCGAAGGGGGGGAGTCGGACTTCAAAAAATCCCAGCGAGCTCAAAGGGGGCCCCTTCAGCGGCGAGGCTCAAGCCTCATGCCTCGCTCTCCACCAGCGCGACGATCTGCGCACGTAGCGCTGGCGTGAGCGTGGGCCAGCGATCGATCACGCGGGCGAGATCGGAGGGTGGAGAGGGCGAATCGGGCTCAACTGCACCGGAATGTGCAGCGCCCTGTTTAGTTGGATTGCAATAAACCCCTATATTTATAGGGTCAATGCCAACTTCCTTCGAATCCCTCCGGGCGTACTTTTCTTCGCTGGGCTAGATCAGCCTGCTCCGGGTTTAGGACGAACGAACAAACGTCGTCTAAGCCGATCTCGACGCCCTTTCTGTTGGTCGTCGTATTCTTTCCAGAGGGATGAAACCGAGAAACGCGTTTCTTGCGTCTGCGCACGTCAATCGTGTTGCGACGTTGGGCGAGTCATTGCCGATATACGGAATTGAGTCACTTCCGGGCCACTGTTCTTGAATCTTACGATCTTGGTTGGCGCTGACAATTTCATCATGATTTCCCGGCAGGCGTCGAAACCAGCGACGCATTCTGGCCCAGCTAGCGAGGGCGCGATAACTGGCTGCGGTTATCACTTTTTTTGGTGAGGGCTGCTCAAAAAAACGCGCCTCATGCTCAGGCCTATCTCTGCCGATAACGTCACTTCGGTTAACATGCCATCGCCTTCATTGCAGGAACCACCGCCGGAGTTGCGTAGGCAAATCGCGGCTACTGCGGAAGGCGTTTTTCAGGGCGCCGTGCGAGCACTCGCGCGGCGCCCTGTTTCGTTGGCGACGTCCGCGCCGTTAGTCGGCTTGTTCGTCGCTCGCAGCCGATGCGGCGGCCCAGCGTTTGAAACGCTCGCGCCAGTTCGGACGCTGCGACATCCGCTCGCGCGCCGCTTCGCGGACGTGATCGCGGTAGGCTTCTTGTAGCGTGGCGAGATCAGCTTCGTCGACCGGCATCATCCGCAGGGAGACGCTCCCCATTTCATCGGTCGACTCGCGGCCCCACTTCACGCGGACCGGCGGCGTGCTGGGATTGCGGGGGTTGTCGGTCGAGTTGTCCCAAGTCACGCGGGCCTCGAGTTGCGTTCCTTTCGGCAGGCGGACGAACTCGGCGTACTGATACTGCTCCTGCCAGTTGAAGTCGAAGTCGTTGATCCGTAGCAGATCGATCGTCTCGCCGTCGGGCAGCGTGGCGGTCAGTTCCATTTCCTTGCCGAGATAGTGGGCGTGGGAGTTGACGCCGAAGGCATCGACATCGACCGGCAGCGTAAACGAGTCGGTCTTCGTGTAGCGTTTCTCGCCAGCGGGAATGTCGACGTTGGCGAGGGCGCCGAACACTGGCGGGAGTTGGACGCCGGTGAAGCTGCGCTCCGGCTTCTTATCGGCGAAGTAAATGCCGACGACGGAGCGTTCGCGCTCGGCGGTTCCCGAGGGATGAAAGTGCGTGGAGAGAATCAGGTCGGAGCCGGCGGGAACGCGGAAGGCGAGTCCGGCCGGCAGGGGGAGCGGCGTGGCGCCGACGGCCCAACCGCCGAGAC
>JBGSMO010000199.1:0-23618 GCA_041740115.1 Pirellulales bacterium
CGAGGCCGAACAACGCCGTAGCTTGTGGCTTCCGTCAACGGAGGCCGTCGCGCAACCACGAGGGCTAGGCGCCCGCCGCCAAGAGCGACAAAAGGTACGCGCCGCCGAGAAGAAGGCCAAAGCCGCGAGAAAGCGCGCCCAGGCCCAACGCCGCCGCGCGGCGTGATACCTTAGCCCCCGGTTCTTCAAACCGGGGGTCGAACAATGTTCCCGGTTCTTCAAACCGGGGGCATGCGCTCAGCGGTGACGCCAATGCCCGGGGCGCTGACTGCCATGACTGATGGCGACGACCAGCACTTCGGTGGGATAAATTTCAAAAGCAACCACGTAAGGAAACCATTTTACCAAGGCGCGGCGATAGTCGCGCGGCAAGCGAGTTCCTTCGTAACGTGGAAATCGGTGCGGGAATCGTTCGATGGCCTCGATGGTGGCAAGAACCGCTTGGAGGAATTCTTCGCCCAAGCCCTCGCGGCGATCCTCGTACCAATGAATGGCCCGTTGCAAGTCGGCTTCCGCTTCTGGCAACGTGCGAGACTTCACGAAGGTCGCCGCTCCCGCAGCGACTGGCGCATCCGTTTCTCCACGTCAGACAAATCGGAAGGAACGGAAGAACCGTCGAGATAAGCAGCCGACCGACGTTCGAGTTCGGCGAAGTAACGTTCATCGTCCTCGCCAAGGCCGTGAGGTTCTCGCAGGCTGTCGAGCATTTGATACGCCAGGGCCGCCCGATCGGCATCGGAAAGCGTTAAGGCGGCGGCGACGATGTCGGAGAAACCTGTGCTCATGATTGAATTATGACATGCTCAGTGCGCCTACGCCAACCCCTCGACCTCTACCCTCGTTCCGCGCTGCGCGTGGGAACGAGAACGTCCTAAAACGGGCTGTCATGAATAATCGGATCCAGCAAATCGCCCCCCTTGGCGACGCTTCCGCGCGTCGCCAGAGCGTTCATCACGCCGGGGTCGACGTTCTCAAACACAAACCGGACGCCGCCGTCGCAGAAGGCGAAATTGCAGCCTCCCGGGTGGACGCTGCCGAACGACTCGGCGTAGCTCGTCGAGTCGTTGTCGATCGTCTGATCGTCGCAGATGTTGAAGCCGTCTTTGAACGTTGTTCCCAGCACATAGGCCGGGCCGGCGGCGAATTTGTCGGGCCGCTGGTTGTCGAGCAAGATCGAATTCGGCACGACGCCCCACAGCGCGGCGTTCGCCCAGTCGGTCGCCCGTTCGCCAATCGCCAGCGTTTGCGACAGGCCGTCTTCGAGCTCGCGCGGCTCCACCGGATGGTTGCGGCCAAAGACGCCGTCGAACCGGTCGCGGCACAACTTGCAGGTCGGCCGCACGGTGCCGGCGCTGCCGACGTAGCTGGCCGAGGCCATTTTGCAGATCGTCGTCTTGGTGATGTACGCCGGAATGTCGATCACCGGCTGCAGGCCGCTATCCGAAGGACAGATGAAGCCGGGGACGACTTTCAGCCGCAGCACCGTCGCGGCGTAGCTGTTCACCGCCAGCTTCTCATCCACCAACTCGAAGAGCGGCGACTGCTCCATGTACGGCAACAAATGGGCCCCCCAAGCCCAGCCGGGTCCGGCGTCGTCCCCGTTGTTGAGAACCCGCGAGACGTACCCCGCCGGCAGGCTTTTCTTGGCGCTGATGTGATTGTGGAGCGCCAAGCTGATCTGCTTCAAGTTGTTGATGCACTGCGCCTTCCGCGCCGACTCGCGCGAGGCTTGCACCGCGGGCACGAGCAGACCAACGAGCACGCCGATGATCGCGATGACGACCAGGAGCTCCACGAGCGTGAAGGCGCCGAGCAGACGGCCGCGGCGCGAAGGAGTGCGACGGGCGGCGGCGGCAAAGCGAAGTAATCGTCGAGACATGACCATCGAGCGTATCGCCGGAGACGAAACTAGACATGAAACGTGAAATTCGAAAGCCGCCGCCTGCCCTTTGATTATGGGCTGATGCGCGAGCCTGTCAAAGGAAGTTTCCGCCATGTTGGCAATCGACATGACAGTCATTCTGAGCGGAGCGAAGAATCTAGAAACACCTTGGGAGCGCTAGATCCTTCGCTCCGCTCAGGATGACGAGAAGGCTCCCCTCAGGGTGACGAAGTCGCAACAATCGGCTTCGCGCAAGAAAAGAGTGCTGTTGCGCAGCAACGCACGTCATTTATCGACCCCCCGGGCAAGGTCAACTAGAATCGCCACAGGCGGCGGCGTTTTCCGGAACAGATGTTTTCCAGCGAAGAGGTTAGCTCAGTGCGTCGAACCATGCCTCATTGTCTGCTCCGTCCTGCGATGCGCCTTACCGCCTGGGCGCTGGTCGGCCCGCTTCTCGGCGGCGCGTTGTCGGGCGGCGTCGCTCGTGCCCAAGATCAGACGTTCAACGTCACGCTCGTCGGCCAGGCCGACCCGTTGCATCCTAACCTCTTTCCCAATGGCTACAACAACGACCACGTTTACGGCGACATCTGGGTCGACGGCAACTACGCCTATCTCGGCACCGACGTCAACGGCGGCGGCGTCTCGATCTTCGACATTTCGGTTCCTTCCAATCCAACGTTCATTCGGAATCCGGCGAACCCGTCGGGCGCCGTCACGATGCCAACCTACCTCGGCGATCAGATGGAAGACATGGAGGTCTACAACGGCATCGGCTACTTCGGCAGCGACGTCACCACCGGGGCCAGCGGCACGGGCGTCGACATTGTCGACCTCTCCGATCCGACCAATCCGATGATGATCAGCCGCATCAACGGCGCCATCGGGGGCCACAACAAAGTTCATACCCTCTCGTACAACGAAGGCTTTCTCTACACGTCCGACAACGCGACCGACACGATCAAGGTGTTCGACGTCAGCGATCCGGGGAATCCGCAGTTCAAATGGACGGTCGATCTCGGTCTCCCCAGCGGGCAGGCCTCGCACGAGGTCATCACGCTGAACGGCCGGATGTACGTCGCCAGCAAGGACAACGGCAGCACCGCCTTCTCGAGCGGCACGACGACGATCTACGACGTGTCGAACATCGGAACGGCGGCTCCGACGCTCATGAAGCAGTTCGCCACCGGCGCCCGCACGCATACGGGGCAAGTTTCCCTCGATGGCAACTTGCTGGTCGTCGCCCAGGAACGTTCCAACGGCGAAGTCCGCTTGTACGACATCTCGATGATCGACGAGCCGAACGATCTCGATACGCCGACGCTGCTGTCGGTGCTCAATCGGACCAACGTCGGCATCGACTCCTACAGTCCACATCACCCCCATCTCCACGGCGATATGCTGATCTTGTCGTGGTACAACGCCGGCGTCCAGATTTTCAACATCGCCGATCCCACGAACCCGATCCGAACCGGTTCCTTCGACACCTACACCGGGCCGACGAACGACTACGACGGCAACTGGGGGAATTTCGTGCAACTGAACTCCGAGGGAATCCTCCAGAACGTCTTCCTCAGCGATCGGACGAAAGGGCTGATCGTCGTCGACGTCTCCGACGCCGCGTCGACCGGCGACTTCAATCAGGACAATATGGTCGACGGCGCCGACTTCCTCGCCTGGCAACGCAACGCCGGCGTGACGAACGACGCCACGCTGGCGATGGGGGACGGCAACCGCGACAAGAAAGTCGGCTCGCCCGACCTCGACGTCTGGAAGTTCCAGTTCGGCGAAAGCGGCGCGCACCACGCGATCTCCGCCGTCCCCGAGGCGTCGTCGGCGCTGCTCGCCGCGATCGGCGTGACGTTCGTCGGACGTTTCGGCATGCGGCGTCGATAATAACGCAACGACAAAAAATTAGCCCCCAGTCAATGACCGGGGGCCGTTGATATTCAGCTCGAGAATCGAACGTTTGGGTGCCACTGGCGTGTCGCCAGTGCCGAAGCGGGTACTCGCTCGGCACTTCGCACTGGCGACACGCCAGTGACACCCTCATCCAGGATCCAGCAACCAGCAACGACCGATTACCCCTTCAGCAACTTCCGCGTTACCGTGTGCAGAATGCCGCCATTACGGTAGTAGTCGAGCTCGACCGGCGTGTCGATCCGCACCGTTACCGGGAAGGTGAGGGTCGTCTCGCCGTCGGTTCCGAGCTGGCGATGAGCGACGACGTTCATCGTTTGCCGCGGCTTGAGGTCGTCGTTCAGTTCGGGGAAGTCGAAGATCTCCTCCCCGGTGAGCCCCAACGACTGCCACGACGTGCCGGCCGGCAGTTCCAGCGGCAGCACGCCCATGCCGACGAGGTTGCTGCGGTGGATCCGTTCGTAGCTCGACGCGATCACGGCGCGGACGCCCATCAGGAACGTTCCCTTGGCGGCCCAGTCGCGGCTCGAACCAGTGCCGTACTCGGCGCCGGCGAGAACCACCAGCGGCACGCCTGCGGCTTTGTACTTCATCGCGGCGTCGTAGATGCTCAGCACTTCGCCGTCCGGCAGGTGCCGCGTGACGCCCCCCTCGGTGCCGGGGGCCATGTGGTTGCGGATGCGGATGTTCGCGAACGTGCCGCGGGTCATCACGCGATCGTTGCCGCGGCGGGCGCCGTAGCTGTTGAAGTCGATCGGTTCGACGCCGTTCTCGATCAGGAACGTACCGGCGGGGCTCGCCTTGGCGATCGAACCGGCGGGCGAAATGTGGTCGGTCGTCACCGAGTCGCCGAGCGCCGCCAAGCAGCGGGCGCCGGTGATCGACTTGATCGGGCTGACTTCGGGGGTGAGATCGACCAGGAACGGCGGTTCCTGGATGTAGGTGCTCTTGGGGTCCCACGCGTAGAGTTCGCCGCCGGTGACTTGGATGGCGTTCCACTTGGGATTCTTCTGCCAGACGTTGTCGTACTGCTTCTGGAACATCTCCGGCAGCACGCTCGCATCGACGACCGATTTTACCTCGGCATGGGTCGGCCAGATGTCGCGGAGGTAGACCGCCTTGCCCCCCGTGCCCGTGCCGAGCGGCTCGGTCGCCATGTCAACGTCGGTCGTCCCGGCGAGGGCGTACGCCACGACCAGCGGCGGGCTGGCGAGGTAGTTCGCCTTCACGTGCGGATTGATGCGGCCTTCAAAGTTCCGGTTGCCCGAAAGGACGCCGGAGACGATCAGGTCGTTCGACTGCACGGCGCTCGCGATCGGGTCGGGCAGCGGCCCGCTGTTGCCGATGCAGGTGGTGCAGCCGTAGCCGACCGTGTTGAAGCCGATCTTGTCGAGGAAGGTATTGAGGCCCGCCTTCTCGAAGTAGTCGGTCACGACGCGGCTGCCGGGAGCGAGGCTCGTCTTCACGTGCGGCGGCACGGTCAGGCCGTGTTCGACGGCCTTCTTCGCCACGAGACCGGCGGCGATCATCACCGACGGGTTGCTGGTGTTCGTGCAGCTGGTGATCGCGGCGATGACGACGCTGCCATGCTCCACGGGAAAGGTCTTGCCGTCGAGTTGCACGTCGACGCTGGTGGCGTGGCCGTTCGGCGCCGGCTTCTTGTAGGTTTCGACCAGGTCGCGCGACCAGGTCGACTTCATCGCGGCGAGCGGAATGCGATCCTGCGGCCGCTTCGGGCCGGCAAGGCTCGGCTCGACCGTCGAGAGGTCGAGTTCGACCGTCGAGGTGAAGACTGGCGCCGGCGAATCGTCGGTGCGGAACAGCCCCTGTTCCTTCGCGTAACGCTCGACGAGCTGCACCTCCGACGGCGTGCGGCCGGTCCGTTCGAGGTAGCGGAGCGTTTCGTTGTCGATCGGGAAGAAGCCCATCGTGGCGCCGTATTCTGGCGACATGTTGGCGATCGTCGCCCGGTCGGCGAGCGACATCGTCGAGACGCCGCTGCCGTAGAACTCGACGAACTTGTTCACCACGCCATGCTTGCGGAGCTGCTGGGTGACCATCAGCACCAGATCGGTCGCGGTCGCCCCTGGCGGCAGCGAACCGGTGAGCTTCATGCCGACGACTTCGGGCATGAGCATGTAGATCGGCTGGCCGAGCATGACGCCTTCGGCCTCGATGCCGCCGACGCCCCAGCCGACGACGCCAAGACCGTCGATCATCGTCGTGTGGCTATCAGTGCCGACGAGCGAATCAGGGTACGCGACGTTGCCGGCGTGGTCTTGGCCGATGAAGACGCCCTTGGCCAGGTACTCAAGGTTCACCTGGTGAACGATGCCGGTGCCCGGCGGCACGACGCGGAAATTATCGAACGCGGTCTGGCCCCAGCGGAGGAACTCGTACCGCTCGGCGTTGCGGGAGAACTCAAGTTCGATATTGAGATCGAGCGATTGATCAGTGCCGAAGTAGTCGACCTGCACCGAGTGGTCGATCACCAGGTCGACCGGCACGAGCGGGTTAATCTTCTTCGGATCGCCGCCGAGGCGCTGCATCGCGGCCCGCATCGCGGCGAGGTCGACGACGCAGGGCACGCCGGTGAAGTCTTGGAGGACGACGCGGGCGGGCTTGAAGGGGACTTCGACGCCATCGCTGCCGGGGGCGAGGACGCCCCGGCTCTCGGTCCAGTTGGCAAGGTTCTTGACGTCTTGCTCGGTAACGACGTAGCCATCGCAGTTGCGGAGCAGCGATTCGAGCAGCACGCGGATCGAGAAGGGAAGCTCGGCTACTTTGGTCAGGCCGAGGGCTTCAAGCTTCGAAAGGCGGTAGATGCCCGCTTGGCCGGCGCCGGTGTCAAAAGTGTCGCGAGCTTGAAACGGATCTTGCTTGAGGGTGGCAGGGGCCATCGAGGCGTATCCTTCCGAGGAGGACTAATTCAACTGGTACTTGGTAAGGGGAGACCGCCATTTTATCGTGTGGCGGGGGGCCTGTCTGGTCCCTCTGGGCCCGAGATTTCGGGCGTCGCGGGGGACTTGCTGGGGTGTGGGCGCGGGCCTAGATTCGACGCGAAGGCTTTTCTCCGTGTCGCTTCTCCTTGCTGCCCCTCCTCTCCGCAGGCTTGTCGCCATGTCGCCGCGCGATCCCTACGCACTCGATCCGTCGCTGGCGGAAGACCCGCCGGCGTCTTGGAGCGGGCGGCTGAAGTACCTCGGCCCGGGGCTGGTGCTGACCGCGTCGATCGTCGGCTCGGGCGAACTGATCGCCACGACGGCTCTCGGGGCGCGGGCGGGGTTCACGGCGCTCTGGATCATTCTGGTGAGTTGCGCCGTGAAGGTCGCGCTGCAGTTGCAGTTCGGGCGGCACACGATTCTCACCGGCGAAACTTGCCTCACGGCGTTCAACAAACTCCCCGGCCCCTCATGGCGCGGGGCCCACTGGACGATCTGGTGCTGGCTGCTGATCCAACCGCTGAAGATATTGCAAGTCGGCGGCATCGTGGGCGGCGTGGCGATGGTGCTGAACATCGTCATCCCCTCGGTGAGCGTAGCGGCTTGGTGCTGGGTCGTCGCCGTAGTCGCGGCGATGATGGTGAGCGGCGAGAGCTACCGGTTCATCGAGCGAGTTTGCCTCACGCTCATCGCCGCGTTCACGGCAACGACGCTCGTGAGCGTCGTCTCGTTGCAGTGGACCGAGTACGCGGTCACGGGCGGCGACATTGTCGACGGCCTCCGCTTCAAACTCCCGGCCGACTTGATGATCGCCATGGGAGCGTTCGGCCTCACCGGCGTCGGCGGCGACGAGATCATGCAGTACACTTACTGGTTGATCGAGAAGGGCTACGCCTCAAAGACTGGTCCACGCAACGTCGGCGATCTGGACTGGAAGCGCCGCGCCCGCGGGTGGATCAACGTCATGTACCTCGATGCGCTCGTCTCGATGGTCGTCTACACCGTCATCACCGCAGCGTTTTACCTATTGGGAGCCGCGGTACTTCATGCCCGCGGCGAAACGCCGGAAGGCTACGCCACGATCAACACGCTCGCGCTGATGTACACCGAGTCGCTCGGCGGTTGGGCGCGGAGCGTCTTCATGCTGGGGGCGTTCGTCGTCCTCTTCTCGACCGTCTTCTCGGCGCTGGCGGCGTGGACCCGCGTCTTCACCGACGCCGCGGGCAAGTTCGGGATGATCGACTTCCAGAACGTCCCTCAACGACGACGGACCGTCACCCTGCTGGCGTGGTTCTTCCCGCTCGCCTGGGCGACCATTTTCCTCGTCTACAAAGAACCGGTGATTATGGTCACCCTCGGCGGCATGGCGACCGCGGCGATCTTGCTGGTGATCGTCTTCGCCGCCGTCAACTTCCGCTATCGGCGCGAAGTCCCTGAAATGCGGCCCGGCCGGTTCTATGACTTGGCGCTCTGGGTCAGCATTGCCGCGATCGTGGCGGTGGCGATTTACGGCGCTCAAGACGGCGTCCGCAAATGGCAAAATCAGAAACCTGCGCAGGCTTCGCCGGCTGCTGAAGCGAACATCTCCGCAAAAACGCAAGCAGATGGCGTGAAAACGCAGGCAGAATAACGGGCTCCGATGCTGGCAACGAGCGGCAAATTGACTCACAATAACGAGATCGTCGGCGCCAGCCGCTGGAATGCCTGGCAGCGACGACCCGTCTGAGCCGTGTTCGATCAATCCACGCGAGCCGCGTTCTCATCATTTGCGCTCGCGGTCACTCCTCAGGAGCTTCAGAGCCATGCATCGGCGGCACTTCTTGGAAACGACTCTCGGGGCTGCCGCGGCGGCCAGTATGGTGTGGAGCAGCCGCGCCTCGGCGGCGACGGACGTCGCGGATATTCGCGTCGCTCAAATCGGCTTCCGCGGCCAAGGCTCGGGGCACATCAAAAACCTCGGCAAGCACATCGTCGCCCTATGCGACGTCGATGAAGAGGTCCTAAACAATAAGGCCAACGAGCTTAAGGAAAGCCTCGGCATCAACGTCGACAAGTATTCCGACTACCGGAAGCTACTGGAGCGGAAGGACATCGACGCCGTGTCGATCGCCACGCCAAACCACACGCACGCCCTCATCGCAATCGCCGCCGCGAAAGCGGGGAAAGACGTCTACGTCGAAAAGCCGGTCTCGAACAACATCTGGGAAGGTCGGCAACTCGCCGCTGCCGCGCGAAAGTACGGCCGCGTCATTCAGTGCGGCACGCAGTCGCGTTCGAGCCCGGCGCTGAAAGAAGCCGCCGAGTGGGTGCAGGCGGGCAACTTAGGCGCGATCCGTTACGCCATCGGCACCTGCTACAAGCAGCGGCCGTCGATCGGCAAGAGCGACACGGCGTTTAAGTTCCCCAGCACGATCGATCGCGATCTCTGGATCGGTCCCGCGGCGGACGAGGCGTTCTACCGCCCCGTGAAGAATTCGCAGGGAGGGAAGAACCCTCACTACGATTGGCACTGGGACTTCAACACCGGCGCCGGCGACCTCGGGAACCAAGGCATTCATCAGATGGACATCGCCCGTTGGTTCCTCGGCGAGAACGGCATGGCGCCGCGGGTCTTCAGCGTCGGCGGCCGCCTCGGTTACGACGACGCCGGCAACACGCCGAACACGCAGATCGTCTATCAAGGCTACGAGAAGGCGCCGCTGCTGTTCGAAGTCCGCGGATTGCCGCGGGCGAAGCAGTTCCAAGAGAATGGCTGGGGCGACAACATGGACCGCTTCCGCGGCTCCGGCGTCGGCGTCGTCGTGCAGTGCGAGAACGGTTACGTCTTGATTCCGAGCTACTCCAACGCCGTCGCCTTCGACAACGACGGCGAGAAGGTGAAGGAGTGGGACGAGGGCGCCGGCCATCACGACAACTGGTTGAAGGCCGTGGCGGCTCACGATCCGAAGCTGCTCAACGCCGAAGTGCAAGAAGGCCACCTCTCCAGCGCCCTCTGCCACTCGGGCAACGTCTCGTACCGCCTCGGCGCCAAGACGCCGACGCGCGAGATCGCCGAACGAATGGCCGCCAACGAGTTGCTGGCCAATTCGTTCGAACGGATGCTCGGCCACCTGCGGGCCAACGGCGTCGACGTCGATGGCGACGCCGTGCTGACGATGGGCGAGTGGCTCACCCTCGATCCGGCGACGGAGAAGTTCGTCGACAACGACCAGGCGAACGAACTGCGGACCCGCGTCTATCGCAAGCCGTTCGTCGTGCCGGACATTGAGAGCGAGCTGGCGACGCAATCGGCAGCGGCAGGGTGATTCTGGCTGCGACGATTTTTTACTGATGGCGAACGCATTGGCCCCCGGCTTGAAGAGCCGGGGGCTAATTTTTTATGTAGGCAGATGGCGTACTTCGACGCTGCGATCGGTCGCCGCATCCGGTAAACTGGCGTCGCCGCTCCCCTGCCCCGCCCCTCCATCGACGATCCCGCCATGGCGAACTCTCAATACCGCACGACGCCGCAACAAATCGACACGATGCCCCCCGGCATCCCGTACATCATCGGCAACGAGGTGGCGGAGCGGTTCAGCTTCTACGGCATGCGGGCGATTCTGTACGTCTTCATGACCGAGCACTTGCTGAGTGCGTCCGGTACTTCGGCGGTCATGGATAAGGAAACCGCCACCGAGTGGCAACATTGGTTCATGGTCGGCGTGTATGCATTGCCAATCGTCGGAGCGATTATTTCTGATTGGCTTTGGGGAAAATATCGAACCATCATCACCCTCTCATTGGCTTACTGCGCTGGCCATGGCGTCCTGGCCCTGGTCGACTTCCCTCAAGTCACGAGCGCCGAACCGAAGACGCTGCTGCTCATTGCGCTTTGCCTGCTCTCTCTGGGCGCAGGCGGCATCAAGCCGTGCGTTTCTGCCCACGTTGGCGATCAGTTCGGGCATCAGAATCAGCGGCTGCTACCAAGAATATTTCAGTGGTTCTACTTTTCAATCAATCTCGGCGCCGCCGCGTCGATGATTCTCACGCCTCGGTTACTCGACGCCTTCGGTCCGGGAGTCGCCTTCGGCACGCCAGGCGTGTTGATGGCGATCGCTACGTTCGTCTTCTGGCTAGGACGGAACAAGTTCGTCCATATCCCGGCGACCGGCAATCGACTGTTCGCCGAAATCATGAGTCCAGACAGCCGTCGCGCAATCTTCAATATGCTTCCCGTGTTTATCTTCACGATGATGTTCTTCTGCTTGTTCGACCAAACTCAATCGCGGTGGGTTGAGCAAGCGAAGGCGATGAATCGAAACGTAATGGGGTTCGACTTCAACCCATCCGAGTTCCAAGCGGTGAACTCGATTTTCGTGCTGATTCTCGTGCCAATCTTCGGCATGATCGTCTATCCGGCGTGTGAGCGATTCTTCGAAGTGACGCCGCTCAGAAAAATCGGCGTCGGCTTGTTCGTCACGGCGGCGTCGTTCGCCATTTGCGCCATCGTGCAGAAATGGATCGACGGCGACGGACACCCTCATATTGCGTGGCAAGTGTTGGCCTACGTGATCATCACGGCCGGCGAGGTGTTGGTATCGATCACCGTGCTAGAACTCTCCTACACACAGGCGCCGCAGAAGATTAAGTCGTTCATGATGGGCGTCTTTATGCTCGTCGCCATCGCCGGCGGGAATGTCTTGACGGCCGTCGTCAATGGACGGATCAAGTCGTTGGAAGCCGGCGGGTATCAGTTTCTCACCGGCGCCAACTACTACTGGACGTTCACAATCGCCATGGTCGCCACGGCAGTCGTGTTTGTGATCTGGTCGCAGTTCTATCGAGGACAAACCTACATCCAGGGCGATGAATCGGCGTCGCACTAGCTACGCAGCACGTTGACCGCCGCTCTGAACGGATTCGCAATCCCATGAAACTAGAGTCGACCTACCCCTACTACCTCGCTAATCGTCCTCAGCAACCGAACGCCGATCTGGCGGTCGCCGACAAGTACACCGGCGAAGTGGCGACGCGCGTCGCCCAGGCCGACGCCGCCGCGATCGATCGCGGCATCGACGCGGCCGTCGACGCCGCCGGGCCGATGGCCAGCCTGACGCCCTACGAGCGGCAAGCAGTGCTTCAGCACTGCGTGGAACGTTTCCGCGAACGACAGGACGAGCTCGCCTACTCCCTCTGCATCGAAGCCGGTAAACCAATCCGCGATAGCCGCGGCGAAGTGGCGCGGCTGATCGACACCTTCGCCTACGCGGCGGCGGAAGCGGTGCGCATCGGCGGCGAAGTGCTCAATTTGGAGATATCTGCTCGAGCCCGCGGCTACGCGGGGATGACGAAGCGCGTGCCGATCGGGCCCTGCTCGCTTATTTCGCCGTTCAACTTTCCGCTGAATCTGGCCGCCCACAAAATAGCCCCCGCGATCGCGGCCGGTTGTCCGTTCGTTCTGAAACCGGCGAGCCGCACGCCGATCGGGGCGATTCTCATCGGCGAGATTCTCGCCGAGACCGATTTGCCGCCGGGCGCGTTTTCGATCCTCCCCTGCCACCGCGAAGGCGCCGATCTTTTCACCACCGACGAGCGGCTGAAGCTGCTGAGTTTTACTGGCTCGCCTGCCGTCGGTTGGGACCTGAAGGCCCGCGCCGGCAAAAAAAAGGTGATCCTCGAACTCGGCGGCAACGCCGCCTGCGTGATCGACGAAGACGCCGACCTCGCCGACGCTGTGAGCCGACTGATCGTTGGGGCGTTTTATCAATCGGGACAAAGCTGCATCTCGGTACAACGGATTCTGGTACATGAACGCGTTTACGACGACCTGCGCGACCGGCTCGTCGCCGCGGCGAAGACGCTCAAAATGGGCGATCCGAAGCTGGAGGAAACGTTCATCGGCCCGATGATCGCCGAGAGCGAAGCGGAGCGGCTCGACGAGTGGATCCAGGCGGCGATTAAGGCAGGCGCCAAGCTACTCTGCGGCGGCAAGCGGGAAGGGGCGATGCTGCAGGCAACGCTGCTGGAAGACGTGCCGCGCGATCAGCCCCTCTGCGCCAACGAAGCGTTCGGCCCGGTGGCGATGCTCGACCGGTTCAGCGACTTCGACGCCGCGCTCGACGAGGTGAACGACAGCCGTTACGGCCTGCAGGCCGGCATCTTCACGCGCGACATTTATAAGATTCAGCGCGCCTGGGATCGGCTCGAAGTCGGCGGCGTCATTATCGGCGACGTACCGAGCTGGCGCGTCGACAATATGCCCTACGGCGGCGTGAAGGATAGTGGTTTAGGCCGCGAAGGGGTTCGCTATGCGATCGAAGACATGAGCGAGCTGCGGCTGCTGGTGATTCGCACGCCGCAGCAGTAGCAGGCACACTCCGTGTGCCGTCGCGCACCCTTGAAAAGGCAAACCTCAGGCGGCGATTCGCCACGGCACGCGGAGCGTGCCTGCTACAGTTGAAAGCTGGGGCGTAAGGACTCGAACCTTAAATGACAGAGTCAGAATCTGTAGTGTTACCAATTACACTACGCCCCAAGAAACTGTTGCGAAGCCCTCAACGGTAGGTTTCTCGCGGGCGATAGTCAAGGGCGGCTGACGCGGCCCGGAAGGCATCGATTGCGAGTTGCCCGGGCCTCCCAGTTGTTGACGCCTGCCGCGCGGCGGCCCTAGAATCGGGCAGACTCCCGCAAGATCGCGGGGAAAACCGCAGCGGGACGTTATCGCCATGGCCACGCTTACGATCATCCAGGGTGGAGAAGTCGGCAAAAAGTTCGAAATCACGGGGCGCGAATCGGCCATCGGCCGCAGCCCCGAATGCGATTTCGTCCTCGACGTGGCCGCCGTCAGCCGACGGCATGCGGTCGTCGTGCGCGACAAGGATCTCTACCTCATCCAAGACAATGGCAGCCGCAACGGCACCATCGTCAACGGTCACCAGATCGAGGGGCAAGCGCAACTCCGCGACGGCGATCAGATTCTGATCTGCGACGTGCTGATGGAGTTCCACAACGTCGCCGCGCCGAGCCTCCTGGGAGGCGCAGCGATCGGCGGCTCCTCCCTGCTCTCTCCCCTCGATGCGGCCGCCCTGCTGGAAGACGACGGCGATGGCGACGAGTCGGAAATCATGGCCACCTTCGACGTCGGCCGCGAGGCGAAGGCGACGTGGCAGGTTTCCGCCAAGCCTGAGCAGCAACTGATGGCGATGATCGAAATCTCGAACAACCTCAGCAACACGCTGGAAGTGAAAGAGATTCTGCCCAAGATTCTCGACAGCCTGTTCAAGATCTTCATCCAGGCCGACCGCGGGTTCATCATCATGCGGCCGAAGCCAGGCGCTCCGCTGGTGCCGGTCGTCACCAAGGCTCGCCGCAACGACGACGAAGAGACCCGCCCCAGCCGCACAATCATCTCACGGGCAATGAACGAAAAGAAGGCGATCCTCTCGGCCGACGCCGCCTCCGACGCGCGATTCAACATGGCGCAGAGCATCGCCGACTTTCACATTCGGTCGCTGATTTGCGCCCCGATGATCGATTCGAACGGGGAAGCAATCGGCGTCATTCAACTCGACACCCGCGACCAGCGAAGCCGCTTCACCGATCTCGACCTACAAGTGCTGGCCGGCGTCGCGAGCCAGGCGGCCCACGCGCTCGACAACGCGAAGTTGCACGAACAAGTCGTGGCGCAACAGGCGCTGACGCGCGACCTGCAGGTCGCCCGCGAGATGCAGACCGCCCTGCTCCCGAAGGCGGCGCCCGACGTCGGCGGCTACCACTTCTTTCAGCATTACCAGGCGGCCTACGAAGTCGGCGGCGATTACTACGATTACGTCTTGCTGCCGGAAGACCGCTTCGCGGCCGTCGTCGGCGACGTCGCCGGCAAAGGCGTTTCCGCGGCCATTCTGATGGCGAAGCTCTCCAGCGACGTTCGGTTCTGGCTCGCTCGCGAACCCGATCCGGCGAAGGCGCTCGCCAAAATCAACGCCGCTTTCTCGCAGCATGGCTGGGACGACCGCTTCGTCACGATGGTTGTCGCCGTGGTCGACCCGCAAGCGTGCGAACTGACGCTGGTAAACGCCGGCCACATGCCGCCGCTGCTGCGGACGGGCGACGGCGAGGTCATCGAAATCGGTGGCGACGAAGCGGGCCTGCCGCTCGGCGTGGCCGACGATTACGAGTACGAGTCGTACAAACGCGAATTCCTCGCCGGCGACTTCCTGACGATCTTCACCGACGGCTTTAGCGAAGCGATGAACTCGAAGCGGGAACTCTATGGCATCGAGCGATTGACGCAACTCTGCGCCGACAAGACGGTGAAGGCTCGCGACTTGGGGCCCTGCATTCTGGAGAGCGTCCACAAGTTCGCCGGCGACTTCCCCCAGAGCGACGACATGTGCCTCGTCTGCTTCGGGCGGGAATAGTGGATTGGCTGCGGCTTGAAGACGTCATTCTGAGCGGAGCGAAGAATCTAGAAGCTCGCTCGGAATGCCAGATCCTTCGCTCCGCTCAGGATGACCGCCGCTGGGTCGCGCCGGGCTCGCTTAGCAGCTTACCACTGCACTTGCAGGCAGTTCTCAATCCGTTCGACGCCATCGATGCGGCGGATCAGTTCCTGCGTCATCTGCTTGTGGAAGAACGACCGCACGGCGCCCGAGATCCGCACCACGCCTTCGGCCGCTTCGACCGTCATGTCGTGCCCCGAGACGTACGGGCTGCGACGCAAGGCGCCGTGAACTTCGTCTATCAACTTGGGTCGCGGCGGGGAGATCGTAGCTTCCATAGTTCAGTCCTAGAAACGCGCGGGACGCTAGCGGGAATTGCTTCAGGAGGGGACCGCCGCGGGGCCGAGCAGGCTATCGGCAACGGCGTTCTGAGGAAATATCGGTTGCAATTCGCGCCCGATAACAGAAGAGGTCGCCCGTTAAGCGAGGAAACTTCCGGAAGAATTTCCGAATGTGCGGTTTTTGCCGGATGGATGCTAGCATTGCCCGAGAAATGCGCAACGGCAGCGAGAGGCGGGCAAGTTTTACAAGCCGCCGCGCAGGTATGGGGGTAGTTGCTTCGCTGCGGAAACCCGTCATCCTGAGCGCCAGACGGTGTCGGGAGCCTACCCTTGCAGCCAAGAGGGCAGCTGCCCCGCACTCGGCAGGTGGATCACCTTCGCGCTGCTGATCGCCGGCAGCTTGCGGACGGCTTCAAGAGCCGCCGCCGGCGGTTCGCCGTCGAGGTTGAGAATGCCTACCGCCTCGCCCCCCGGCACGTCGCCGGCCCGGCCGACAGCCATCTGGCCGATGTTCACATTATGCTCGCCGAACGCCGTGCCGACGCCGCCGATGATCCCCGGCACGTCTTTGTGCGTGAACACCAGCAGGCAGCCGTCGAGATAAGCTTCCAGGCGGTAGCCGTCGAGCGACACGAGCCGCGGCATAGATTGGCCGAACACGGTGCCGGTCGCCTTATGCTTTTGGCCGTCGGCGCCTTCGATTTCGAAACTCATCGCGCTGCGGAAGGCGCCCATGTCGGTGCGAGCTTCGCTGCTGAGCTTGATGCCCCGCTCTTCGAGCAACAGGCTCGCGTTGACGAGGTTCACGTCGTCGGCCATCGCTCCTTGGAGCAACCCGGCCGAGAACGCTGCCGTGAGAACCTTCGTATCGCGGGCGGCGATTTCGCCCCGGTAGGTCAGCTTGCAAGACTTGAGGCCGCTCGGAATCAAACCGGCGGCCAACTTGCCAAGGCGGAACGCCACGTCGAGGTAACCACGCAGCTGCTCGAGCAATTTCGCGTCGAGCGACGCGATGTTGACCGCGTTCTTGATCTGGCCGGTCGACAGAAAGTCGGTCAGCAGTTGCACCGCCTCGACCGCGACTTGCGTTTGGGCTTCTTCGGTGCTCGCACCCAAATGCGGCGTGCAAAGGACGCCCGGCATGCCGAAGAGCGGGCTGTTGGTGCAGGGCTCTTCGGCGTAAACATCGAGTGCGACGCCGCCGATCTTGCCCGACTTTAACCCTTCGACCAACGCCGCTTCGTTGTAAATCCCGCCGCGGGCCGCGTTGATCAGCCGCACGCCCGGCTTCAGGCGATCGAGCTGCGGGATGTCGATCAGATTGCGCGTCTCTTCGGTGAGCGGCGTGTGGACCGAAAGGTAATCGACGTGCGGCAACATATCGTCGACCTTCTCGTACCACTCGATGCCAAGCTCCTTGGCCTTCTCCTGCGACATGAAGGGATCGTAGCCAAGGACCCGCATCTCCAGCGCTTGGGCCCGCTTCACCACCGCGAGGCCAATACGGCCGAGGCCGACGACGCCAAGCGTCTTGCCGGCAACCTGGGCGCCCATGTACTTCGCCCGATCCCAGCGGCCTTCGATCAGCCCCTGGTACGCCGGGGCGACGTTCCGCGACAGGGCGAGCATCAGCGTCACGGCATGCTCGGCCGTGCTGAGCGTGTTGCCGGCCGGGGTGTTCATCACGACGACGCCGGCCCGCGTGGCCGCGGCGCTGTTGATGTTGTCGGTGCCGACGCCGGCCCGCACTATCGCCTTCAGCTTGCGGTTCCCCTCGAGCGACTCGGGGGTGATCTTCACGCCGCTGCGACAGATGGCGCCGTCGAATTCCGCCAAGGCTTTGCGGAGGTCGTCACCCTTGAGGCCAGTGCGAACCTCGTAGGTAATGCCGGGCGCGGCGTCCAGCAGATCGAGACCTTCTTGCGAGAGCGTATCGAGAACGATGACCGAGGGCATGATGTTATCGCGTGATGAAAGTTGTAGATGGAGTGTGATCAACAGCGAGCCGCGGGGTTTATCCCCGCGGGACGTTCAATACCGCGGGGACAAGCCCCGCGGCTCGCGGGAAGAACGCTACTTCGCGTTCTTCTCCTTGAACTCCACCATAAAGTCGCGGAGCTTTTCGACGCCGGCCACCGGCATCGCGTTGTAAATCGAGGCCCGAATGCCGCCGACGCTGCGGTGGCCCTTCAAGTCGGTGAGGTTTTGCTTCTTCGCTTCGCTGACGAACTGATCCGTCAGTTCATCGCTCGGCAAGCGGAAGGTGACGTTCATCAGCGAACGATCTTCCTTCTGAGCGTGGCCGGCGTAGAAGCCGTTCGAACCGTCGAGTACGTCGTACAACAGCTTCGCCTTGTCTTGGTTCCGCTGGTACATCGCATCGAGCCCGCCGACGTCGTTCAGCAACCACTCGGTGACGAGCTTCAGCACGTAAATGCCAAACGTCGGCGGCGTGTTCCACATCGAGCCGTTGTCGGCGTGGATCTGGTAGTTGAGGTAGCCCGGCATGTTCGGGTCGCTCTTCTTCAGCAGATCCTTGCGGATGATCACCACCGTCACGCCCGATGGGCCCGCGTTCTTCTGGGCACAGGCGTAGATCAAGCCGTACTTGCTCACGTCGAGCGGCTTGTACAGAAACTCGCTCGACGAGTCGCACACCAGCGGCACGTCGCCGACTTCCGGCTCGCTCTTGAACTGCACGCCTTGAATCGTTTCGTTCGACGTGTAGTGAACGTATGCCGCTTGCGGGTTGAGCTTCAGGTCGCCCTTCTTCGGCAGACGATCGTAGTTCGTCGACTTGCCGTCCCACGCGACGCTCGTCTCGCCTTCCTTCTTCGCTTCCTTGAGGGCGTCGTTCCCCCACGAGCCGGTGAGGATGTAGTCGGCCGACTGTCCCTCGCCGAGCAAGTTCATTGGGATCATCGAGAACTGCAGCCGGCTCCCCCCTTGCAGGAACAGCACGGCGTAGTCGTCGGAGATCGCCAACAACTTCCGCAGGTTGGCTTCGGCCGCCTCGGCGATGGCGACGAACGTGCCGCTGCGGTGGCTGATCTCAAGGATCGACGCCCCGACGCCCGGCAGAGCGAGCATGTCGCGTTGAATCGATTCCAATACAGGGACCGGCATAGCGGCGGGGCCGGCCGAGAAATTGTAGACCCGTTGGGTCATGGCGAATCCTTAGCGAGCGTAATCCGGCAAAGTGAAAACGAGCATTTTAGCCCTGCCAGCGCAGATTGGCGATGGGGTCAGATAGCCGGCCCATCCTGGGCCGAGGGCAAGGATTCGTGCGGGTAAGTATCGGGCGGGGGAATATTGCGCCCGGCCAGGACGGCCGGGCTATTTCGCGGCCGCAATCGCCTTGCCGGCCCGCCACGCGTTTCCTTCGCGTTCCACCCGATGATAGAGCGTGTCCCGCTCCACAGGTTCGCGGCCCGCTTCTTCGATTAACTGGCGGATTTGCTCGACCGTGAGAATCTCCGGCGTTTCCGCGCCGGCGTCGTGATAGATCAGCTCATGCCGCACCGTGCCGTCGATGTCGTCGGCGCCGTACGCCAGCGCGACCTGGGCCGTGCCGATGCCGAGCATGATCCAGTAGGCCTTCATGTGGGCGATGTTGTCGAGCATCAGCCGGCTCACCGCCATCGTCCGCAGGTCCATCAGGGCGTTCGGCTTCTTGATGTGCGACAGCCCCGTGTTGTCGGGGTGGAACGCCAGCGGAATGAAGGTCTGGAACCCGCCCGTTTCGTCCTGCAACTCGCGGAGGCGAATCAGGTGGTCGATCCGGTGGTACGCCTGCTCGATGTGGCCGTAAAGCATTGTACAGTTCGAGCGAAGCCCCAGCTGATGAGCGTTGCGGTGCGTCTCGAACCAGCGCGACGAATCAGCTTTGTGCTCGCAGATCTTGTTGCGAACCTCAGGGTGGAAGATCTCGGCCCCGCCGCCCGGCAAACTGCCGACGCCCGCTTCGACCATATCTTCCAACACCGACCGAATCGACTTCTTCGTCTGCCGGGTAAACCAATCGATTTCGACCGGCGTCCACGCTTTCAAATGCAGCTCGGGGAAGCTTTCATGCAGCGTGCTGATGACGCCGCGGTACCACTCGTACTTCGCCTGATGGTGCAACCCGCCGACGATGTGCAGTTCAGTGCAGCCGTTGTCGACCGCTTCCTGGCCGCGGGCCCGCACCTGCTCCTCGTCCATCAAGTACCCCTTGGCGGAACGGAGGTCGGCCCGGAACGCACAGAACGTGCAGCGATAGACGCAGACGTTCGTCGGGTTCAGATGGGTGTTGATGTTGTAATAGCCGGCGTTGCCATTCTTCCGCTCGCGGACGAGATTGGCTAGCTCGCCCACCTCGGGCAGCGGCGCCGCGTCGCTGTAGAGCGTCATGCCGTCTTCAAACGACAACCGCTCGCCGGCTTCAACCTTCTCGCGGATCGGTCGCAGGATTTCAGACGAAGTTCTAAGCATCTTCTCTATTCAATCCGTTAAGTCTCACGCAAAGGCGCGAAGGCGCAAAGGAACGCAAAGAATACAAATTGTTGTCTTCTGTATTTCTTTGCGATTCTTTGCGCTTTAGCGGCTTTGCGAGAAAGTTAAACGCTCGCCTACAAAACCAAGTCAACCGTCCCAACGACCAGCAACCCCAGGCTGATGATCGCGTTGACGTTAAAAAACGCCGTGTTGACCCGGGCCAGGTCGTCGGGCCGCACCAGGGCGTGTTCATACACCAGCAATACGGCCACCGCGGCGACTCCCGTACACCAGACACCGCCAAACGGCGGGTAGATTAACGGCAACATCGCCAACAACGCTATTGTGGCAAAATGGCACGCCGCCGCCAGTCGCAAGGCGCCGGCCACCCCCAGCCGCACCGGAATACTATGCAGCTTCGCCTCCCGGTCGTAGGCGTAATCTTGGCAGGCGTAGATGACGTCGAACCCCGCCACCCACGCCGCCACGGCCGCCCCCAGGACAATCGCCGGCAGCAAATCGGCCGGCTGCTGGGCGACCGTCTCCCCCCGAATGGCGATCCAGGCCGCGATCGGCGACATCGCCAAGGCCGCCCCGAGCCAGAAATGGACCAGCGACGTAAACCGCTTGGCGTAGCTGTACCCGCACAGAAACAGCAACACCGGGACGGAGAGATAGAGGGGCAGCCGGTTCGGCAGGAAGATCAGCGTGCTGGCAATGAACGCCGCGCTGCACGCCAGTGCGAACAGCGTCACCTGCGTGACGCTCAACACCCCGGCCGGAATGTGTCGCCCCGCGGTGCGCGGATTGAGCGCGTCGAGCTTCCGATCAACCAACCGATTAAACGCCATCGCCGCACTGCGGGCGAAGACCATGCAGAGCAGGATGCCGACTAGTTCCTGCCAGCGAACGCGGAACTTTGCGGGACCAACGAAATCGAAAGAAGTCGGAATCTTAAAGCCGAACAGGTTGAGATAGGAGTCGTGAACCATGACGTCCAACGACACTTCTTCTGCGAGTGCGCCGCTCGAATAAGTCATGCGGCCATAGGGACCGATCGTCTCCGCCGGTAACTCCAATGCCTGCATCCGCCAAGCCATCAGCGCCGCCAACAGCGCAAACGGCAACGCGAACAGCGTATGGCTGAACCGAATCAGCGAAAGAAATTGGCGGATCGTTTGGAGCATGCGTTTCTGTCAGAAGAAATCTCTCGCAGAGGCGCGGAGGCGCAGAGAAAACTCGCTGAGGAGCCAATGCATCGTCGGACTTCGTCATACGAAGATTTCTAACTTATTCTCCTGTCTTCCCTCTGCGTCTCTGCGCCTCTGCGAGAGACTTCTTCCTGAAGACGCCGGTGGCGAGGACGCCCCGGCTCGCTACTTGTCCGCGCCCCAGCGGCTGATGAGGGCGTTGTCGATGCCAAGTTGATCGCAGATCCGCGCCACCATAAAATCGACCAAATCCCGCAGCGTGTTCACCCCGTGGTACCAACCCGGCGCCGCCGGCATCACCACGGCGCCCGCCTCGGTGCACTTTCGCAGGTTGTCGATATGCGGCAGCGACAACGGCGTCTCGCGCGGCACCAGAATCAGCTTCCGCCGTTCCTTCAAGTGAACCTCGGCCGCCCGTTGGATGAGGTTCCCCGACGAGGCGTGCGCGACGGCGCTCAGCGTCGATCCCGAACAAGGCGTGATCACCATCCCCTGCGTGAGGAACGACCCGCTCGCGATCGGTGCGTTGAAGTTCTGATAGTGATGGTAGTGCAGCTGCCCCACCCGCCCCGCCTCGACCGACAGCACATTGCTGTCGGCGGTGCCAATCCCCGCGCTCGCCTGCAGCATCCGAATCTTGCTGTCGGAGGCGTTCGTCACGTCCTCGAGCATCAGGTCGGCCGGCTGGAAGTCATTGAGATCGACTCGCAGGTCCATCTCTTCATGAATCACCTGGGCGCCCGACGGGCTGATCGAGAGGTGGACGTCGTACCCCGTCGCGAGCAGCACCTCGATCAACCGCAACGAGTAAACGGCGCCGCTGGCTCCGGTGACGCCGATGCAGATACTTTTCGGTTTGCTGGGCATGATGCGTCAGTCAGTAGTGAGCGTGAATCGTGACAAAAACGAATGGGACGCGGATTTTCGCGGATTCGGCGGATAGACGCGGATTAAATTCAAAAAGGATTGAGCGAGCACGGCAACAATCTTGCCCTGCCTTTAATCCGCGTGAATCCGCTCAATCCGCGAAAATCCGCGTCCTATTCTTCTCGCATTTCCTCTCTGTGCTCTCCGTGGTGAAACCGTATGCGGCTACGGCTTCTTCCCAACATAAAGCGTCGCCACTCCCAGTGTAAGCGGCCGATAGCTGACCTCCGTCAGCCCAGTGCGCCGCATCCGCTCGGCCAGGGCCTCGCCCTGAGGAAACTCCCCGACGCTCTCCGGCAGGTAGATATAAGCACTCTCCGCATTCCGGGCGAGCATCTGTCCAATCCGCGGCAGCACGTTGCGGAAATACCAGCTGTAAATCCCCTTGAACGGCTGCCACTCGGGCGACGAAAACTCCAGCACCGCCACATGCCCGCCGGGAGAGCAGACGCGGGTCATTTCAGCCAGCCCGGCATCCGTATCAGCGACGTTCCGCAACCCAAACGCCACGGTGACGATGTTGAACCGGTCGCTCGGAAATGGCAGTGACTGCGTGTCGGCCTCGATAAACGTCAGGCGATCGCCGGCCCGCGCCTTCATCCCCTTCTGATGGCCGAGGGCAAGCATTTCGTGGCAGAAGTCGGTGCCGACGATCTCCGCCTCCCCCTTCGTCGCCTTGTGGTAAGCGAGAGCCAGGTCGCCGGTGCCGGTGCAGACATCGAGAATCCGATCGCCGCTCTTCGGCGCCACCGTCCGCACCGTCCGCCACCGCCAGTAGCGGTCGACGTTCAGCGACAGCAGGTGGTTCAAAAAGTCGTACCGCCCGGCAATCTCGCCAAACATCCGACGAACGCGCGGGCCTGATTTGTCGACGGTCATTGGGCGGGATAAATCTTGGGGGTGTTCTAAAGACCGACGAATCGACCGCGGATTAACACAGATTGAGCGGATGGACGCGGATCAAGACAGGCCTTTCGCCAGCCCAATGATCGATCCGCGTAAATCCGCCGAATCCGCGAAAATCCGCGTCCCATTCTTCTCCCAGCAGCGGTGGGGAGAACGCCAGTATCGCAGTAGAATGTCGGCCTCGCTACCCGCTCACCCTGCCCTACAGATTCGACTGATGCCTACGCTCCAAGTCCACTTCCTCCCCGCCCACGTAACGGCCGAAGAATTGGCCGGCAGCGTCGTCATCGTCATCGACCTGCTGCGGGCCTCGTCGACGATCTGCCAAGCCCTCGCCTCGGGGGCGACCTGCGTGATGCCGTTCCTCGAAATCGACGACGCCCGTCGCGCCGCCGAGCAGTTCGACCGCGCCGCCATCGTCCTCGGCGGCGAACGTCATGGCCGGATCATCGACGGCTTCGACCTCGGCAACTCGCCGCTGGAATACAGCCCCGTCGCCGTCGCCGGCCGGCCGTTGCTGTTCACCACCACCAACGGGACGCGGGCCCTCCACCACGCCCGGCTTGCGCGCCGCACGCTCGTCGGCTGTGCCC
>JBGSMO010000262.1:0-24307 GCA_041740115.1 Pirellulales bacterium
TAGACGCCTTCGACGACGATCAGCACGCGGCGATACTCGTGACGAATCTCGCTGAGAATCTTTTCGAGGGCCCGCCAATCGTTGTGCGGGAAGGGCCGACGGCGGGCGCCGCTGAGGATGGCGCCCTGCATGATGCTGTTGTGCGAGAGGGCGTCGTGCAGGATCAGGTCGCCAGCGCCGAAGAGATGGCCGATGACCGTCTCGTTCGTCGAGTGCCCGCCGACCAGGACGATCGCGGCTTCCGCGCCGATAAAGTCAGCGATGCCGCGTTCCAGCGCGCCGTGGAGCGGCTTCTCGCCCGAGACCAACCGGCTGGCCGAGACGCTGGTGCCATAGCGAGCCACGGCGTCGCGGGTCGCTTCGACGACCACCGGGTCGCCCGACATGCCGATGTAGTTGTAGCTGCAGAAGTTGATGTATTCCTGCCCGTTGATGATCGTGCGGTCATTCATGATCCCTTCGTGAACCGTGAAGAAGGGATTGGTCATGCCGTCCTGCGTCGTTAGCTTGAAGTTCTCCTGCAGGCGGAGGAACTCGGCCGACTTCGCGAACTGGTAGTCTTCCTCGGGGATTTCGTAGGCGACCGGGTCGCTCTTGCGGTCCTTGAGCTGCCCGCCCATGAACTGCTCGATCGCTTCGACGACTTCGCCGCACGTTTCCATCGACGGCAGAATCGCATCGGGGAAGCGGCCGCCGAAGGCTTCTTCCAGCGAGGCGACGATTTCCATCCGTTCGAGCGAGTCGAGGCCGAGCTCGACGATGTTGACGTCCCAATCGAGTTCGCCGACGCGTTCGCGGCCGATTTCGCGGACCTTGGCGTAGACGACCTCGATAATCTGGGCGCGGTTGCCGGTGAGCCGCGGATCGGCGCCCTGGGGGGCGGCGCCGTTGACCGAGACCGGCTTGTGAGCGGCAAAGCCGTTGATCGCCGCCGGCGATGTAACTGGCTTCTGCGGCAGATCGGCGGCGGCTTCGAGGCCGTCGGCGTCGTAATCAATGCCGTCGTCGACGGCGTCTTCCAGATCGGCATCAGCGCCGCGGCGACGAGCCGATTGGACGACTTCAACTTGCCCCGTCTCGGCCGACCAGGTGGCGACCGCGGCGAGGGTGCCAGCGAGGTACCCCGCCTGGCAGGCGTGGCGTTGGATCTTGCCGCTGGAGGTCTTCGGGATGCTGCCGGTCTTCAGCAGCACGATGGCCGAGACGGCGAGTTCCATTTCGTTGGCGACGCGCTTGCGAATGGCGGCGACGATTTCCTCGAAGTTGAGATGTCGGCCGCGCTCCGTCTCTTGAACGATGACCAATCGCTCGGCGCCTTGGTCGCCGACCGCGAACGCGGCGCCGGCGCCCTGTTTCACCTTCTGGTGGGCGCCATCGATCGCCTGCTCAATGTCTTGCGGGTAGTAGTTGACCCCGTGGATGATGATCAGGTCCTTCAAGCGACCGGTGACGAAGAGCTCGCCCTTGTGGAGGAACCCCAGGTCGCCCGTGCGGAGGAAAGGGCCGCGGCCGTCGCGGAGACGGGCTTGGAAGGTCTGGTGCGTCGCCTCCTCGCGGCGCCAGTAGCCTTGCGCGACGCTGGGGCCGGAGACCCAGATCTCGCCGACTTGGTTGGCATTACATGGCTCGAACGTCTCGGGGTCGGCGATGACGATGTTCTGGTCGAGCAAGTTGCCGCCGCTGCCCACAAGTTCACGCGCATGCGGCGCGTCTTTCGCCACCGGCACGACTTCGTGCTTCTCCAACGAGTGGAGGTCAAACGACTGGACGACCGGCTCCGACTGCTTATAGCCGCCGGCGACGATCAGCGTCGCCTCGGCCAACCCGTAGCAGGGATAGAACGCCTCGCGGCGGAAGCCGCATTCGGCGAAGGCCTTGCTGAAGCGGTCCATCGTCTCGGCGCGGACCGGCTCGGCGCCGTTGAAGGCGAGCGACCAGCGGCTGAGATCGAGGGTGCGCTTCTGCTCAGCAGTCACCTTCTCGGCACACAGATCGTAGGCAAAGTTCGGTCCGCCGCTGATCGTGGCGCCCGATTGCGAAATCGCCTGCAGCCATCGCACGGGGCGCTGCAAGAAGTGAGTCGGCGACATGAGCAAGTTCGGCCGGCCCATGTAGAGGGGTTGCAGAATACCGCCGATGAGGCCCATGTCGTGATAGAGAGGGAGCCAGAACATGCCGCTGCCTGAGCGCGAATGCTCGAAGGCGTAGGTGATCATGGCCGAGTTATGCATCAAGTTCGAGTGGGTCAGCATCACCCCCTTGGGCATGCCGGTCGAACCGGAAGTGTATTGCAGGAAGGCGAGCGTATCGCCATGAACGTCGGGGCGACGCCACTGGTCGGCTTGCTCTTCGTCCCATTGATCGGTCGCTCGCCAACGAATCCGCTGAAGCGCGGGCGTGTCCGTGATCATCGTCTGAACCCGTTCGAGCACTTCGAACGTGGTGAGCGCGATCTTCGCTTCGGCGTCGTTGGCGATCGCGTCGATCCGGGCCATGTTCCGGTTGCGACGCGGCGGGTAGGCGGGGACGGCGATCACCCCAGCGTAGAGGCAGCCGAAGAACGCGGCGACGAAATCAAGGCCCGACGGATAAAGGAGCAAGGCGCGCTCCCCTTCCATGTCCATCGCTTGCAGCGAGGCGGCGATTGCGCGGGCCTTGCGGTCGACGTCGGCGTAGGTCCACACGACTTCGGCCCGTTCGCCATCGGTCAGGAACTTGAAGCCGGCGTCGTTCCCCTGGTGGAGCGCGCGGTGGCGCAGTAGCTCCACAAGGGTCGACGGTCCGAAAAACGATCCAGGAAGTTGATCCGTATGCACTTGGTAACTAACTCCTAGCGACGTGGCGCCAACCATCAGCGCGAATGTCGCACAAAACGCGGGGCTCGAAGGCGGGAGGTCGGGCGGAGCTTGTTGAAGCCCTGGGCGCCGCGACCGGGGAGTAAGCCCCGCTCCAGATCACAGGTCCTAGCCGCGACCTCTCTCCGCCGGCGCCGGGCGACCGGCGGGAACCGGGGCCAAGGCCAAGCGAGGGGAGTTCGGGCTAATCAACCGAGCAGCTACGTCCTGCAGCGCTCGGAACAGTCGTGAGCCCGATTCCGGGGCCCAACGTTGACGGGAGTTATTGTATTTGGCTGGCATCGACCGTTCACCCCCTGGGAGAGCTATTTTTGGGGTCAGGCGGGACTGAGGGAAGGCCTATCCATGGAACCTACCACCCTCTCGAACCCCGAGCAAATTGCGGCAACCTCGCTGGAGAGCGTATTTACTTGGACTTTGTTTCTGCGGGCGCCGCTAGCGGCAGAGTCGGGCAGGTTTCGGGAATCGGCGCCGTTTCGCCGGTCCGTAGGACCGGCAGGACCGGGCAAAGCTGCTGGCGACAGGCGCAGGAATGAACCGCCAAAGGACGCCAAGGTGCGCCAAGGAAATGCGGGGAGAATTGAACCACGACGGCACGGCGGGGAGTTGCGAAGAGAAGGAATACGAACCGCGAATCACGCGAATCTGCGCGAATGGAAATCAATCATCCAGTTTTCATTCGCGCGGATTCGCGTGATTCGCGGTTAAATTCCTCCCTCTTGTCCTTGGCGGGCGTAGCGTCCGTGGCGGTTCAATTTAATCGACATTGCAGTTCCCTTATTTGCAGGCGTCACCGGCTTGCTGTTTTTGCCGGCGACAAGCATAATGAGACTCAGCGTTTGAACGGTCGCCGTTCGCCCCAGATGTCGCCGATAAGGAGTTGTCCCTTGTTAACCGAAAGTGAAGTCTCGCGTAGCTGGACCAAGCTGTTTAAGAGCGGAATTTTCACCGAGGTCAGCTTCGAAAAGGCCGAAGCCCTTCTGGAAGAGCTCCGCCCGACCAGCCCGCTGCGTCACCGACTGACGTCGGAACTCGAAGAGCTTCGCCAGTTGCACGGCGAGCGCGTCGAAGCCTAGTCGCCGGCAATTCGCTGAACAATTGGCGAACGCGTCGCCAAAATACAAGACACCGAGCGGTCGCAGTCTATACTGTGACCGCTTTTTTCATGCGTTGGCCGGAAGTCAGGAGCCCCTCGACGTCCCCAAGACAAATCGCCGAGGACGCCAAGGAAGAGACGAGTTATTACGAAAGGAAGAATACTTCACCGCTAATAAACGCTAATGGTCGCTAATAGAAGGAGATTATTAGCGTCCTATCAGCGCCGATTAGCGGTGAACCTCCTGGATTTCTTTCTTCGTGCTTTTCGTCTATTTCGTGGTTAATCTCCCCGCCTTTGCTTTTCCTTGGCGAAGTCGTGGCGGTTGATTGCGGTTAGACTTGACTTTGCCGCGCGTATCGCGAGCCTGGCGTCTTATCAAACGAAAACAGCCCCGACCGAGGCCGGGGCTGTTTCGTTTTGTAGCTAACTCGTCGACCGCGTTAGAAGTTCACGTCGAAGCCGAAGTTGGCGCCGTTGATGAAGACTTCTTGCTTGCCGGCCTGGTCGTCGCGGAAGCCCATGCGGGGCAACTCGTAACGGACCTGGCTAGAAGCCCGGCTGACGTTGTCAATGAACATCGCCGTGTAGCCGATTCGCAGGGCGACCGAGCGAGTCAATTGGTAGTTCAGGTCGGCCCGCAACTCGGCGGTCGGCGAGAAGTCGTTCTCTTGCTTGCCGTGATCCGTGACCGTGGTGACCATATAAATCGGGCGGTTGTACTGTCCCGGGACCAAATCTTGACCCAACGCGGTGTTTTGCTGGAAGTCCTGGACGTTGTAGGCGAAGAGGAAGCGACCAGCGAGATCGAAGTTCCACCGCTTGCGTTGGTGGGTCCACTTCGCCGAGAGTTGCGGACCGATCAGGCTGTTCGTCACCCGGGTATCCCAGAAGCTGTTGCCCAGGGTGCCGCCCGAGCCGACGACGTCGAAGTCGTCACGCATCCGGAAGTAGCGGACGCCGGCGCCGATCTCGACCGTGTTGTTCTGGTGTTTGTCCATCTTGTGAAGGTTGCTGAGGCGGTGCGTTCGCATCAGTTCGATGCCGCGAGTTTGCGTAGCCGTCCGCACGCCGAGGAAGCGGAAGCTGACGGGGAGAGCCACGATGTCGTCGAAGTCGCCGCGGAGATCGCCGATCAGGAAGCTGTCAGGCTCGCGCCCCGGATCGTCGAGGTTATAACCGTCGGGACCAAACTGGCCGTCGCCGTCGATGTCATCCGCCAATCCATCCGGCTGGAAGGGACCGCCAATCGGGCCGACGACGTCGATGAAGCCACGCATCAGGTTGAGCGGATCGTCGAAGACAATCATCGTCGAGCCGTAGATGCTGGCGGCCGTGAAATCACCGTAAAGTTGCTGGTTGGCAAAGGTCGGGCCGTCGAGGACGTTGATGTTCCAGGCTTCGTCGCCGTCGTAGTAGGCGAAGTTATAGCGATGGCCCCAGTCGAACACCGCGTCGGGCGGGGCTGAGTCCAACCCGCCCAGCAGCACCGGCGGGGCGATGTTCACCGGGACGGCCGTGCCGTCGGCGATGAACCGTCCCGTGAGGAACTCGCGCCAGGGGCCGAGCGATCCGTCGTTCGTGCCGCCGGTGCCGATTTGGTTCCGTTCGCCGGTTGCCGCCCAGACCAGGCGGTCGTAGCTGAACCCCCAGCCGCAGGTTCGTTCAATCGGCTGGCAGTCGAAATCGAAATCGACGGGGGCGAACCACTGCATATCGTGCTCGCAGCACTCATCGCAGAAGGCGTCGGCGGCCTGGGCGGCCGCCCGTTCCGCGCCTGAAGCGAGGAGAAAACAAGCGGCAAGCCAGTGGGTGAGCTTTCGAGCAGTCATGGTATGGAACTTCCCCTCGTGGGAGCGCCGCAAATGGGCGACGCAGTCCTGGTAGCGCGACGCTGCTTTCTTGCAGACGGCGCGATGTCTCTGTGCCGGTAGTATCGGATGCGCCTGATTCGCCGGTTGAGTAAAGGTGGTAAAGTCTGACGAAAATGACGGTCATTCCGGCGTTTGCTGCTAGCAACCGCCCTGTAGCCGCGGCTCAACGAGCCGCCGAAGCGAGCACGAATGGGGAATGCTGAATGGGGAATGGGGTGAATTGCGGCCTTTCCCCATTCCTCATTCCCCATTCGCCATTCGTTTTTCCCGCTCCGGCGGGGGCGTTGCCCCGCGGCTAGGGGCAAAGTTTGTACTGCGAATTCCCCAGGGATATACTTCCGCAACGCTAGAAACCGTTGGGAACGACTCCCAAGGACTCGCGCCCCCAGGCGAAGAACTCCCTATGAAACGACAAATCTGCGCGCCGCCGCGCCAACGAACCGTGTGGACCTGGCTACTGGCGCCGCTAGCGGCCTTTGGCTTCAGTACGGCGGCGACTTACGCGGAACCGCCCCAGGCAACCGCGACCGAGGCCGCCAAAACGGCCGATGACAAGGCGCCAGCGGCCGGCGAGAAGTGGGTCCGGCTGCTGAAGGATAAGGACGACGAACCGGTCGCCCTCGAAACAGCCATCGTCCGCTACGTGAAGGCGGAGGATATCGTCGCGGGAAAACCCGCAGCGGATTACAAGGAATACGTCGACCTCGTCGGGGCGGTCCACATCGCCGACAAACGCTACTACCGCGACTTGAACCGCCGGTTCAAGGAATACGACGCGGTGCTGTACGAGTTGGTGGCGCCCGAAGGGACGGAAGTCCCCCGCGGCCGCGGCACGCCGAACACCCACCCGCTTGGCATGCTGCAGAACGGGATGAAGTCGATGCTGGAAGTCGAGCATCAACTCGAGCAGATCGACTACACCCGCGACAACATGGTCCACGCCGACCTGTCGCCCGACGAATTCGTCGAGTCGATGGCGAAGCGAGACGAAGGGTTCCTGCAGATGTACTTCAAGCTGCAGGGCGCTGCGATGGCCCAGCAGAGCAAGGCGGCCAGCGAAGGGGTGAACGCCGATTTCGACATTTTCACGGCAATGTTCTCGGAGGATCGCCCTCGCCGACTCAAGATCGCCATGGCCCAGCAGTTCGAGGGGATGGAGGCCCTGATGATGGGCTTTTCGGGGCCCGAAGGCTCGACGCTCATCACCGACCGCAACGCCCGAGCACTGGAAGTGCTGAAGAAACGCCTCAAGGCGGGCGATAAGGAACTGGCAATCTTCTACGGGGCAGGCCATTTGGCGGAAATGGACGACCAGTTGGAGAAGGATTTTGGAATGAAGCCGGTCGGGGTCGAATGGGTCGAAGCCTGGGATTTGCGGGAATAGCTGCCGAATCGGCTGTTCCTGGTCACCCCGATGTACTACGAGGGGTCCGGCTAGATTCCTCGGAGTACCTCGGAATGACAGAGCGGCGACGGGCGAAACGGCATTGCCACCCAGCCCAACACCGCCTTTCCGGCCCGCCAGACCGGTGCTAGAATGGCAAACTTTCGCCGGCGCCGTGTGGGCTGTCCGTGCATGCTCACACCGATTGTTAGGGAGTTCGTTCCATGGCCAAGCCAGGTCGTAAAGTTAAGAAAGCCAATCACGGCAAGCGTCCCGCGTGCAGCCGTCCGCGCAAGAATCGCCGTCAGCAGGTGAAGACCTGATTGCCGCTGCCAGGCGAACCAATGATCTGGTTCGCCGTCCCGCAACGCCACATGTAGTCCCGCCGCTCGCGGCGGGCATCGCGGAGCAAGGTCCGCGGCTAAGTGGCCGATCATTGCTTGCGGGCCGTTTTTGAAAGACTCAAACAGAAAAGCGAACTGGCCAGAGGAGCGACCGTCGTGCCGGCTGTTGAACTGATCGTCGATCCGGCCGCGATCGACTTCAGCAATGTGATCGCCGATATCGAGGAAATTCGGCGCTACATCCCGCAGCGATTCGCCATGGAGCAGCTCACGGCGATCGTCGTCGACGACGTCGAGCGGCACGTCTGCGTCGGCTACCGCGATCTCACCGACCAGGAGTTTTGGGTGAGCGGCCACATGCCCGCTTATCCGTTGCTCCCCGGCGTGATCATGTGCGAAGCGGCTGCCCAGGTCCTCTCGTACCACGTCCAAAAGAACGACCTGTCGGGCGTCGAGGTGGTCGGCTTCGGCGGTCTCGACAAGGTGAAGTTCCGCGGCGTCGTTCGCCCTGGCGATCGGCTCACGATCGCCATCGAAGTGACGAAGTACCGCCGCGGCCGCATGGTCGTCTGCCGCTTCCAAGAATTCGTCGGCACGACGCTGGTCTGCGAAGGCGAACTGACGGGGATCGCGCTGCCGTCGGATATCTTTAAGACCGACGCGGCGGCCAAATAGCCAATGCAGCAAATGCAACCGCCAAGGACGCCAAGGAAATGCGGGGAGAGTTGCCCGCGAATCACGCGAATCTGCGCGAATGAAGAAATGAATGATTGAATTTCATTCGCGTCCATTCGCGTGATTCGCGGGCCAATGTTTTTCTGTCTTTCCTTGGCGCTCTTGGCGTCCTTGGCGGTTCAATTCTTTTGAAGGTGGTTGAAGCTATGGGCCGTCGGGCGCTCCCAAAAATCGACGAGACGCTCGACCTCTCGCGGCACTTTTACAAGGTCGAAGAACTGCCCGCGCCGTGGGATCCGGTGAAGCTATTCGGTCGCGAGGCCCCGCTGGAGATTGAACTCGGCAGCGGCAAGGGACTCTTCCTGCAGAACGCCGCCCTGGGGACGCCCGAGCGAAATTTCATTGGCGTCGAAGTCGCGTATAAATACGCCAAGTTCATCGGTCATCGGCTCGCGAAGCGCGAAATCACCAACGCCGTTGCCGTTCACGGCGACGGCTTAAAGATGTTTCGCGAGATGGTCCCCGACGCCTCGCTGGCGGCGATTCACGTCTACTTCCCCGATCCGTGGTGGAAGGCCCGCCATCACAAGCGGCGGGTCATGAACGAGTCGTTTCTAGCCGACGTCGTGCGGACGCTGCAGCCGGGCGGGAAGCTCCACTTCTGGACCGACGTGAAAGATTATTTCGACGCCGCCCTCGCGCTGATCGCCGAAGTGACGCCGCTGGTCGGCCCGCTGGAAGTCCCCGAACGCGACGCCGAGCACGATCTCGACTTCCGCACGCATTTCGAACGCCGCACCCGCCTCCACGGCGAGCCGGTTTATCGGTCGGAGTTCGTGAAGTCGTAGCCGCCCATTGCAGCCCCGGGCTCCGCCCGGGGGTCGGTCACCATGCCGGCTGGCGTCGTCCTGCGTTGTGCTACCCCCCGGCGGAGCCGGGGGCTGAAATACGATCTAGCCCGCGGTCGTAGCCGCCGCTTCGTAGGTCCGTTCGGCGGCGACGTCGGCATGGTTGTGGTAGTTGTCGAGCGCCACCTGGTAAAGCTTCTGCCCCCACGGCGTCGGATAGTCGCCGGTGATGCAGGCGCGGCAAAGCTGGTCGGCCGGCTTGCCGACGGCGCGTGAGATCGACTCCACCGGCAAATAACGGAGCGAATCGGCGCCGAGCTCCGCAGCCATGAGCTCGAACATCTCTTCGCTCGGCAGTCCCTTCTCGACAAACTGCGGCGCGAACAGTTCGCGAATCCGCGACATGTCGATGCCGTAAAAGCAGGGAGCGATGATCGGCGGGCAGGCGACGCGAACGTGAATTTCCTTGGCGCCGCCGACTTCACGGATGCGGTCGAGTAGCACCCGCATCGTCGTGCTGCGGACGATCGAATCTTCCACCAGCAGCACGCGCTTGCCGCGCAGAACTTCCGGCAGCGGCGTGTACTTAGCCGCCGCCTTCGCGACGCGGCCGGCGCCCCCTTCAATAAACGTACGGCCGGCGTAACGGTTGCGGATCAGCCCCTCGACGCTCGGCACGCCGAGCGAGTAGGCCATCGCGTCGGCCGCCGCTTTGCTGGTATCGGGGACCGGCACGACAATCAGATCATCCCCCTTGGGAATCGTCTCCATCCGGGCGAGTTCTTCGCCAAGCGCCTTCCGCGAGAGATAGACGCCGCGGTCATCCATGGTACTGGCGACGTTGGCGAAGTAGACCCACTCGAAGAAGCAGTGTGCCGTCCGCTTCGGCTCGACGAAACGCTCGATCGAAATCTTGTTGTCGACCACGGTAATCGCTTCGCCCGCTTCGAGCGAACGGATCGACTCCGGCTGAAAGCCGAGGTTCAGCAGCGCGACGCTCTCGCTCGCCGCGGCGAGTAGCGACCCCTCGATGGCGTAGCACATCGGCTTCACGCCAAGCGGGTCGCGGGCAATTAGCATTTCGCCCTGCGCGTTGAGCAGCGCGAGGCTGTAGGCGCCGTCGAAGCGGCTCGAGACGGCCGTCATGATCTCGATCAGCGAGGGGCAGCGGTCGCCCGACATCTCGCGACTGATCTCGTGCATGATGATTTCGGTGTCGCTCTGCCGCGTGAGGTGGTGGTCATCCTCCGCGAGCAGCTTGTCGCGCAAAGCGGCGTAATTGGCCAACTGCCCGTTGAAGGCAAAGCTGAACCACTTGCGTTTCTGCAGATGGTGTCGCTCGAACGGCTGGGCGTAGCTGACGTCGTCCTCGCCGCAGGTAGCGTAGCGGACGTGCCCGATCGCCGCCCGTCCCGTCATGCTCCGCATGACGCTCTCGGCCTTCGCCTTGTGATTCAGGCGAAACGCTTCGCTCACCGTGCCGAGTTTGCGGTAAGTCTTCAGCAGCTGGTCGCGATCGGGATTGTACGAAGTCATCCCCGTCGACAACTGGCCGCGGTTCTGCACGTCGAGCAGCATCCGCGGCATCAGCCGCGACACTTCGTCCGGCCCTTGCGTCGGGCAGAGGGGGCTGACTTCATCGCCCTCCAAGTGATAAACCGCGACGACGCCGCATTCGTGATGGAGTTCGTCGCTCATGCGCGAGGGGCAAGCCCGAGGGTGATTTATTCAAGGCGGGACGCAAGCGAGCCTCCACGGCGAGGCAAGCGAGCCGCGGGGTTTACCCCCGCGGAACTGTCATTCTACGCGCGGAGAAGGATTCTCTCAACGGCCCGGGAAAGCCGCATCGCGGCTACTCGGCTCTCCCAGAATGCCCCTTCCGTCGCCGCCCATCACTGCGAAGCTTGCTGCCGCCGGTACTCGGTCGTGAGCATGCCGGCGTAGCCCCAATTCTCCGGATCGATCTCATCGATGACAATATGGGTGTGCTCGGGGCGTTTACCAAGGACGCGCTGCAGCGTCGCGGTGATTTCGGACACAATCTGAGCTTTTTGCTCGACAGTGACGCCGTCGCGAGTGATCTTGACGTTGACGAAAGGCATGGCGCGGCCTGCGGAGATGAGGGTGCGGCTAAGGTCTGGCTGCGGGACGCTCCGGCGGGTCGCCCGTCCGCGGCTACTTGACGGACTTAAAAAACTTGTACGCTTCTTTGCCGACTTGCTTCATCGCGGCGTCGAGGGCGTCGTCCGTGCTCGTCTTGGGGTTGTACGTCCCCATGACGACGACGATATACGGCCGCTGCGGCAGTTCCACCAGCGCCCACTCGGTGAGAAGTCCCGGCAACTCGCCCGGCTTGAACGGCACCGGCACGCTGAGCGGGACGGTCGATCGAATGGCCCCCGATTTCGGTTTGCGAAGGATCGCAAGGGCCTGGTCGCTGACTTCGCAATTGACGAACTTCCCTTCATGCAGGAGCCGCAAGAGGCGCGCCGCATCGGCGGGAGTCGAAAGATTCTCCTCGCCGCGCGCGGCCGCGGCCATGTCCATCATCCGGCGGCGAAGGACCGTCCGCTCGCAACCGAGCGAAGCCATCGTCGCGGTGACGTTCTCCATGCCGACCTGATCAATCAGCATGTTAGTCGCCGTGTTGTCGCTGAGCACAATCATCAGCACGCAAAGGTCTTCGACGCTGAGCTCGGCGGTGTGATCGCCGAGTTCAAACAGGATGCCGCTGCCGCTCGTTTTGTTCTGCCGATCGACCCAATGCCGGTCGGCAAGGCTGCGTTTCCCCTCGTGAGCCTGCTTGAGAACTTCGAGCAAAATCGGCGTCTTGATGCAACTCGCCTGCGTGAACTGCCGATCGGCGTTCACCGCGAACCGCTGCTCGCCGGCGAGATCTTCGACGACCAGTCCGAGCGTCCCGTCGACGCCATCGGCGATTGTCTGCAGCTTGGCTTGCATTTGCTGATCGAACTCCCCTGCCCTGGCGACTGGTACGATTAACGCTGCCACAGTGATCGCGATAGTCAGTTTGGATGTTTCTCGCAAAGGCGCGAAGGCGCAAAGAAAGCGCAAAGAAGACAGGAGGAGATCATGCACGAGTCGTGATGGTTCCTGCCTGCAATCCAATTTCTTCTCCCCACTCTTTTCCTTTGCGTTTTCTTTGCGCCTTCGCGCCTTTGCGAGAGAAAACAACGTATCGCCAGCACTACTGAGCCGGAGCCTTCGCGGCCGCCGGTTCTTCGTGCTTGTACTGCAGCGCCGCAATCAGCGCATCGCCGTATTCTTTCCACAGCACCTCCTCGTCCATCCCGGCGTCGCCCGGCAGTTCGAGCGTGATGATCGGCCGCCCGAGCGTCGTGCCGACGAACGAACCGAGCGAGCCCGGGCGACTGCCGAGCTTGTTCAGCGGCAGCTTGCACTTCGCCGCCATCGCCTCGGCCATCTTGTCGGCGGGGCCGTCCCAATCGACGCAGTTGAGCGGTTGGTGAATGCTCACGACGCGGTTCGGGAAATATTGGCAAAGCACCCGCATCAGCACGCGGCTTTCCGGTTCCGACAGCGGCGTGGCGCCATGCGGCTTCACATCGGCTTCGCCCCAATTGCCGGCGGGGAAATTTCGATTGAGATCGACGCCGTTGCGATTGAAGCGGACGTTGTCCGCAAACCCGTCGGGGTTCGCAACCGGCATGATGACGATCTTGCGGCCTTCGACTTCCTGCGGATTCTTCTCGAGCCATTCCACAAACTTCGCCACGAGCGGCGTGCCGGCCGCTTCATTCCCGTGAATCGTGGCGATCAACCAAAAAACGTCGTCGCCGTCGCCGTAGACGTTGCACTCGATCGGCCGTCCGCCAAGCGTCTCGCCGACCACATGCTTCTCGACCTTGAAATCAGCTCCCACAGCGACGGGAGCGGCGGCAACCAGCGCCAGCGAACAAGCGGCAACGATTGAAGCTCGGCAAACCATGCAAACATCCTCGGCGGGAACTTTGGCGGGAGCAGGCGCATCGAACCGGCGCCAGCGTCGTTGATCATCATCGCCGCTCGCCTGCGCGTCAATTCGAGCCGACCACGTTACAAACTCGTTACGCGATCTTCATTGCGGCCGCCGCGTATCGGGTCGTAGGCTTAAGCGTGTTCCTTCGGGATTTGTGCCTACAAATCGTTTTCAGCGATCACTCGTTTCACATGCGCAGCAGTTTCTCTCATTCACGCAGGAGGTTCTTGTCATGACTCGAATGGCCACACTGGCAGCGTTGACGTGCTCTCTCTCACTGCTTCAACTTCCCACGCCAGCCCGCGCATCGTCAGCCGTCGAAGGCCGCGTCTCGGCCGTGACGCTCTATCGCGGCCAAGCGCAAGTGACGCGCGAGGTGCCGATCGAAGGCGCCGCCGGTCGGCTCGAAATCGTCGTCAGTCAGCTTCCTGAGCAGATTGTCCCCAACAGCCTCTTCGCCGAAGGGGGCGACGGCGTCGAGATTCGCGCGGTCCGTTTCCGCACCCGCGCCGTCGGCGAAGAACCGCGCGAAGAAGTTCGCAAACTCGATGACGAAATTCTCGCCACGCAGCAGGAACTCGACCTCACCAACAAGCGGCAAGCCCTCCTGGTGAAACGCACCGAATTTCTCGCCAAGCTCGAAGGTTTTGTCGCGCCCACCGCGCAATCGGACCTCACCAAGGGAGTGCTCGACGCCGAAGCGCTCGAACGGCTCACGACGTTCTCCTTCGCACAGCTCGAAACGATCGCCACCGAAGAAGTCGAACTCGCCAAGCAGGCCCGCGTGCTGAACGAGCGGATCGAGCTGCTCAACCGCAAGCGCGCCGAGATCACTGCCGGCGCCTCCCAAACCTTACGGGAAGCCGTTCTCTTCATTCAAAAGAAGGCCGAGGCCCCCGCCGAGATTCGGCTGAGCTATCTGGTGAACAACTGCGGCTGGTCGCCGTCGTACGTCATGCGCGCCGCCGCCGATCGCCGCGAGGTGCAAGTCGAGTACAGCGCGCTCATCCAGCAGCTTTCAGGCGAAGACTGGAACGACGTCGACTTGACCCTGTCGACCGCCTCTCCCACGCTCAGCGCCGCCGGCCCCGGCCTCGCGCCCCTGCATGTGATGCTGACGACCGAAGAGCAAGCGGCCCCGATCAACGCGCCCAATGCCCAGGCGCCGCAGGCTGCGCACCTCACGTTCCCCATGCAAAACGCCTCGAAGAGCCAAGTGCAAGGCGCCATCTCCGGCCTGCGCTCGCAGCGACACGAATACAGCCAAGCGATCGGCAACGCCGGCAATTTCGCCGACGTCAACCGCCTCAGTTGGGGCCTCAACGACGTCGCCGGCTCGTACCAATTGCTCGAAATCGGCTGCCCGATCAGCGTGCTGCGGAGCGAAACGTTCGACGGCGGCAACGGCCCGAGCCTCAGCTACTCGCTTGGAACGGGAGTCAGCCTCGCCAGCCGCACCGATCAACAGATGGTCCGCATCATGCACACGGCCGTGGCGAGCCAGTTCTATCACACGGCGGCGCCGGTCCTCACGCCGCACGTCTATCGCGAAGCGGAACTCAAGAACACCAGCGACCACGACTTACTCGCCGGCCCCATGACCGCCTACCTCGACGGCCGTTTCGTCGGCCAAGGCGAACTGCCGACCGTGGCGCGCGGCGAGAAGTTCGTCGTCGGCTTCGGCGCCGATCCGCAACTGCGCGCTCGTCGCGAACTCGTCAACAAAACCGACAGCACGCAGGGCGGCAACCGCGAGACGCGATTCGAATACCGCTTGGTGATCGAGAACTTCGGCAACGAACCAACGCCAGTCCGCGTGATCGATCGCCTGCCCCATGCCGAAAACGGCGCCGACATCCGCGTCACGCTCGGCAAGACGAGCGACAAGCTGAGCGAAGATCCCCTCTACGTCCGCGAAGAGCGGCCGATGGGCATCCTGCGCTGGGACGTCGAAGTCCCCGCCGACGCCGCGGGCGAATCGGCCCGGCTAATCACCTACGACTACGGCGTCGAATACGATCGCAAGTTCGTCGTGTCGATGCCGTCGACGAAAGAGGTCCAGCAGCAAGAGTTCGAGCAACTGCAACGCGAACGCCAGAAGCGCTAGCCAACAGAATTGCCAGTCCCCCCTTTAGCCCCCGGCTCTTCAAGCCGGGGGCCGTTCGAGATTCCATCAAGGAATAGCCGCGACCCAACCCAGTCGCGGCTATTCTTTTCGGGCGCCACTGGCGTGTCGCCAGTGCGAAGCGGGTACACGGCTCGCCATCAACCGCGGACAACAGGCGGCCCTGTCCTTCAGGCTACTTGCAAGTCCATCGGCGGCCTTGCCGATAGGGCACTTCACACTAGCGACACGCCAGTGGCGCCCAACGTTAGCCTGCCAGCGAGAAGCGCCGGAAAAGCCCGTATGCCGTTGGGCTTGCAAGTAGCCTGGAGGGGAGGGGCGGCTTCTGGGCTGGGGTGAATGGAGGCGTGCAGAGCAACAGAAATCGCACGTTGAATCGCATGGTCAACTCGCTCGTGCGAATTCGTAGATCCAAGCAACCGCGGCTGCGAAGAGAAATGCGATCAGCAACGACGGACGAGTGCTGTTGGCACGGACGACGACAGTGGAGAGTAATGCCAGTACGGCGGCAACATATGCCATCAAGATCAACATCTTCCGCACGTTGAAACGCATATCCGCAGTGTAACAAACGCCAGGGCCGGCCGGGCGGCATGCTCTCGGCCCCAAGCCGTGAGCATGCAGAATTACCGGCCAAGCATCAGCCGCCACGCTTCTCATGGCCACGGCGGAGTTACCGCCGAGGCCATGGCCACCCGCCGTCAATTCATGGCAACTGCATTGCGTCGGGCAAACTGCGGACGCGAATCACTTTGTCGCGATGGGCTTCGAGTTCGATAATCATCACTTCGCCGATATCTGCTGATACCGTGAGTCGCGAAATACCGCGAAGCCAGTCAGTTGCGGATTGTTTTCTGGAGACGATTCGCAGCTTAGGTTCGCCGGTGAACTTCAATCGATCAAGCAGCTGGTTCACGGCGGATAGATCACTGGAATCTATGGCAGCTGCCAGCGAATTGGCGACGCGTCGTGGACGGTCCCACCACCAGCAGAAACCGGCCGCCACGACAAATGCCAAGAGTAACCAACGTAGAGAAAAGCGGAATCGCATGCCTGCATTGTACCAGACCGTTTGATGATGATGAAAATGCGGGGCATGAAACGGGACGCCGTGGCGAGCCTGATCGCGCTGGGAATTGCCCTATTTCAGTTCGCCACGCAGTTTATAAGGGTCAACCTATTTCATCGCGGAAAAATCGATGTGCAGACGATTCATCCCTCAAGGCGACGCTCCTGTCCTCCCATTCTCAAAACTCTTTTTGTTTCAGGTTGTTGTCGGCATCTACTTGGCTGCGATCTTGTCCAACGAAGCGATTGCCGATAGTCGAGAAGCGCAATTCGAGCGACTTAAAGCTGAATTCGAGGCCGCGACGACGGCCTATTACCAAGAAGAGATCGACCCAGAAGCCCCGCTGAGCGAGAAAATCCGGCGATCCGAGGCGGACCCGCGGTGGAAGTACCTCCCTAAGTTTGTCGCCCTCGCGGAAGCCCGACCAGACGATTCCACGGCGATCGACGCGTGTCGATGGATTATTAATATAACTGGTCCCGCGCATATCGAGATGTTTCCGGCTGAATCAACGGCCTGGAATATCATCGCCGATCATCATGACGATGCTAAAGACTTGCCGCTCCTTTGCTTGAAAGCGGCAAGTAACCTTTCACCCGCGCGCGAGGCCTTTTTGCGCGACATCGCTTCACGCGACAGCTTGCCTGAAGATCGGCGGGCGTTCGCGATGCTCGCGCTAGCGGAATATCTCTCCCTGCGCTACGACACGGTTGCCGACGGAGGCCCCGCGTCTTGGCAGAAACCGAAGACGGAAGAGGAGAAGTATTACCGAGGCCGCGTCGCTCCCGAATGGATTGCCTATACCTCAGATACGAAAGGCGATCCCGAAGTTTTCAAGACTGAAAGTATTGAATTGTTTCGCCAGATTCTAAATAAGTATGCCGATACGCCGTTCACGGTGACGGCCCCCAACGTTCGCGATTTGAAGAATATCGGCGACAAAGCTCGAAAAAGTCTTCTCGCTTTAGAGCATCTCTACGTCGGCGCCCCAGCTCCCGACTTCGACGCCATTGATCTCAATGGCAATCCGCTCCGACTGGCCGACTATCGCGGTAAAGTCGTGCTCCTCTCCTTCTGGTTCCCAACGTGCGGTCCCTGCATAGCAATGGTTCCACGGGAGTTGGAACTCGTCGAAAAGTATCGCGACGCGCCATTTGCTCTCATTGGCGTATGTCGCACCAGCGAGGTCGCGTCGGCCAAGGAATTAGCCGAGGAGCATGGAATGACCTGGCCTTCGATCAACGACGGCAAGCCAGGGCAAGTTACTGATGCCTACAACATTCAGGCATGGCCGACGTTTTATCTTATCGACGCCGAAGGCAAAATTGCCTCGAAGGATACGCCTTCGATAAAGCTCGACGAAATGATTGCTGTTCTCGTCGAGAGAGCAAGACAGCCCGCCCCATAACGGGGAAAAATCCTTACGCCGGGCGCCGCTGGCATTCTGCCAGCGCCAACGCGGGTACGCGCTTCGCCACTCACTCCGACGGAGGCATTCAATGCCTTCGACAGATCCCCGGCGAAGTGGCCAAAACTCCCATCTAGAAATTGGCCACCCAATTCGCTATAGTGTTCGCATGTCCACACTCTGCGCAATCGCTGCGCCTAGCCGTCATCCACGGGGAGAACCTCGCTCTCCAAAGCGCCTCACAGATCGTTGCCGCGTTCTTCAGCCCCCGGCTCCGCCGGGGGGTAGCACCACGCGCGACGACGCCCACTGGAATGGACGCCGACCCCCGGGCGGAGCCCGGGGCTGCCAGGCACACGTCGCGGATTCAAACGGCGCTTCAGCCTCAGCAAACCGGCCACCCCGTTCAACAAACCTGCGACCCCGCCTGTCGCCGCAACTGTCGCGACAAACAGCCACCGCGACACGCTCGGCGACGCCCCAACCCCATATCCCCAAACAACTTCCGCCTTGTGTCGCCAAAAACGAGATACGCGACACCTCGCCCCCAGCGACGCCATTCGCCCCTCCGTCCACCCCCAGTCAATGTCGCAAAAACCGACTGCGCCAAGTTCGCCAACAAAACCATTTGGCGCCCTTGGCACTCTTGGCACTCTTGGCGCTCATGGCGCGCTAACAAAAAACCGACTCACCCGAAGTTGGCCAACAAACATCGATTGGCCACCTTGGCCGCCACGGCCAACATGGCCGACTCGCCAAAACCAGCCCTTTTTTATCCGCGCCGTCGCCGCGAAAGCAGAAATCGCCCAGAAATTGCAAGTCTGCCACTACCAATGAAGCTGGCAAGACCGGCCCTACGAGTTGTCGGCAGCAGCGTCGATCGCGTACGCCTGCAGATCTTCGAGGTCGACGAACTCCAGCGCCGAGATGTGCGTCGCGGCCAGCACGATCGCGGGGGCCATGTCGGCTTCGAGCGCTTCCTTCCACCGTTCGACGCAGAGGCACCAGCGGTCGCCGGCCACCAGGCCGGGGAACTGGTACTGCGGGATCGGCGTGCTGAGGTCGTTGCCGCGCGACTTCGAGAAGGCGAGGAAGTCGTCGTTCGCTTCGATGCACACCAGGTGCAGCCCATGATCGTCCGGCCCGGTCCGGCAACAGCCGTCGCGGTAGAAGCCGGTCATCGGGTCGGTGCAGCAGGTTTCGAGTTCTGTCCCGAGGACGTTCTTGGGCATCGGCATGGCGGGCGACTTCTGGGCGCGAGTGACGGCGGGAATGATTTCCCGTTAGTCTACCACCGATGGCAGCGACTGGCGAATCCTCAGCGTTGCCGTGCCGGCAAACCGCCCAGCCAATTTTTGAACCGCCAAAAACGCCAAGAGCGCCAAGGAAGTAATCTCTTTACCACGACGACACGAAGAGCGCGACGGGGGAATCAACGAAAAACGACAGCGGCGTACGCCCTGCTTGATGCCCCTCTTTTCTCCCACGTCGTGCCCGTTGTGCCGTCGTGGTTCAATTCCCGCATTCCCTTGGCGCTCTTGGCGTCCTTGGCGGTTCAATTATCGCTTAAAGAACTCGTCGAGCGCGCTGACGTACTGGAACGTCGGTTTCCAGTTGTGCCCCGCCTCAGGAATCGGCAGGAACCATTTCGGTTCGTTCGCCGCGGCGTAGAGTTGCTTGGCCTGCTTGATCGGCACGAGTCGATCGTCCTCGCCATGGGCGATGAGCGTGGGGCCGTGGTAGGCGCTGATCTTCGAGATCGAATCGAACTTGTTCTGCAGCAGCGCGCCGGTGAGGGGGTACTTGTGGTTGGCAACGGCCGAGAGGGACGAGAACGTGCTTTCGAGGATCAACCCGCGGGCGCCATCCTTCGCGGCGAGGTCGACCATGACGCCGCCGCCGAGCGATTGGCCGTAGAGGATGATGTCCGACTCCGCGACGCCGGCGCGTTCGGCGAGAAACTTACGCGCCGCGCGGGCGTCGATCAACAAACCTTCTTCGCTCGGATCACCATCGCTCTTGCCGTAGCCGCGGTAATCGAAGGCGAGAACGCTGACGCCGAGGCGCTCGGTCAGCAGGCGGTAGAACGGGGCGCGGTTCGCCAGGTTGCCGCCGTTGCCGTGAGCGTACAGCACGACGGCCCGCGGGTTGGCAACGGGGCAGTACCAGCCATGGAGCGTGACGCCGTCGGAGGTTTGGAACGTGACATCTTCTTTCGCCAAGCCCTGCGGGTTCCAACTTTCGGCGTCGTCGGAGGGCTGGTAGACAATGCGGTCTTCCAGCGCCGCGACGCCGGAGTTCTTGACCGTCGTGCAGCCGACCGCAGCCGCGACGGCGAGCGCGCTGCTGACGAACCAGCGAGTTGTAAGTCGACGCGACATGCCGGTGTTGTGGACAAGAGGGATTGCGGTGGCGCTGCTTGGTCAACACTTCCTGCGCAATCGGCCGCAACAGCCTGGCCCGCAGAAGCCGGCGGGGATGCTACTAAAAGCGATGCCAGCCGTCCACGCCGGCGCGAAGCGCGTCGGCCGAGGGCCCGCAAAGTTGCGGCCAGGCTCGTAACGGACGCGAATTCCCGCCACTTTACGCTGCAATGCCCGCATGTTCGCCCTGGTCGGCGACCGATTGCATTTGCTAGCACTCGCCGTCACACTACAGCCGCCCGCTGGACGTTCCATCCGCTCTGCCCCCTGGCCATCTCGCCCATGCTCCGCCACGCCCTGTTCCCCGTCGAAGCGGCCGCCTACGGCATTTCATACGCTTTCCTGCAGCACTCCATCCGCTCGCCACAGCCGCTCGACCCGGAGTGGACGTGGCACGCGATCACTCGCGAGATGCCGCGCGGCACCGACTGGATTCGGACCGGCTGGCCGCTCAAACCGCTGCGGAAGCTGGTGATCCACGCGAAGATGAAACAGGACCACGTTTTGGGTATTTCGGCTCACTACGACGTGTCGAACGACTTCTACAAGTTGTGGCTCGACCGGAAGTACATGTTCTACACCTGCGCCGATTTTCATACGCCCAACGACACGATCGAAGAGGCGCAGCAGCACAAGGCCGACTTCATCCTGAAGCTGATCGACCCGCAACCCGGCGACAAGATCATGGAGCTCGGCTGCGGCTGGGGTCCGATGCTGAAGCGGATCTACGAAGCGACCGGCGAGCGCGAGAACCTGTTCGGGCTCACCCTGTCCAAAGAACAGAAGTCGTACAACGACGAGCACAACCATTTCAACGTCGACTTCGACAACTTCATCACCCGCGACTATCCGCGGGAGGCGTTCGACAAGATTTACTCGATCGGCGCCTGGGAGCATGTGCGGCAGCACGAGATTCCGCAGTTGCTCTCCAAGCTCTACGCCGCGCTGAAGCCGGGGGGGCGGCTCGTGCAACACTTTTTCTGTCGGACCGCCGACTCGTACATGGGACCGGTCGCTTGCTCGCAGATCTACTTCCCCGGCTCGATGGGGTCGTCGTATCGCTTCCATGCGCGGGCGTGGGAAGACGCCGGCTTCCGCATTACCCATCGCTCGATCCACGACTACCGCCAAACGCTGCGGGCGTGGTTCGATCGGATGGTCGAACACAAAGAAGAGGCCCTGCGGCTGGTCGACGTGCAAACGTACAACCGCTACCTGACGTTTTTCCCGGCGTCGTGGCGGTACTTCAACGACAACTGGGGGATGGTAACGCGGTGGGTGCTGGAGAAGCCGAAGGCGTAGAGTTCACGCGGGCCAGGCGACTTCCGGTTCGAGAAGTTTCGCCCGGGCCAAATCGCGGTTGGCCTCGCTCGTGCGGTTGAGCGCCAGATACGCACGGGCCCGCTCGGAAAGCAACCCAGCGTCATGCGGTTCCACGTTCAGCGCCTCGCTCAGATCGGCGACCGCTTTCTCCGGTCGACCGGCCGCCATCCACGCCCGTGCACGAGCGCGACGAATATCGATTTTCAGCGGCGAGACGTCGATCGCCGCACTGAGGTCGTTCACCGCTTCGAGCGTGCGGCCTTCTTGCAGCGCCACCTCGCCGTGGGCCCACAGCGCCTCCGTATCTTGCGGATCGATGGCCAGCGCCGCTTCGCTATCGCGGCGCGCCTCGGCCAATCGCTTCAAGCGAACGTAGGCGAGCGCCCGGTGGGCGAGCGATTCCTCGTCGCGCGGATCAACCTCCAGCAGTTGATCGAACAGCCGGATGGCATCCTCCGGCCGATCGCGGCGCAAATGGTCGATCGCCAGCGCGTAGAGCGCGTCGCCTGGCGCCATGGCTTGCACGGCTTTCAATTGGGCGACGTCGCCGCGACGGCTCTGGCGGCGGGCGCGAAAGCGGTGGTAGTCGTCCGACTCGTCAGTATGCTCATGCCGCGACGATTCGAGCCGCGGCAGCCATTGCCGCGGGTCGAGGTGATAGAACTCCTGCAGCACCGCATAGAGATCGGCGTGCCGCTCAAACAGCTGGTGCGGCAGTTCGAAAAAATACTCGGTCGACACGGCGAAGAATTCGGCCCGATTCGACGCCCCGTAGTGATCGAGCAACGTCGCTTCGCCGCGGCGGGCGCTGCCGACCAGCCGCAGGTACTCTGCCTCGGTCACGGCGTACCAACGACGCTCGCTCTCTTTGCTCGCCATCGGCGGCTTGCCGTCGGCGGGTCCGTCAAGGCCGTCGAGGTAGTGGGCGAACTCGTGCAGGATCACATTGCGACCCGGCGAGCGACCCGTCAGTTCGGTGCGGACTTCGCCCCACGACAACACGACGGGCCCGCGATGCCAGGCGATGCCGCTCAGCCAGCCGCCGGGCAAATTCGGATTGCGCCCCGTCTGCTCCGGCGTGAAGCGAATCGTCTTCGGATGGACGACAATCGTGTGGAGGCGATCAAAGAAGTAAGGCTCGTCGAAACCGCTCGCCATGACGGCCGCTTGCCCGGCGATCGTCACCGCCATGTCGGGCGTCACCTTGAAATCGCCGGCGCCAGCCCATTCCTTTTCAGCGATCATCACGGGGACAATCTGCCGGACCCGCTCCTGATGCGACGGCGGCAGGTAGCGGTAATGCCGCACGCGGCGTTGGAGCAGGTCCTCCCAGTCCTTGGGAAAGGGCTCGGCCAACAAGCGGCGACGGCGGCGGTTTCTCAGCCAGGTGAAGATCATAGATTTACGATAGCGGAATTGTGGCGCCGCGGCAGCAGTGCTAGCCCAAAGGACATGGCGTCGAGATCACGGTCCAGCGTCATTCTGAGCAGAGCGAAGAATCTGGAAGCTCGCTCGATTCGCCAGATCCTTCGCTCTGCTCAGGATGACCCTAGTCGGACATGAATGCGTCGGAACTTTAACTGATCTGGTCCAAAAAGTTGCAGAATTCTATAAGCCGCGGGCCTTGCGCGGCGATTCGCGCTCGCGCGGCGTTTGACTTTGTTCCTTCCGCCTGCTCCTTCCCGGCCCGATGCAACCGATCCTGCTCCCATTTCTGGCGACTTCGACGCAGCTCGTTCGACGGGCGGCGCTGACGGCGGCGGCATGGGGTGGATTCGTCGCGGCAGCCGTAGGGCAGTCGAGCGCGAGTCCAGCCGACGAGGAATTGCTCCTCTCTTATCGGCGCCCCGGCGCTGCCGACGCCGCAGGGTCGGCAGGAAATGGGCAGCCCGCCAGCGCTGCCAGAACGCCGAGCGCAATTGAGAATCCGCTCCGCCCAACCAACGAACCGGCCGCTGAATCGATGCCGGCTTATCAGTTCGCCGACACGAGCCAAGCGCCGCCAGCCTATGGTCAAGCGGCGTCGACGAGCCCTGTCGGAAACGCGTCGGCCTCTGGCGTCGAGACGACCGTGGCTTCGCAGCCTGCCGCGACCGAACAAGCGACTCCCGGCATTCCTCAGCCCCGATACGGCGCAGGCGTCGAGCAAGCAGTCCACAACGAACCGGCGGCACATGCCGAAGCCGCCGAGAACAAACCATCTCAGCCCACCGTTGAACCGCACACGCCGAAAGAGGCCCCGTTAGCCGACGCTCCGCTACCCGGAATCGCGTTGCCGCTAACGACCGACTATCCGCCCGCTTCCGACACTCCCGCTTCCGACGAATCGCGCCACTTGGCGCCCCGCTCGAAGCCTGCGGCGCAGTTAGCGGCAGAAGGCCAAAGCCTCAGCGATGGCATCAAGAGCCGGCTGCCGGCTTCCTTCTCGAAACTCGATTCGCTGACTACCGCCGGCGCTGGGCTGGCAATCGTCGTCGGCTTGTTCTTCGTCTGCATGTGGCTCCTGCGGCGCAGCAGCGGCGCCAAGCATGGCGGTTTGTTGCCGAATGAGGCGTTCGCCGTCCTCGGTCGCGCGCCGCTGACGCCGCAAATTTTTGCCCAACTGCTGCGCGTTGGCAATAAGTTGGTCCTCGTCGCCATCTCGGCCGACGGCATTCAACCGCTCACCGAAGTGATCGATCCGCTCGAAGTCGACCGACTCACCGGCGTCTGCGCGAGCGGCCGCGGGCATGGGCCGGCGGCAAACCAGTCTATCCAGTTTGTGATGTCTGTAGAGCCGCGTTGCTGTTGTGCAAGCTGTGCGTAGTACGCTTTTCGCGCTCGCTCGATTTGTGCTGACATGCTGTAAAACCGATTGGGAATGCCGTCGGCGCTGGCTAGTGC